>JBEKKP010000060.1:0-32511 GCA_050010655.1 Candidatus Dormibacteria bacterium
CGGTGACTCGCGTCTGGATCGTTGGGAGAGGGTTCAAGCGATAGTCGCCGGGGTTGGCCGCTCCAGTGAGGTTGAAGCTCATCGGATGGCACGGGCAGACGAGCTTGCTCTGGGCGGCTTCGGGGACGAGCGTGCAGCCCTGGTGCGTGCACACGGCGCTCAGCGCGCGGATCTCGTTGTCGAGCGTGAAGACCACGCCCTGCAGGCCGCCGGCGGAGAACTGCTTGATGCGGCCCGGCTTCACATCGTCCAGGGTGGCGACCGCAACCCAGGTGCTGATGTACGGCTGGATCGTCCCGCCGCCACTCGCAGGCGTCGTGAGCGCCTCTCGCAGTCCCTCGGCGCCGATCCCCGCCGCCACCGACGCGGCAACAGTCGCGAGTCCACCCACGAGGAATCGACGGCGGCGGATGCCGGCCTCGGTCCATCCGGGCTCATGGCCGGACGCCTCGCGCAACTGGCGAGCGAGGTTGTCAACGAATGCCGGCGACGGAGTGGATCCACCGGGATGCGCAGCACGCAGGCGAGTTGCCACCTGCATCGCCGCCGAATCGTCTCCGGCGGGCGTGCGCGGTGGACGCCTGTCGGCGATCAGCGCCTTGATGAACCGGGTGAGGCGGCGATCAGCTTTCGACATCACGAGCTCCCGTGGCAGCCGCGCGGCGCAGGGCACGCAACTGCAGCACCTTGGCGTTGGCGACGCTGACACCCATCGCCGCCGCGGTCTCTCGGATCGAGTATCCGCGCAGGAAGCGGAACTCGAGGACGCTGCGGTAGTTGGCCGGAAGCCCGTCCAGGATCGGGCTGACGTCTACCTCCTGCTGTCGCTCCGGAGGCTGGGTGGCATCACGCTGGTCATCGAATTCCATCAGAACAGTCCCGTGGCGCTGGCGCCAGACGTCGGCGAGCACGCTCCGCGCCGTCGTCCGCAGGTAAGCGCGGATCTCGGCGGCCGAGACGTCGGAGCGGAGCCGGGGCAGCGCCCGTAAGAACGTGGTGGAGGTCACGTCCTCGGCGTCGGCGGTGTTGCCGGTCCGCGAGTAGACATACCGATAAAGAGGAGCGACATGCTCCTGGTAGACGGATTCCCAGTCGTTGGGGCGATCTGGGGCGCCAACCACCCGTAACGGGGGAGGCGATTCGGGAACGGCCACGTTCGATGATGTTTTACGCGCCGGAGTTACGCATCAGGCCGTTCGGGGCATGATTGGAACAGAGGGTTGATGGCCATGAGTTCCGACGCTTCCCACGACCGGCTGATCGGGACAGTTTCGCTGATCCTGGATCGGATGGTGCACGTCCGGCTGACCGCCGTCGGGATCACCCGTCCTGATTCGATCGATCGCACACCCGTGGACCCTGTCCAGTTCTGGGAGCAAAGCCGCGTCCACGATCCGCGCTCGATCCACGTGAACCGCGAGTGGGAGTCGCTCGGCGGTCCGCGGTGGCGCGAACTCGAGCTCGAGGGCGAGAGTGAAGGCCCGGGGTTCCACTGGGGGAGCCGGCACCTCGTCGCGACCGCTCACATCCGCCGCGAGCCCGGACCCGCGCCCTTCGTGCTCATCCTCCACGGCTACGCGGTACCGCAAACGACGTATGACCGCTGGCTCGCCCGGCAGATGCGCCTGCGAGGGGCTCACACCGCCCGGCTGGATCTCCCGTATCACCTGCGCCGAACGCTTCCCCATCAGCGGAGCGGCGACGGGTATTTCAGCCTCGATCCCGCGCACATCCGCGCGGTGGTGCGCCAGACGGTCGAGGACGCCGCAGCGGTGATCGCCTGGGCTCGGGCCGAAGTGAGCCCCTACATCACGGTTGTTGGCGTCAGCCTCGGCGGCCTGATCGCAACCCTGCTTGCCGCTGAGCTCGATCTCGACCGCGTCATCGCCGTGGCGCCGTTCTGCGATCCGGCCGCAACGCTCTCGCAGCGACCGCCCACGCCGTCACTCCGTCACCTCGGCATGATCGGCGAGCACAGCATCTCCTGGGGCCCGGACCGCGCGAGCGCGGGTCAGTTCCTCCAGTCGACGCTGGCCCCGATCGTGGCGCGCAACCTGACCCCGCGCACACCCGGCAGCCGGATCACGCTGGTTCGAGCCATGCAGGACCTCGTTGTCGGCCCGGACCCGGTCACCGCCCTCGCCGATGCGTGGCATACCGATCTCTGGACATATCCCCACGGCCATATGAACGTGATGAGCGCGAGCGGCATCGCGCGGCGGATCGCGGACCGCGCCACGCAGATGCACGACGACCCAGACCTGTCCGTCGCGGTATGACCGCCGCCCGACCGATGCTTCGTCGCGAGGGCATCACACCGGACGGCCGGCCGTACGTGATCCGGCCATCCGAGGACGCTGACGCGCCCGGGCTCGCCGCGCTGATCGACGCGGTCGCGGGGGAGGGGGAGCTGATCGCTGCGGTCCCCGGTGAGCCCGACACCATCGAGCAGACGGTCCGGCTCGTGTCCATCGTGCTCGAGGGTGGCCTGACCCTGACCCTCGAGGTTGACGGCATCCCCGCCGGCCACGTCATGGTGCAACGGCGCGCCGGCCGGCGCTACGCGCACGTCGGTGAAATCGCCATCCTTGTCAGCAACGCGCAGCGCGGCGCCGGGTTCGGCCGCTCGCTGATGGAGATGGCCATCGACTGGGGCCGCGCCGTGGGGCTCGCCAAGCTGACCCTGCGCGTCTTTCCCGACAACTTGCGCGCGATCGGTCTCTACCGGTCACTCGGCTTTCGGGACGAGGGAATCGTGACGGGCGAGGTGCGGATGCCGAGCGGCGACCGCGATCTGCTCGTGATGGGGCTCGCGCTGGCGGGCCGGACGTGACGCGCCCCCCTGCTATCCTGCGGAACGAATGAGCGACTCGCGCCCGATCGGCGTGTTCGACTCCGGTGTCGGCGGGCTGACCGTCCTGCGCGAGATTCGCCGACAGATGCCGGCCGAACGACTGATCTACGTTGCCGACCTCGAGCATTTTCCCTACGGGCCTCGCCCGCAGGCGCAGGTGCGAGGGCTGGCCCTCGACATCATCGGCATGCTCGCGAACATGGATACGAAGCTCGTGGTGATCGCCTGCAACACGGCCACTGCGGCGGCCCTGCACGTCGCGAGGGAGCGCTTCGATATTCCGGTTGTCGGCGTCATCGCCCCGGGGGCGCAGGCGGCCGCGGCAACGACGCAGAACGCACGGGTCGCCGTGCTCAGCACGGAAGGCACCCGCGCGAGCGGCGAATACGTCCACGCGATCAAGGAGGCCAACCCGGGGATCGCCGTGCTCAGCGAGGTGGCGGCGGACCTCGTCGAGATCGTCGAGGATGGCGACGCGGACACACCTCGTGCGGAGGATGCGCTGCGCTCGGTGCTCGAGCGCGTCCTCGAATGGCACGCCGACACGCTTGTCCTCGGCTGCACCCATTACCCGCTGCTTCGACCGGCGCTCGATCGTTTGATCGGCTCGCGTCAGTTGCGCGTGGTCGACAGCGCCGACACGACTGCGGCGCGCGTGAGCCGGATCATCGACGTCAACCGGATTGGAGCCACAAGCGCAGACGCATCCAGCCCGAACGCCTCGGCGCCACACACGGAGATCGTGGTCACCGCGGACCCGGCGCGCTTTCAGGCGAGCGCCGCGCGCCTCTTCACCGACCCACTCCCGGCTCCCGTGCTGCTCCAGCCGGCGGCGTGGACGATCCGGGTCCTGGCGGGGTCATGAGCATCGCCGCCGAGGAGCTCCTGGAGCCGATCTCCACTGAATTAGTGGAGTTCGAGCGCCGGCTCGATGCCGAGATCGCGTCCGACCTTGGGCCGATGGCGAGTGCGATGTCGCACATCGTGAAAGCGGGCGGCAAACGCCTGCGTCCCGCGCTCGTCATCCTGGCCGCGCGTCTCGGAAACGCGGATCAGGACGACGTCTTCAACCTGGCGATGGGCATCGAGTTCATCCACACGGCGACCCTGGTGCACGACGACCTCATCGACAAGGCACCGACGCGCCGCGGCATCACGACCATCCATGAGGCCCTCGGACCGGACCCGGCCGTGATCATCGGCGACTACTACTTCGCCAAGGGCGCGTACCTGCTGGCGGAGATCGGCATGCCCGCGATCGACTCGGCGATCAGCCACGCGGTGATGACCATCTGCATGGGCGAGTTGTTGCAGATGACCAGCCGGAATGAGTACGACCAGTCGCTGGCGGATTACCACCGCAAGATCGGCCGCAAGACCGCGACCCTCGTGAGCACCAGTTGCTACGGGGGCGGCCTCATCGCCGGGCTCGACGAGACCGCGGTCGAGAGCCTCCGCCGATACGGGCACAGCCTCGGAATGGCCTTCCAGATCGCCGACGACGTCCTGGATTACGTCGCCACCAGCGCCGAGGTGGGCAAGCCGGTCGGGGCCGATCTGCGCCAGGGTACGGTGACATTGCCGCTGATGCTCGCGCTCAAGGATCAGGAGATCGGCAGCCGCCTTCGCGACATTCTTGCCAGGAATGACCTGAACGAGGATGACTTCGACACGGTGGTGACCCTGGTCCGCGGTTCGAGCGCGATCGCCGAAGCCGAGCGCAGCGCTCAGGAATTCGCCCAGGAGGCATCCCGCGAGCTGCAGGGATTCCCCGAGTCCTCAGCCCGCGAGACGCTCGAAAAGGTCTGCGACTACGTGGTCGAACGCCGGATATAGGCGGCGCTCACAGCGCGCCGAGGCGGCGCACCTCGGTGCCGAAAGCACGCGCCCAGACTGCGAGCACCAGCGCGGCCACGACGTAGCCAAGCGCTTCGGCAATCGTCGCCGGCATCCTGGACGCGATTTCCTTGTCACTTGATGCGGCGATGAGGCTCGCGAGGGTGCGCGCCGCATCGACAGCCGCGAAGAGCAGCACCACCACCAGCGCGGTCCGCACGATTCGATATTCGCGACGCAATCCCGCACGCAACTGGCCAAGCGTCTGGTGCTCGACCGATGTCAGGCCTGGCGGCGGCTCGGTGGCGCCGTGGCGCAGTCGAAGGACCGCCACGCCGAAACACAGGGCCGCCACCCATCCGGGCCAGAGCGTTCGTATGGTCGACCCCGTCGCGATGAGCGTCTGCAGCGGATTGAGCTGGACGTTGGCGGCAAGCTGGCGTGCCAGCGTCTGGTGCAGGCGCACGAGCAGGGTGCCGGCAACGCCACTCGCGGCCGCGGCGATCACCACCGCGATGGAACGCAGCGCGATCGGACCGTGGTCGAGGAAGACGAGCTCGGTAAGGTGTGCGTCGCGCTGGGGCTGCACCGTGGCATTGTAAGTTCGGTCGATGTCGCGAGCCAGAAAAAACACGCCACGCAGGATTCGCGTCGCCACCTACAACATCCTCCTCGGCGGCGAGTCCCGGCACGACCTCATTCGCAACGTGTTGCGTCGGATCGATGCGGATGTCGTGGCGCTCCAGGAGGTTCGCGAGATCGATCGCATCCGCGAGCTCGCCGCCGATCTCAGGATGGAGATGTTGCTCGGCAAGCCCAGCGACCCGGATTCGCCCATGCACACGGCGATCCTCACGCGCTTGCCGGTGCACGCGTGGCGGAACCGTCGCCATCACGGTCGAATGCTGCGCTCCCATCTGCACTGCGACGTCGAGACCGGCGGATCCGTGATCCCGCTGCTCGGAGTCCACTGTCTCCATCTCGCGGCGCGCTTTGGCGACCGCAACAAAGGTGAGGCGCGGCGCATTCGTGAGATCGGCGCAGTGCTCACCGATATCGCCGACGAACCCCACCTGCCGCACGTGCTCATCGGCGATTTCAATGCGCTCTCGCCGGGCGACGATATTCTCGCCACGTCGTTCTTTCGACGCATGAACGACCTGCGCCGCGCGGGACTGCTGAAGGCGGGATCGAACGGCATCGTCGAGCCCCTTGTCCCGAAGGATGCCGACTCCGCTGATGGTCTCGCGGACCGGTGGCGACGCGCAGGCGTGGACCCCCGGCTCATCGGCGGTATCCCGGCGTTGCCGCGCGTCGTGTCGCCGCTCACGGTCGGTCTACCCGTGTCGCGAGCGATGGACCGTCTCATGGGACGTCTCATCGAGCGGTGGACGATGGAGCGCCTGCTCAGCGAGGGATACGTCGACGCGTACCGGCGCATCCATCCACGAGCGCGCGGGCTCACGTGCGCGACCTGGCAGCTCTCAGCGAGGGTCGACTACGTCCTCGCGACCCGTGATCTGGCGCCGTGTATAACGGGGGCCGATGTGGTCGGCGGCAGGACGTGGCCCGATCCAGACGCTGCCGTGGCGTCGGATCACTACCCGGTGGTGGCCGAACTCAGCGTTTGACGCCCAGACGACGCAGCTCCTCCGGCGTCAGTTCCCGATAACGCCGATGTTGCCCTGGATCGATGTCACCGCCGTGTAGACGATCGCGAGGAACAGGACCGAGATCACGAGCGCGACGATGCCCGTGACGACTCCGGTGATCGCCATCCCCTTGCCGCCACCGCCATGCGTGTTCGCGTGGCGGATCCCGAGTGCTCCGAAGATGATGGCCAGCGCGCCAAGAACGATGCTGACGTAATCGACGAAGGGGATCCAGCAGAGCACCACGGCGACGATCCCGCAGACACCGCCGGCTATCCCGATCCCGTTGCCGGGCGGAGCCACGGCGTACACCGGCTGCTGCTGGTAGTACCCGTACGGAGGTCCCTGGGGCGGGTATCCCTGCGGCGGGAGCCAGCCCGGTGGTTGACCGGGAGGAGGGGACCCTTGGGGCACGCCCCACTGCGGCGGCGGCGTGTCCGGAGTGTCAGGCATCTGGTGGCTCCCTCCTTGTGAACCGCGTGCCGGCTAGGTTGCCGGTGGCGGTGGTGGCGGTGGTGCGGGCGGGGCCTGATGCGATGACAGCGGCGCAGTGGCCGGCTGCGGATCGGACTTGGCGAGGTAGCCACCGACGGCGACGGCAGCGCCGGCGATGATCCCGATGAACACTCCGAAGCTCGGTCCCGATGAGTAGCCGGCTTCAGCGGCGTACTGGTCGTACAAACCGGCGTACCCGCCGCCCGTCAGCAGCCAGAGCAACGCACACAAGAGCATCACAACGCCGATGCCCAGGTAGATCATCGAGTCGGTGAAGGGCAACGCCGGAATGGTCACGCTGGGGACAAACGTCCGCAGGACGAACAGCACGAGCCCCACCAGGATCGCCAGAAAGAAGATCCACCCCGACCAATATCCGAGCGCGTCATGGCTGCCACTTTCGACGCCGAAGACGCTCGGGATTGCCGTGCTATGCCATGGGAGGAAGGTGTCGACGAGCCCGACGACGAGCCCGCCGGCAACCACCAATGCGCCATCCGACAGCTGCTTACCAGCGACGTTCAGTGGCACGTCACAAGTTCCTTCATTACAAGGTGCGAGTCCGGATCTGATCCGGGACTAGTGATTCGTCAGGCGCTCGGCGGGGGCGGGGGCGGGCTCCCGTAGCCGCCGGGAGGATTGCCGTAGCCGCCGGTGGACGTACCCGACGATCTCAAGAATGCCGCCAACAAGGCTGACAATCAGTCCATAGATGACGAGGTCCTTCCCCGACCGGTTCAGCTGATACATCCGGAAACCACCGAACGCGTAGAGAATCGCGCCGACGAATGCAACAAGCACGCCGATGAGGGCAATGCCGAAGATCCCCGTGTTGCAGGACGTGGTGATCCCGAGACCGTTCAACTCGCTGCATGCGTTATTGAGGGCAAAGATCGCGGGCAGCGCAAGGAGCCCGAAAAGGATCCCGATGACGCCAAGGATGCCGGCGATGAGGCCGAGAGTCTTCGCCGGAACGTTGACCTTGATCGGCGGATCGGCTGCGAAGGGCGGGTCGGTCAGGATGTTGGCCATTGGTTCGGGTGGTTCCTCCCAGGGTGAATGAGCAGTTGGTGCATCAACGTGGATCGGGGGCGCCACGTCCCCCGAGCGCGAATCGCTGGATTATGGAGTAATCAGGCCCTCATGGGAAAGGCTTTCACGAACGATCCGACGACGATCCGGATGCAGCCGCCTGAATACTGAGGCGGTGCAGAGGCCGAGGGCGGCAATCAACGCAAGGAAGATCCCGATCCCGAGTGAGTTGCCACTCGCCTTCGCCAGGATCATTTGAATGAGGACACTGCCGATTGCGAGCGCGGCCGCGAGAGCGTGCGCAGTGCTTTCGGGAATGTACGGCGTCACGACATCGTCGACAAAGCCTCTCCCGATTAGCAACAGCAGGATTACCGCTGCAATCGCGATGAAAAAGATATCGCCGAGCAATGAGGCACGAAACGCGTTGACCGTTATGTGCGAATGGCCTGACGCGTAGCCATACCACGGAAGAAACGCGACGAGCACGCCGAGCGCAGCCGATGCAGTGGCGATCGCCTCCGCCCGGTTGATATGGGTGGGCATCGCTGTGACCTCGAGATGAACCTGGATGGAGCACCGGCTCGCCTGCAAGCGGGACGGTATGGGTGTGGTTGGTTCGAGTGGATGGTATGCAGCGCTGCCGAAACTGTCAACGGCGCCGGCGCGGGCGGGGGCTCGAATTGACCGTCTTCGGTGCTCCACCGGGCGGTGCTGCACCGGTGTCCGCCGCGAAGACCGGCGGCTTTCCTGCCACGAGCAGATCACCCAGCGTGCGCCAGTTGAAGCGTTCGCTCCCACGACGCACGAGTTCGACGAAACACGCCGCAGTCGCCTCGGCGTCCGCGAGCGCGTGATGCGGTTTGCGATGCACGACGCCCAGCTCGCGGCACAGCCGCTCCAGGCCGATTGTGTCCTTAAGGTCGAACAACTTCGCCGCCAACCTGGTCGTGTCGACGTTGTCCGCATCGAGGCTTGAGCCGATCGCGCGCCCGATCAGGCGGGTGTCAAAGGCATCGGCGCTGTGTTCCACCAAAACGGCGCCGGTCGCGAATCGCTGAAAGCGCTCGACGACGAGTGACACTGGTGGCGCGCCGTTGAGCGCCGCTGCGTCAATACCGTGAATGCGGCGCGCATACGGATTGATCCTGTCGTTGCTGTGCACGAGAGTCTCGAAGCTCATCAGGTGCTCACGCATCGTGAACGCCACCGCGCCGAGTTCCACGAGGTGATGCGGCGATTGTCCAGTCGTTTCGCAGTCGAGCGCGACGAAATGCAATGACTCGATCGGCGCGTCCGGAGAGGGTCGTTCTGCTGACCAGGAATCCAGGGCGTCGTCGGGCGTGGCAAAAGGCTCGGCTCCCGCCGGACCGAGTCGCGAAAGAAATTTGTCGCCCGTGGGGACCCTCCCTCGGCGGCGACCATATCGCCGGCGAGTTTCCATACACCCCCATCCTAGAACTCCTGGACAGGAGAACCGGTGGACACCCGCTGGAAACCTATACTCGCTCGTGATGCGACTGGTAGCCGCCGGGCTGAGCTTTCGCACCGCTCCACTGGCTGTGCGGGAGGCTGCGGCCATCCCAGCGGCGCGGGCATCGACGACCCTCCGATACCTGGTGGGTCATGCCGGCCTCCATGGCGCGGCGGTGCTCTCGACATGCAATCGCACCGACTTCTACATGGTGTGCCCGGACAATCTCAGTGCCGAGGTGACGCCACGGCTCGCCCGGTACCTCGATCCCGGCGGTGCCCGCGAGGTGGAGCGGCACATGGTCACGCTCGAGGATCGCGACGCCGCGCTCCACATGTTCCGTGTCGCAAGCGGGCTCGAAAGCATGGTGATCGGTGAGGCGCAGGTGCTCGGACAGTTCAAGGCCGCGCATCGCGTCGCCACCGAGGCGGGAACCGTTGACGCTCGCCTGGATTACGTCATGCGGCGCGCCATCTCAACCGCCAAACGCGTTCGCACGGATACGGCTCTCGGCAGAGGCGCTGCGAGCCTGAGCGAGATCGCGGTGGAATGCGCTCGGGCGTCGCTTGGCGATCTCGAGGGTAAGGGGGTGTTGCTTGTGGGCGCGGGCAAGATGAGCCGGCTCGCCGCAGATCGGCTGCGCGAACAGGGCGCCCGGATCATGACGACGTCACGTGGCGAGTCGAGCCGCCGCCTGGCGCGGGCGATCGGTGCGGAGCGCATCGCGCTCGCGGCCCTCGAGGACCTCGGGGACGACGTCGACGTGATCATCGCCTCAACGGACAGCCCGACCAGCGTTCTTGGCGCCGGCGTGATCGAGTCGCTCCAGCGTCGCCGTGACGGGCGGCCGCTCTGCATCGTCGACATGGCTGTGCCTCGTGACGTCGACCCCGAGGCTGGACGCGTGCCCGGCGTGACGCTCATCGACATCGACGATCTCGGGCGCCGGGTGGACGCGCGGCTCGACCAGCGCCGCCAGACGGTGCCCGCGGCCGAGGAGATCATCGACAGCGAGCTCGAGAAGACGATCACGGTGATCGGGCAGCGCGACACGGCCGGGCCCACCATTGCCGCGCTCGTTGCGTGGGCGGAGGAGTTGCGTGCGCGCGAGGTCGCCCGCACCTTCGCCACCGGCAAGCCCGTCGATGACGAGACGCGCGAGCGCGTCGAGATGCTGACCCGAAGCATGGTGCGCAAACTCCTGCACGGACCGGTCACGCGCCTCCGCGAAGCAGGGGATCCGGCGACAACGCTGGCGATCCGCGAGGCGTTCCGGCTCGACCGTTGACATCGGCCGCGGAGACGTCGACGCTGCGGCTGGCGACTCGCGGTAGCGCGCTCGCGCTGCGACAAGCGACGCTCGCGGCCGAGTGCCTTCGAGCCGCAGGCCACGACTCCATCGAAACGATGGTCGTTCGCACCGAGGGCGACCGCCGGGTCGACGCCCCGATCGATCAGCTCGAAGGCCAGGGTTGGTTCACTGCCGACATCGAACGCAGCCTGCTCGAGGACCGCGCCGATATCGCGGTGCACAGCGCCAAAGACCTTCCCTCCGTGCTCGCTCCCGGGCTCACGATTGCGGCATATCTCGCACGAGCAGACGTGAGGGACGGCGTCGTAACTGCCGGCGGCGATCTGCTCGAGGCACTGCCGCCCGGTGCAACAGTGGGCACCAGCAGCGCCCGCCGCGCGGGGCTCCTCGCGGCGCTCTACCCGGGGGTGACGCCCGTTGCGATTCGCGGCAACGTCGACACGCGGCTGCGCAAGCTCGACGCCGGAGAGGTCGACGCGCTGCTCCTCGCCTGCGCCGGGCTCGACCGCCTCTCGCTCGGGAGCCGCTTTACCCAGCGTCTCAATCCCACGGAGTTCGTTCCCTCACCGGCGCAGGGGGCGATCGCGCTCGAGACCGTCATCGACTCCGCCGGAGCACAGGCCTGCTCGCGTGCCGGCGATGCGATGACCCGGGTCGCGGTCACCGCCGAGCGCGCGGTGCTCATCAGCCTCGGCGGCGGCTGCCTGTTGCCGCTCGGCGCCTGGGCGCGCGTCGAGGGCGACCGGTTGGTGCTTGTCGCGGCGCTGGTGGTTGACGGCGAAATTCGGCGAGCCGAGGCAGCGGGGAGCTTCGATGCCCCGGAGTCCCTCGGTGAGATGGTCGCCGCCCGACTGCGGTGACCGAGACAGCGCAGCCACTGGCCGGGCGCCGGGTGCTCGTGACCCGGACCCGGGAACAGGCGCAAGGACTTGTCGACCGGCTCCATGCCGCGGGCGCGTCGGTCGTGGTGGTTCCACTGATCACCACGGTCCCGGTGGCGGATCCCGACGCGATCGTCCGCGTGGCCTCGGAGATGCGCGCATCCACGGCACCGCGGTGGGTCGCATTCACGAGTGCGACAGCGGTGCGGCTCGTTCTCGGCGCGGCGGGGATCGAGGCGATCGCGGGCATGCTCGTCGCCGTCGTCGGCCCGGCAACCGCCGCGGCACTTGAAGCCGAAGGCCGGACTCCGGATCTGGTCGCGGACGACCACGATGCAGCAGGGCTGTCCACTGCGATGCTCGCCCGTGGTGTCGCCGGCGCGTCGGTCTGGTTTCCGGTGGCTGAAGGCGCGCGCGGTGCGTTCGCGGACGCACTCCGTGTTGCGGGGGCCACGGTCACCGAGCAGTACATCTATCGGAGTGCCATGCCCCTGTCGGCACCGGAGCGGCTTCGCGCAGCATTCGACGGGGGCATCGACGCGATCACCCTCACCAGCGGGAGCACCGCACGACACCTCGTCGAGGCGGTGGGGGTGGAAGGCGTCCCGGCAGGTGCGTCGATCGTCTGTCTCGGCGAGCAGACGGCCATCGAGGCCCGTCACTTGGGTCTCGAGGTCGCGGCAGTCGCTAAGGTCGCCTCGATTGACGCGCTGCTCGCAGCGCTGACCGAGTGTCTGGCACCCCAGCCGCTACGCTGAACGCCGTCATGGGATTCCCGCTCGATCGACCCCGCCGCCTCCGCCGCACGCCGGCGCTGCGCCGCCTTGCCCGCGAGACGAGGATCACCCCTGGCCAGTTGATCCACCCGGCCTTCGTTCGCGAAGGCTTGCAATCGCCGCAACCGATCGGGTCGATGCCGGGGCAGCACCACGAGTCCATCGATTCCCTGTGCGCGACTGTCGAGGAAACGATCCGTCTCGGCCTTGGCGGAGTCCTGCTCTTCGGCCTGCCCGCATCCAAGGACGCCCAGGGATCCGGCGCGTTTGCGGAGGAGGGTGTCGTCCAGCAATCGCTCCGCGCTCTGCGCGAGCGCTTCGGCGACGCATGCGTCCTCATTGCCGATTGTTGCCTCTGTGAGTACACCGATCACGGGCATTGCGGATTCCTGCTCGACAACGGCACGGTCGACAACGACGCAACTTTGGAGTTGTACGCGCGCACCGCGGTTGCGCAGGCGGCCGCCGGCGCCGACATCATCGCGCCGAGCGGGATGATGGACGGGCAGGTGGCAGCGATACGCGAGGCGCTCGATCAGTCGGGATTCACCGACACGGCGATCCTCGCGTACAGCGCGAAATTCGCAACCGTCCTCTACGGCCCCTTCCGCGACGCCGCCGAATGCGCGCCGAAATCGGGAGACCGGCGCTCATATCAAATGGACCCGGCGAATCAACGTGAGGCGGTGCGCGAGGCGATTCTCGACGTCGAGGAAGGCGCTGACATGGTCATGGTCAAGCCGGCCATGACGTATCTCGACGTCGTCGCGAGAGTTCGCGACGCAACCGACCTGCCGCTCGCCGCGTACTGCGTGAGTGGCGAGTTTGCGATGCTCCATCACGCAGCGGCAGCCGGCGCGTTCGACGAGCGCGCCGCAGTCCTCGAAGCACTCGGCGGCATCCACCGCGCGGGCGCCGACATGATCATCACGTACCACGCGCGCGCCGCCGCAGGCTGGCTCGCCGAGAGCAAGGAGTAATCAATGAGTGACCCGAACGGCGGCCGGCGCCGCTTTCCACTGCTGCTGGGATCAGGTGCGGTCGTCGTGATCGCGGTCGTTGCGATCGCAATCGGCGTGAACGGCGCGAGCTCGCCGCTCCCGGCACTCCCGAGCCCGACGCCGACGGCACCGGTGCCGACCGCCAGCCCGACACCCACTGCAACGCCTGCGCCGACCGCAGCGGCAACGATCCCGTTCGCAGACTGCTCCACGGCGACGTTCGGGCCGGTGCTCCAACCGCTCAATCCGCCGGCGAGCGTGCATGCATACAGCGCCGAGCCTGCGATGACCATCGATACAACCAAGCTGTACCAGGCGACGATCGTGACGGCAAAGGGCGACATCGTCCTGTGTCTGCAACCGAATCTGGCGCCAAAGACGGTCAACGTCATCGTCACCCTGATTCGCAACAAGTATTACAACGGCATTCCGTTCCACCGCGTCGTCGCGGCGTTCGTCATCCAGGGTGGTGACCCGGAATGCATCGGCGCGGTACCCGCACCGCCCGCGACGCCATCCGGTCAATGCGGTGATGGCGGGCCTGGGTTCCAGTTCGCCGACGAACCGGTGCATCAGCAGTACGTCGAAGGGGCTGTGGCGATGGCGAACAGCGGAGCGAACACCAACGGGTCGCAGTTCTTCATCTGCATCGCCGACGACTCGTCCCAGCTCACGCCGTCGTACAACCTGTTCGGCAAGGTGGAGTCGGGGATGCCCGTCGCGCTCAAAATCGCACAAGGCGATCTGATGCAGTCCATCACCGTGCGAGAGCAGACCTAGCGCCATGAATGACAGCAACGCCCGGGCGCTGCGCGAGCGCGCGGAGCGGGTGCTCCCGGGCGGGGTGGACAGCCCCGTCCGAGCCTATCGGGCCGTGCCCGGCGTCCCGCCGCATATCGTTCGCGGCACCGGCGCGCACGTCGTGGACGCCGACGGCAACGACTTCATCGACTATGTGCTCGCGTACGGACCGCACATCCTCGGCCATCAGCCGCCGCAGGTTCTCGCGGCGGTACGCGCCCAGCTCGAGCGAGGCATCGCCTACGGCCACACGGTCGAGCTCGAGGTGGACCTGGCCGAGCGGATCGTTGCCGCCGTTTCCTCGGTCGAGATGGTGCGTTTTGTCACGTCGGGCACCGAGGCGGCGATGTCCGCAGTGCGACTGGCGCGAGCAGCAACAGGGCGGGACCGGATCGTGAAGTTCGCCGGTGGTTACCACGGCCACGCGGACGCGCTGCTCGCTGAGGCCGGGTCCGGCCTGGCGACGCTCGGGATCCCCGGCTCACCGGGCGTCCCGGCGGGAGCGGTCCGAGACACCGTCGTGTTGCCGTACAACGACCTCGCGGCTGTCACTGCGCTCTTCGATCACGAGGGCGAGCAGATCGCCGCCGTGATCGTGGAACCGGTGGCCGGGAACATGGGATGTGTGCCTCCACAGCCCGGGTTTCTCGACGGACTTCGCCGGGTGACATCCAAATGGGGTGCTTTGCTCGTATTCGATGAAGTGATGACTGGATTTCGCGTCGCTTATGGCGGCGCTCAGGCGCTCTACGGGATTCGTCCCGATCTCAGCCTCTTCGGCAAGGTGATCGGCGGCGGCCTCCCTGTCGGCGCCTATGGAGGGCGACGCGACCTCATGGAGCAGATCGCGCCGTCGGGTCCCGTCTACCAGGCCGGCACTCTTTCGGGCAGCCCGCCGGCGATGGCTGCGGGGATCGCGGCGCTCGACGTGCTCCGCGAGCATCCGGAGCTGTACGTTCGCTTGGAAGGCCTTGGCGACCGTCTGGCCACAGGGTTCGAAGCGGCCGCGGCCGGCGCCGGGGTGGCATGCACCGTCGGCCGGGTTGGGAGCATGGTGACCCCGTTCCTGGGGATCGACGAGGCCCAGTCCTTCGATGACGTCAAGCACTGTGACCGCGAGCGCTTTGGGCAGCTGCACGCGGCCTGGCTTGACGCCGGCGTGCTGTGGCCGCCGTCGCAATTCGAGACCGCGTTTCTATCGACGACACATACGACCGAGGACGTGGACAGGACGGTCGAAGCGTTCGCCCGAACCCTGTCCGCGGTCTCAGTCTGATCTCAGGGGCAATACAAAAATGGTGCTAGACTGGAGGCCGACATGCTGAGTGGACTGACGGGACATCTGCCGGAAATCATCATCGTCCTGGTGGTGATCCTGATCATCTGGGGGCCGGGAAAGCTCCCCGATGTGGGCGCCGCCATGGGCAAGGGGATTCGCGAGTTTCGGAAGGCTTCGTCCGAGACGCATGACGCGGTGATGGGCACCACCACGACAGCCGCGCCGGCACAACCGGCTCCGGTGGTCCAGGTTGTCGCCGCACCGGTGCCTGCACCCGCGCAACCGGCTGCTGAACCGGTGACCGTCCCCGCGGACGCGACGACACACCAGCCCTCAGTCTCTGGCTGACGCGCCGCTCAGGCGCGCGCTGATCGGAGGCACGTAAGGTGCAGGGAGTGGCAGGCGACGACGAACGGCGGATGACGATCGTCCAGCACCTGGAGGAGTTGCGAAAAGTCCTCATCTGGGTGATGGGCGCGTGGATCATCGGGACGGCGATCGCCTTCGTTTTCAACGGTTTCTTTCTCGGGATCCTGCTGCACCCGCTGCATACGGTGCTCGCGAATTCGCACAGCATCATTCCCAACGACGAGGCGATCATCACGAGCCCCACCGAGGGGCTCACGGTGCCGTTGAAGATCTCGGCCGTCGTCGGCATCGTGATCTCGTTGCCGATCACGCTCTGGCAGATCTGGAATTTCGTCTCCCCGGGACTGCGGCCGAAGGAGCGGAAGTTCGTCGGACCGTTCATCGCGAGCGCGATCGTGCTGTTCGCGGCCGGCGCCGCATTCGCCTATTTCGTCATGCCGCTCGGGCTGAATTTCCTCACGAATTTCCTCAACGGGCACGCGGTGTACTTCCCCGACATCAACTCGTACATCTCGTTCTTCCTGATCGTCTGCTTCGTGTTCGGGATCACATTCGAGATGCCGGTCGTGATCGTGCTCCTCGGTCTGCTCGGCTTCGTGTCATCGAAGAAACTCAAGTCCTGGCGCAAGGTCTCGTATGTCGGGATCATCGCGGTGGCACTCGTGATCACGCCCGGGGCCGACCCATTCACACCGACGGCGCTCGCGATCCCGCTGCTGCTGCTCTACGAGGCGTCGATCATCGTGCTCCAGCGCATCTTCCGGCGGTGATCTCCGGGTCGACCGATACACTCGGCCGACAATGCGCCCAGATCAACGAGCCGCCGATGAACTCCGTCCGACCTCGATCGAATTGCACACGCTCCCTTATGCAGAGGGCAGCGCACTGATCACGATGGGGGACACACGGGTCCTCTGCGCGGCAACGGTGGAGGAGCGAGTCCCGCCCTTCCGCAAGGGGAGCGGTCGCGGCTGGGTCACCGCGGAGTACGCGATGCTGCCGCGCAGCACGCAGACCCGCTCGGACCGCGACGGCCGCAAGGGGAGAGTGGACGGGCGCGTCCAGGAGATCCAGCGATTGATCGGGCGGAGCCTTCGCGCGGCGGTCGATTTCGAGGCGCTCGGGGAGCGCAGCATCCTCATCGACTGCGACGTCATCGTCGCCGACGGGGGCACTCGCACCGCCTCGATCACGGGCGGATACGTCGCCCTGGCCCTGGCGGTCGCTCGCTTGCGCGAGGCCCGGGTCGTCCGGTCTGACCCGCTACGGTGGCCGGTGGCGGCGGTGAGCGCCGGCATCGTCTCCGGCGAGCCACGCCTGGACCTCTGCTACCTCGAGGACTCGGCTGCGGAGACGGACATGAACTGCGTCGGGTCACTGGACGGCAGGTTCATCGAGCTGCAGGGCTCGGCCGAGCAGGAGCCGTTCTCGCGTGAGGAACTGGATTCCCTCCTCGGGCTTGCGGGCACCGGGCTGGCCAAGCTCTTCGCGCTCCAGGCCGAGGTGTTGAGCGCGGCCGGGTGAGCGGGCCCACGCTGCTCCTGGCCACGCGCAACCCTGGCAAGATCCGCGAGCTTCGAAAGCTCCTGGAGCCGCACTCGCTGACGTTGATGTCATTGGACGAGGCAGGCTTTGACGCCGTCCTGGAAGAACCGGGGCCGGGATACACGGAGTCGGCACTCGCCAAGGCGGTGGCCGTCTGTGCCGGCACCGGGCTGCCCGCTCTGGCCGACGACAGTGGCATCGAGGTGGATGCACTCCGCGGATGGCCGGGACCGATGTCGGCACGCTGGATGGGGGAGGACGCGACCGATCTCGACCGCCTGCACGGGCTGCTCGCTGAAGTGGAGCGCCTCACCCCGGGTGACCGCAGGGCTCGCTACGTGTGTGTCGCTGCGCTCGCGCGGCCCGGAGCCGAGCCCGTGACCGCCCACGGCGAGTGCCTCGGCGTGCTCGTCGCGCCGAGGGGCAGCAACGGGTTCGGCTACGACCCGGCGTTTCTCTCCAACGACCTCGGCATCACGTTTGCGGAGGCGCCCGACGAGGAGAAGGAGCGCGTCTCGCACCGCGCCCGCGCGATCGCCCGCCTCAGCGAATCGGGCGCGTTCGACCCGCCGTCGCTCGGCTAGCGTCAGCCGGCGGGAATCGCCGCGCCGGTGACGGCTGCAGCGTCATCGGAGAGCAGCCACTCGATCACCGCGGCGACCGAGTCGGTGCTCACCCAGGTTGCGCGGTTCGCCTTCGGCATCTCCTCGCGGTTGGCGGGCGTGTCCATCGTGCCCGGGAGCACGGCGTTGACGGTGATCCCGTGGCCCTGCAACTCCGCCGCCATCACCTGAGCGAGGCGCAGCACCGCCGCTTTGCTGACCTGGTAGGCGGCCTGCCCGCGGGCAACGTCGACCGCCGCGCGCGACGCCACGATCACGATCCGTCCACCCTGGCCTTGCGCCAGCATCGAGGTCGCGGCCGCGCGAGCGAGGCGCCACGGCCCGAGGAGATTTGCCTCGATCTGCGTCTCGATCGCCTGGTCATCGATTTCGTTCGCTCGCCCGCCGGCATAGCCGCCGGACGCACTCACCATGCCGTCCCAAGGGCCCAGGGCGTCGACGGCAACACGGAGGCGATCGACCGACGCGACGTCGTCCAGATCGCATTCGATCTCGGTCAAACCGGCGATCGGCGCCGACCGGCCCGGATGCCGGGTGGGTACCACCACCTGCCGGCCGCCGGCCACAAGACGGCTGACCACCGCGCTTCCGAGCGCCCCGCCGCCGCCACCGACGACGATGATGCCGCTACGCCGAACAACCACAATGACTCCCCGTGGATCGAGGGTCCGAGCCGACGTTCCGACCACGCGCCGTGGCTCGCGCCCTGGCGGCCATCATCGCGCTCCTCGTGGTCGGTCTGGCGGGCTTCCTGCTGGCAAACAACGCTGCCCAGATCAGCCCGTCGCAGGTCGCGCCAGTGCACCTGCCCGCGGCGATCGCGCCAAGCCCGTCCCCGCCGGACCTGACCGATCTCGGCCTGGACGATCTCGCCAGCGTGGTGACCATCGAGGCCGAGCTCGAGAACGGCGCCGAAGAGTCCCTCGGCACGGGCTGGATCTACGACACCCTTGGTGACGTCATCACCAATGCGCATGTCATCAACGGCGACGACACGCTTCGCGTGACCGACCGTGACGATCACACCCTGGTCGCCCGGGTGGTGCAGAGCGATGCGGCCGTCGACCTGGCAATGCTCCGGGTGACCGGCACGCTCTCGGGGACGCCACTGCCCATCGACACCAGGCCCCTCACCACGGTCCCGATGCCCGTCATCACGCTGGCGTCGAGCCGGGCCACGGGACGGGACGACATGACCCCCGAGACGCTTGTCAATCTCGACGCCGACGTGCCGCTCAGCGGCAGCGGCATCGAGGCGGGACAGTCCTCGCCGCAGGAGTACAACGACATGCTCCAGCTCGTGCTCCACCCAGTCGGAGCGCGGATCTACGAGGGCAACAGCGGCGGCCCGGTGCTCGACGCGTCCGGCCAGGTGATCGGCATCGTCACGCTGGCGAGCCCGAACGCCCCGGACGCGTACGCAATCCCGATCAGCCGGGTGATCGCAGAGTTGCGTCAGTGGGTTGCTCAGGGATGATCCGAGTCAGCATTGGGTATCGTCATATGTGACGGGGACGTACAGACGTGCCCCAAGGAGTGCAACCACAGTGCCCACCCACGACTTCGACATCGCGATCATCGGCGGCGGCCCCGCCGGGCTCACGGCCGCGCTCTACGCCGGCCGGAATCGTGAGCGGGCTGTGCTCCTCGAGGGCAAGGCTCCGGGCGGCCAGTTGCTTAATACCGAGCTTATCGAGGATTACCCAGGCTTTCTCTCGATTCTCGGTGGCGAGCTCGCGACCGTCATGGAGGAGCAGGCAGCGCACTTCGGGACCCAGTTGGTCCGCACCGAGGTCAAGGCCATCAAAGTGCTCCCCGACGGCCTGAAGCTCGTCGAGACGTATGACGGCGACTACCTCGTCCCGGCAGTGATCATCACTGCGGGCGGCAACCCCCGCAAGCTGGAGGTCGCCGGCGAGGAGGAGTTCGCGGGACGTGGCGTCTCGTACTGCGCCGTGTGCGACGGGGCATTCTTCAAGGACGTCCACCTCGCGGTCGCGGGTGGTGGTGACGCAGCGGTGGAGGAGGCCCTGTTCCTGACCCGCTACGCGAGCAAGGTCACGATCATCCATCGTCGCAAGGAATTCCGTGCGCAACCGATCCTCCTCGACGAGGCGCGCAAGCATCCGAAGATTGACTTCCTCGTTGACACCATCATCGAGAGCATCGACGGTGATGAGAAGGTGCGCAAGCTCTCGCTGAGAAACCTTGACAGCGAAAGGAGATCCGAGCTCGAGGTGGGCGGCATCTTCATCTTCATCGGGTTCATCCCCAACACCCAGCTCGTCGACACGCACATCGATCATGACAAGGCTGGCTATTACAAGACCGACCCCATGACGATGATGACCAACGTCCCGGGCATCTTCGCCGCAGGCGACGTGCGCAGCCAGCTGACCCGCCAGATCACGACCGCTGTGGGCGACGCGACCACCGCGACGATCGCCGCGAGCAAGTGGATCGAGGACTGGCGTCGCGGCCGCGACGACACCAATCCCGAGCTCGTCGAGGCGACCCTCCACGGCGCCGTCTAGCCCGCTCGCGTGAGCATCACCACCGGGCACGGCGACGGCGGAGAGACCGGCCTCCTCTACGGCGGCCGGGTGGCCAAGGACGATCTCCACACCGAGGCGTACGGCTCGCTCGATGAGGCCATCTCGGCGCTCGGCCTTGCGCGGTCGCTGACCGACTCACCGGAACGCGCAGAACGCATTCTCGAGCTCCAGCGCGAGCTGTTCGTGGTTGGCGCCGAGCTCGCAACCGGCCCGGGCCACCGGGCGGACCTCGAACGCCACTTCAACGTCGTCACGAGGGCGATGACCGACAACCTGGAACTCGAGATTCATGACCTCGAAGCGCGCGTGCCGCTCCCGGGAGGGTTTGTGATCCCCGGGGGCACGCCGGTCGGGGCTGCCCTCGACATCGCCCGCACGCTCGTTCGTCGCGCGGAACGCCGCACGGTCGCACTGCAACGCCAGGGCGGCGTGGAGAACCCCGAGGTGGTGCGGTATCTCAACCGCTGCTCCGACCTGCTCTTCATGCTCGCGCGTGAGGCGGAGCAGGGCGCCACCGTCGCCTCGGGCGGACAACGCCGCCGCGAGGCAGACGGAAAGCCGTTACCCGGTAAGGACTAACTAGCTGGCGGGCACCAGCCCGCGGCGGCGCAGGAGCCCACGTTCCAACGGTGCGAAGATGATGTCGTTGACGGCGATCCCGACGACCAGGATCGCAACCATGGCTGCAAGCATCTCCGGCATATCGAGCAAGTTGCGGCCGTCGTCGAGAATGGGACCGAGACCGCCGCTCGCCACCGAGCCGATGATCAACTCGGCTGCCATGAGCGAGCGCCAGGAGAACGCCCACGCCTGCTTCATACCGGCGACGTATCCAGGCAGCGCCGCCGAGAAGATGAAGTGCCGGTAGTACTTCGGGCCGCTTGCGCCCATCGAGCGCGCCAGGCTGAAGGTGAGCGGGGGGATGTTGTCGTAGGCGTGCATGACGCCCATCGCGATGGACGGGAAGGCACCCATGAGCACCACGAAGTACACGGCGAACTCGACGTTGCCACCCAGTGAGAGAAAGATGACCGCAAACGGCACCCAGACGACCGACGGGAGACTTTGCAGGCCGGCAAGCAGCGACCCGACGGCCGCACGAAGGACGGGGATCCGGGCAACCGCGAGCCCGATGATGGTCCCGAACACGAGAGCCACCGCGTAACCGATGGCGGCACGCTCGAGCGTGGCTGCCAGCGCCGGAAGCAGGACGCCGGTTCGGGTGAGATACACGAGCTCGGACCACGTGTCTCCCGGCCCGGGGAGGGCGAACCCACCCGGTGAGGTGAAGCCGACGATGACCAGGAGCTGCCAGAGGCCCAGGAGAATCCCGATGGCGAGCGCCCTCGGCCAGACGGCTTTGAAGATGCGCTGAGCCCTACTCGGCTGCATTGCCGTTCGCTCCGGCACGCAACCGCGCGGTGATCTCGTGCGCGAGCCCCGATACCTCGAACGAATCCAGCTCGCGCGGACGCTGGATCTCGACATCCCATGTCTGCGCCACCCGGCCGGGTCGCGGGGTCATCAGGACCACACGGTCGCCGAGCCGTACGGCCTCGCGAACGTTGTGGGTGACGAAGAGGATGGTCTTCCCCGTCTCCTGCCAGATCCGGTTCAGGTCGTCGTGGAGCTGATCCCGGGTGATGGCATCGAGCGCCGCAAAGGGCTCGTCCATGAGCAGCAGCTCCGAGTCCTGCGCGAGGGCGCGTGCCAGCGCAGCGCGCTGGCGCATGCCGCCGGAAAGCTGGTGGGGCCGGTGATCGGCGAAGTCGATCAAGCCGACCATGGAGAGCAACCGGTTCGTCCGCTTGTTGCGCTCGTCCGCGTCCACGTTGTGGACGCGCATCGGCAGTTCAACGTTGCGGCGAACCGTGAGCCACGGCAGAAGCGCCGGCTCCTGGAACATCACGGCCGGCCGGCCGTCGGCGATCTCGATCGTTCCCGACGTGGGCTTCTCCAGACCTGCCACAAGCGACAGCAGGGTGGACTTGCCGCATCCGGACGCGCCGAGGATGCAGACGAACTCGCCTTTGCTCAACTCGAGGGTCACGTCCTCGAGTGCCGTCGTTGCGCCCTTGCCGTGGCCGAACACCTTCGTGACCCCATCAAGGGTCACGAAGGCGTCGCCTGCCTCGAGCGTTACGACAGATGGCCGCGGCGCGAGCGCGAGGTTCATCAGCCGAGCGATCCGGCGCTGACAGTCGGGCTGCCGGCCGCAGTCAGAATTGCGTTGAGCGGGCCGAGGTCAAGGATCCCCTTGATGTTGGCCGTGCTGGTGAACCCGAGCTTCTGGGAGTCATTCGCGTCTGTTTGCAGGTCCGCTGCGAGCGGATCGAGCAGGAAGCTGAGGTGCGTCCACGCGAGTGCCAGGACCGCCGACTTGAGCGGCTTGCCACCGGTTGCCGACGCGAGCGCGGTGTTGACCGCCGCGGGTGCCGCGGGTTCGTTCGAGTTGATCCAGTTCACCGACTTCACGAGCCCCTTGAGGAGGTCATTGACGATGTCGGGATGGTTCTGGAGCAGGCTCTGGGTCACCACGAGGTGGTCGGGAACTCGCCGTTCGGCCAGAGCGACGCCTCATCGACTGCGAGCATGCCGTTGCCCTGGAGGATGAACTCGGACTCGTACGGCTCGGGAACCCAGCCCCCAGCGATCTTGCCGGCTTCGAAGTTCTGGAGGCTGACGGAGTTGCCCGAGCTGGTGTCAATGTTCACCTGGCCGCCGCCGTTCACGCTGCTGGTCAGCCCTTTGGTGGCGAGCCAGGTCCGCAGCGCGATGTCCTGGGTGTTGCCCAGCGACGGTGTCGACAGGGTGGTGCCGGCGAGGTCCGCCGGGAAGTTGCCCTCGGCGATCTTCGAGCTCACGACGAGGCCTGCTCCGCCCGACGCGGCTCCAGCCACGATGACCACCTTGCCCTTGGTCTTGATGAACGCGTTGATGGCAGGACCGGGTCCGACAAACGCGGCGTCGAGCGTGCCGCCAAGCAGTGCCTCGCTCTCGAGGGTGCCGGTGCTGAAGGTCGTGGTGTTGACGGTGGTGCCTTTGGGCATCGCACCCTGGAAGAAGCCCTGCGACACACCGATGAGCGCGGGCGCGTGAGTCAAGTTGACGAGATAGCCGAGGTTGACCGTCGACGGATCGGGCTGCGGCTTGGTGCCGGTCCCTGTCGATGTCGAACCGCAGGCGCCGACGACGACGGCGGTGGCGAGCAGCGCGACCGAAGTGGCGGCGCGTCGCGTGCTCCGGCGCGATGCCGAAGGTCGTTTACGTGTTTCCCCAAACATGTACGTTTCCCCTTTACCGATTTCTCTTCCTGAGGCCCCCTCTCGATGCGGCCTCGGTGATGCAAATGAAGTGCCTTACGGCGGTGTCCCGATGAGTCTCCGTCCCTGTACGACCATTAAGCAATGAGCTTGCTTCGAACGGAATCATCGCCTTATATGATTGTTTCCCCGCTTCCTGGAGTGACCCGCGCCCGTGCGGCATGCGCCGTGAAGCGACCCCCGTTGACTGGCTTCGCTAGCCACCTCCCCCTGCTCTCTGGTGCGATTGCTTCATTTTGAGAGGGGCCTGGATCTCGCGTCAATGAGGATCGCTCAATGAGAATGATCCCTTCGTGCGATGAATCGTGCCCGCCGTCCGGTCCTAGCCTTCGAGAAGACGCGCGCACCGGAGCGCCAGCCAGAGCTGGTGACGCTGTTCGGGATCGTCCGCGTCGATGCCGAGCTGGCGGAGCCGGCCGACGCGATACACCACGGTGTGGCGGTGCACGCCGAGCCGTTCGGCGGCGTCGCCGATGCTGCGGCTGTCGAGCAGCGCCTCGAGCGTCGCCACGAGCTCGAGGCGGCGGTTGGGCGTGCCGACGGCAAGCGGCCCGAGCACCCGGTCGGTAAAGGTGCGCATGGCGTCGTGGTCGTCCGCGAGTGCCGCGAAGACCCCTACCTCCGCGTCCGTATAGACGGCGCGTTCCGGATAGAGCATGCGGCCCACGTCGAGCGCCCGACGCGCCTGCTGCGCAGATGGGGCGATTGCCTCGAGAGTGGTCGCCACCGGGCCCACACCAAAGGTCACCGGGCCGGCGGCCGCGCAGAGTGCCGCCAGGTCCTTGCCCTCGGGGACAAGCGCGATCCAGAGCCCCGGGTCGTCGCCGATGAGGTGGGCTCCCTCGGCGCGCCAGGTCTCCTCGAGCTGGCGCTCGGCATCGATCGTTGGCGCGGAGCAGGCCACCACGGTGTACGGCGGCAGAAGGGTCAGCTCCGCCGAGACGGCGATGCGGCGGAGTTCGGCGGAAGCGTCGCCGGCGAGCAGACGCTGGAGGATGCGATCCCGGTCGCGATCACGCTGCCGGAGCAAGCGCTCCCGCGTCTCGAGATAGGCGCCGCCCACCGCGGCGCTGATCTCGTCGAAATACTCGAGGACGGTGCTCGTGAGGCCGATGACGATGCTCGGCGGCACGTCGTTGAGCACCGACGGCTGGCCGATGACCTCGTCCCAGAGGACGCGGGCGGCGAGGCGGTACGCGCCGAAGACCAGCTCGAGGGGGACGTCGAGCTCGGCCTGCTGCGCCCCCATCGAGCCGAGACGCTCGAGATCGCCGGCGCGAAGGCCTCGTCCGTCGCGAAGCAGCCGGACGAAGGTGCGAAGCGCGTCACGACAGGCCGCGGTGACGGTGCGGAAGTAGCCGAGCGTCCGGAAACGACTGTCCGGCAGCGAGATTCCGGACACGATGTGGCGCGTCATCCGCCGCGCAATCACGTCCACTTCGGAGAGCAGCCGGACGGTCACTTCCGGCGGCAGAGTGGCCACAACGGACAACCTGACTTCGGGCGCCTTGGTCAATTGGGCCATATTGTCCTTTATACACAAATCTCGGCGTGTACGCCGGATGACATTGCCCACCCTTTGTGTCGGACGAAGAAAGTATGCTGTTTTCAATGCTCTACGACGACATGTTCATTCGCCTCGAGCGGGCACGCTGGACGCTCAGTACCGACATCCCTTTCGACGACATCGATCCGAGCCTCCTGAGCCCTCAGTGGATCAGTGATCTCCGGAACATCTGCCTCACGGAGCTGTCGGCGCTGTACGCCACAGAGATGTTCATCCGCGACTTCTATACGGACATCGACTTCTGCAGCTTCATCTCGATCTGGTTCTACGAGGAGATGAAGCACCACCTCACGTTGCGCAAGTACCTGGAGCGCTGCGGCGAGACGTTCGACGAGGCCAAGCTCCCCGAGTTGCGGCTGACGTTCGCGCCGGGACCTGCGATCGAGACCCTCACGATGCATTTCTGCGGTGAGCAGCGGCTCGCGCACTGGTACACCGCGTTCAGCGAGCAGGGCCCGGAGCCGGTGATGCGCAAGATCTTCAAGATCCTCGCCGCGGACGAGTTGCGTCACGCCGCGTGCTACGCGAAATACCTGCGTCGTGCGGTGGCCAACAAGCCTGAAGTGCTCCCGGACATCCTGAAGATGTCGCTCTGGATGATGCGCAGCACCAACGACGCACCCAAGCACCCGACGACGATCACCGAGCCGTCGGTGGTCTCGAAAGTCGAGGATCCCGAATACATCTCCCGGATGCTCAACTGGTATCTCCCGGGCCGCGACCACGAGGCGCCGGTGCAGCGTCGCATCCTCGCGCTGCTCTCCGAGCTGAGCGGAGAGGAGCTCAAGAACCTGCGCGAGATCCCGCCGCTTGTGCGCAAGCTCACTGCAACCAAGCAACTCTCGCCTGCGGCCGCCTGAGGCGTAGCGCCCGCCGCACCTATAATCGGGCGGCGATGGGTTCAGAGGTGGTCCACGTGCGCGCGGTCGTCCACGGACGGGTGCAGATGGTCGGTTTTCGCGCCTTCGTCATCCGCCACGCCGGCGATGCCGGCCTCTCCGGCACCGTGCGCAACGAACCCGACGGCACCGTCGAGACCGTCCTCGAAGGACCGCGTCCCGACGTGGAGCGGATGCTCGACCTGCTCCGCCAGGGCCCGACGTACTCGCGTGTCGAACGCATCGATGTCGAGTACGCCGCACCGACCGGCACGCTTCCCGCCATGATGGTGGCGAGATGACCATCCGCTTCGCCGATCGCCTGTCGCGGCTCGGGACCGAGAGCGCTTTCGAGGTGCTCGCTCACGCACGTCTGCTCGAGGCCGAGGGCCGGAGCATCGTGCACCTCGAGATCGGCGAGCCAGATTTTGCCACTCCTGACAACATCATCGACGCCGCCGTCACCGCGATGCGCGACGGTGCCACCCATTACACCGCGGCCAGCGGGATCCGCGAGGTCCGCGAGAAGACCGCCGCCTACGTGACCCGGCATACGGGCGTGCCCACGCGCTTCGAGAACATCGTGCTGACCCCGGGCTCGAAGAACCTGCTGCTCTTCGCGCTGCTGTCGCTGGTGGAGGAGGGCGACGAGGTGATCGTTCCGGACCCGGGATATCCGATCTACCGGTCGCTCGTCGAGTTCATCGGCGCCAAGGCCGTCTCGCTGCCGCTGCGCCAGGAGAACGACTTCCGCGCCGACGTGGACGAACTGGCGCGGCTCATCACGCCGCGCACCCGGATGCTCATCGTCAACTCGCCGCAAAACCCCACCGGCGGCATCCTCACGCGGAGCGACTGCGAGGCGATCGCGGCCCTCGCCATCAAGCACGATCTGATCGTGCTGAGCGACGAGATCTACAACCGGCTCAGCTACGACGGCGAGCACGTCTCCCTGTACGGGATCGACGGCATGGCGGAGCGGACGATCTACATGGACGGTTTGTCCAAAGCATGGGCAATGTGTGGCTGGCGCCTCGGATTCGGCTCGATGCCGGTGGAGATCGCCAAAAAGATGGACACGCTGATGATCAACAGCTCGTCCTGTGCGGCGGCGTTCACGCAGTGGGCTGCTGTGGAGGCCTTCGATGCGCCGGAGTCGGAAGTCGCTGTCCGCCACATGGTCGCCGAGTTCCACCATCGCCGCGACCGCATCGTCGATCTCCTGAACGGCATACCCGGATTCGTGTGTGCCCGCCCGGCCGGCGCGTTCTACGTGTTCCCCGACATCACCGCGACCGGCTTCGGCGACCGGGAGCTGGCGAAGTCGCTGCTCGACGAGGTGGGGGTCGCGGTGCTTCCCGGCAGGTCGTTCGGACCCGAGGGCGCCGGACACATCCGCCTCAGCTACGCGGCATCGATCGAGAACCTCGAAGAGGCCGCGCGACGGATCGGTCAATACATCGGCTCGGCGGTGGCCGGATGACACCTCCATGGCGCACTCGCGATGAACGAGCCGGTTCCCGGTCTCGAGGAGACGCGGCGCCTCCTCGCTGACCACGACGTCGTCGCGGTGGTGCTGGAACTCCCGATTGGGGACCTGACGCCTGTCGGCGTGATGCGGGCGCTCGGAACAGAGGCGAATTGCTTCCTGCTCGAGTCGGTCGAAGGGAGCGGAGCGATCGCCCGCTGGTCGATGCTCGGGCACAACCCGTCGCGGGTGATCAGCGATTCCGGCGACGCTGAGGATCCGCTTGCACTGCTCGATCGCGACGTCGCCTCGCTCGCGACGGCGTGCGAGCCCGGGTTGTCGGCGCCACTGCTCGGCGGCGCCGTCGGTTTTCTCACGTACGAGGCGGCCCGCCGCTACGAACGCCTGCCGGCGCCGGCGTGGGATCCGCTCGGCCTTCCGCCGCAATGGTTCGCGATCTTCGACACCATCGCGGTCTTCGACCACGCTCCGCACCGACTCCTGCTTTCGAGCTGTGTCCACCGCGACGACGCGGACGGGATCGACGTCGCGTACGCGCGCGCAGTCCGACAGATTGACGAGCTGCTCGAGGCGATACAGGCGACGCAATCGGCCGCGGCACCGGCCCTCGCCGGGATCCCCGTCGACGTTCCTGCGCACGACGGCGAGGCGAACCTCTCGCGGTCCGACTTCCAGGATCGCGTCCGTCAAGCGCTCGAGTACATCGTCGCCGGCGACATCTTCCAGGTCCAGGTGTCGCGGCGATTCGCCGTGCCGCTGCAGGCGAATCCCTTCGATGTCTACGTTGCGTTGCGAGCGATCAACCCGAGCCCGTACATGATTTACATCGCCACCCCGGACTGCACGCTGGTGGGCGCATCGCCGGAGATGCTGGTGCAGGTGACCGGGGACCTCGTTCGCTATCACCCGATCGCCGGCACGAGACGGCGTGGGCGTACACCCGAGGATGACGCGCGGATGGAGCAGGAACTCCGCGCCAGCGACAAGGAGGCGGCGGAGCACTTGATGCTCATCGACCTCGGACGCAACGATCTCGGCAGGGTCTGCGCCACAGGGAGCGTCCGCGTCACCCAGCACATGGAGGTGGAGCGCTACTCGCATGTCATGCATCTCGTGAGCAGCATCGAGGGCACCCTTGCGGACGGCTGTAACTCGCTCGACGCGCTGCGCTCGTGCTTTCCTGCCGGGACTGTCACCGGAGCGCCGAAGATCCGTGCCATGGAGATCATCGCCGAGCTCGAGCCGGAGATCCGCGGGCCGTACGCGGGCGCGATCGGCTACGTGGGATACGGTGGCGACCTCGATACCGCGATCGCGCTGCGCACCATCGTCGTGCGTGACGGGATCGCCTACGTCCAGGCCGCGGCAGGCATCGTCGCGGACTCGTCGGTGCAGGAGGAAACGGTGGAGATCGACAACAAGGTCGCCGCCCAGATCCTCGCGGTGGAGGAGGCGAACGCGTGGGCTCGACGTTGAGTGGTCAGGTGCTCGTCATCGACAACTACGACTCGTTCACCTTCAACCTCGTCCAGTACCTGCGCGAGCTTGGCGCCACTGTTGCCGTCGAGCGCAACGACTCGCTCTCCGTCGACGAAATTGCGCGCCGTGATCCCGCCGCGATCGTCATGTCCCCAGGACCGCGCGTTCCCGAGGAGGCGGGAGTCTGCGTCGAACTCGTGCAGGAACTCGGTGACGCCATCCCGATACTCGGCGTGTGCCTCGGCCACCAGGCGATCGGCGTTGCGTACGGCGCGAACGTCGTCCGCGCTCCCGCAGTCGTGCACGGCAAGGTCGGGCCGGTGCGCCACAACGCTGCGGGCGTGCTCCGCGGCCTCGACAATCCATTTATGGCCACCCGCTATCACTCGCTCGTGGTTGCGGAGGCGGGTTTGCCCGACGTGCTCGAGGCAACCGCATGGAGCGACGACGGCCTGATCATGGCCATGCGCCACCGCGAGTTTCTGGTCGAGGGAGTGCAGTTTCACCCCGAGTCCGTGGGGACGCCGGCGGGGCATGCGCTGCTCCGCAACTTCCTCGAAGCCGCGGGCGTCACCGCTGCGCAGGTGCACGCATGAGCAGAGCGGGCGGCACGCTCCACGCCATCGCCGAACGCAAACGCGCCGAGGTCGAACAGCTTCGCTGCGCCGAGGCGGCCCTGTGGGCGAAGGCGGAATCACTGCCGCCCGCGCGTAGCTTTGCTGACGTGTTGCGAGGCGGCACGATCATCGCGGAGATGAAGCGCCGCTCACCGAGTGGCGGTGTGCTCCGCCCCGATCTCGATCCGCTGGCGCTCGCGCGCGACTACGCCGCAGCGGGCGTGGCCGCGATCTCCGTACTCACCGACGGGCCGGATTTCGGCGGCTCGCTGGATGATCTGGCGGCCGTGCGCGCCACCGTTGCACTTCCCTTGCTGCGCAAGGATTTCACGCTCGACCCCGTGCAGATCGCTGAGGCGCGCGTCGCGGGTGCGGACTGGGTGCTGCTGATCGTCGCGATGCTCGACCAGGACGCTCTGGACAACTGCCTGGAGGGCGTCGCGCGAAGTGGAGCGTGCGCGATCGTCGAAGTCCATGACGTCGACGAGGCGAGCATCGCACTCGCCGCAGGTGCGGAGTGCATCGGCATCAACAACCGCAACCTCGAGACGCTGACCACCGACCTGGCAACCTTCGCGCGTGTTCGCGCGGCGATCCCGGATGGCATCGTCTGCATCGCCGAGTCGGGGGTGCGCAGCCCCGAGGATGTCACGCGACTCGTCAGTGAGGGGGCGGACGCCGTGCTCATCGGCGAGGCGCTGATGCGCGCCGCATCCCCGGCTGCCGCGTGTGCCGCGATGGTCGCCTCCGCGCGCGCGGCGGCGCGTCCATGATCGTCAAGGTCTGTGGCGTGCGGACGCCGGAGGTCGCCGAGGCCGCGATCGATGCGGGCGCCGACTGGATCGGCCTGATGCTGGTGCCGAAGAGCTCGCGGTGGGTCGACGACGATGCCGCACGGCAGGTCGTACGCGCGGTCGGCGACCGTGCGGATCTGATCGGCGTCTTCGTCGAGCCGACCGCGACCGAGTGCGATGAGGCTGCATCGCGATACCGGCTCGCCGGTGTCCAGGTGCACGGAAACGTCAACCGCAGCCTCATGATGGCGTGCTCTGTTCCTGTTATCCCTGTCATCAACGTGCGGGACCATGCGGCTGCGAGCACCACGGACTGGCCGCCCGACACGCTGGTGATGCTCGACGGGATGCCCGACCGCGGAGCGCTTCCCGGCGGCACCGGTCACAGGGTCCCGCTGGAGTGGGCGGCGGATGTCGCCCGTCACCGCGAAATCCTGCTCGCCGGTGGTCTCGGCCCTGACGACGTCGCGGACGCCATCACCGCCGTGCGCCCCGCCGGTGTCGACGCATCGAGCCGTCTGGAGCGGCGTCCCGGGGAGAAGGATCCCGAATTGGTCCGGCGCTTCGTTCTGGCGGCGCGATCCGCCGCGGCGCAAATGAGCTTCGATCCGCGATGAGTGCACACGCCACGGGACGCTTCGACGGGTATGGCGGCGCGTACGTGCCGGAAACGCTCGTTCCCGCGCTTGAGGAGCTCGAGGCGGCGATGGCCGTCGCGTTCGCCGACCCGGCGTTCATCGCAGAACTGGACGGCCGGCTCGCCGAATTCGCCGGACGCCCGACCCCGGTCACCCATGCGCAACGCCTCAGCGACCGGTACTCCGGGGCGCAGATCTACCTCAAACGCGAGGACCTGCTGCACACCGGCGCGCACAAGCTCAACAACGCGCTCGGTCAGGTGCTTCTCGCGCAGCGCATGGGCAAGCGCCGGATCATCGCGGAGACCGGTGCAGGGCAGCACGGCGTTGCCACTGCGACGGCCTGCGCCGCTCTCGGCCTCGGATGCCTCGTGTACATGGGCCGCGAAGATATGCGTCGTCAGGCGCTCAACGTGTACAAGATGGGTCTCCTTGGCGCCGAGGTGGTCCCCGTCGACAGCGGTTCGGCGACGCTGAAGGACGCCACCAACGAGGCGATTCGGGACTGGGTGGCGCACGTCCGCGATACGCATTACGTCATCGGCAGCGCCGTGGGGCCACATCCGTATCCGTCGCTCGTGCGCCTCCTGCAACGGGTGATCGGCGATGAAGCGCGTGAGCAGCTGCTGTCGATGCTCGGCCGCCTGCCCTCGTCAGTTGTCGCGTGCGTCGGCGGTGGGAGCAACGCCATCGGCATGTTCGCGGCCTTCCTTGACGACGATGTCCAGTTGATCGGTGTTGAGGCCGCCGGACGCGGACTCAACTCCGGCGAGCACGCGGCGCCGCTCTCGCGAGGCCGCCCCGGAGTCCTGCACGGTTCGCTGAGCTATCTCATGCAGGACCAGGACGGTCAGGTGCTCGCAACGCATTCGATCAGCGCAGGGCTCGACTATCCAGGTGTCGGCCCGGAGCACAGCGCACTGCGCGACAGCGGACGTGTCACGTATCGCGCAGCGTCGGATAGCGAAGCCCTGGCTGCGTTCCACGAGCTGTGCCTGCTCGAGGGAATCATCCCGGCGCTCGAGTCGTCGCACGCCGTCCATATCGCAGCAAAGGTCGCCGCAGATCTCTCGGCTGATGACGTTGTTCTCGTCTGTCTCAGCGGGCGCGGCGACAAGGACGTCGACACGGTTCGCGAGTTCGACCGCGCGTGAGCAATCCGGCACCCGTCACACGATTCGACGCGGCGTTCGCATCACGCGCGCACGATGCCGGAGATCACGCGCTCCCCGGGCTGATCC
>JBEKKP010000061.1:0-18154 GCA_050010655.1 Candidatus Dormibacteria bacterium
CCCGGGTCGGCGGAGAGTGGCGGCAGATTCGCGTCCACGTGCTCGGTGAGGCGGACCCCGGCAGCCCGCGCCTCCGCGCTGAACGCATCGAGCGTCTCGTTGACGAGGACGGCGACATCGATGGGTTCGAGATGCAGTCGCAAGGCGCCACTTTCGGCGAGTGTGAGAGTGCTGAGGTCGTTGACGAGCATTTCGAGTGACTCCGTGGCGCTGATGATCGGTGCCATGTGCTCGGGATCCGCGGGATAGATGCCGTCGGCGATTGCCTCGGCCTGTCCGCGAATGATGGAAAGTGGCGTGCGCAGCTCGTGTGCGATATCCGCCAGCACGGAGCGGCGGCGCGTCTCCTCCGCCTGGAGGCGGCTGCTCATCGCGTTCATCGCTCGCGCGAGCGAACGCAGATCGGACGGACCGCGCACCGGGACCCGCGTCGAGAGATCGCCCCCCTCGATGCGATGTGCGCCGTCGATCAACGCGCCGACCGGAGCGGCGAGACGCCGCAGCACCAGAAACGCCACCAGGATCGCGAGCGCGCCGAGCACCAGTGCCGTGACCGCCACCGCAGTGTCGAACGGGGCGGAATTGACCGCGCCGAACGCGCTGAGAAGCAACCACACCACTCCGAAGATCGCGCTGGCGACGATGAGGAGAACGACGCCAAGAAAACACCCGATGCGGCGTGCGATCCGCCTCCCGTTACCGCGCCACGGCGGTCCGCCGCTAAAAGTCGATGCGTCGCCCTCCGGCCACCACGGCGGCCGCCCACCCCTGCGCCACGGCGGTCCCGAATTCATGCGTCGCCATCGACAAGGCGATATCCCACCCCGAACACGGTCTGGAGATGTCGCGGCGATCGTGGATCCTGCTCGATCTTGCGACGCAGGTTCTTCACGTGCGCGTCGATCGCGCGCTCATACGACTCCACCGCCACGCCGTGGACGGCATCGAGCAGCTGCCCTCGCGTGAAGACACGCCCCGGTTGCCGAGCCATGTAGAGAAGCAGTTGAAACTCCGTGGCAGTGAGCAGGACGTCGCGCCCATCCACCGAGACCTGCATGCGGGGCGCATCGAGCACGATCGCCTCTCCGACACGGATGACGTCGTCGTGCATCGCGGGCGATTGCGCGCGGCGCAGGACGGCACGCACCCGGGCGACGATTTCCCTGGCACTGAATGGCTTGGTGACGTAGTCGTCCGCCCCAAGCTCGAGCCCGGCCACGCGATCGGCCTCCTCGGTTCGCGCCGTCAGCATGATGATGGGCACATCGCCGGAACGGCGCATCGCTCGCGCAACATCGAGCCCGTCCATGCCGGGCAGGCTCAGATCGAGAATCACAAGGTCGGGCCGGTTGCGCGCGAAATGCTGGAGCGCATCCTCGCCATTGCTCGCGGTCGTGACCTCGAAACCGGCGCGCTCGAGATAGTCGCGAACCAGGCGCACGATTGCCGGTTCGTCGTCGACGACGAGCACCTTTGTCATTGCGAATTCATGGTAGGGGTGGGACGGGGCAGCGAACATTCGCCACCCCGTCGTTCCCGAACCAACGGCGTCAGACCGACTGCGCCGCTGGCGTCGTTGCCTCGGTATCCGAACCTTGGCGAGCGCCGGCGCAGCCGCCGTGCCAGCCCATGGGATGCGGTCCGAAGCCATGCCTGTTCCAGCCACGAGGCGTCAGCCCGAGGATCCGCGGAAGCGCGAGTGTTCCGAGGAACGTGATCACGATGAACCCCGGGTTCTTCGTCGTCACCCCGACGGCGGTTGCTGCTCCGACGGCCACGAGGCCCCAGACGGTGCGTCCTGCACGATACATGTCGTTTCTCCAGTGGAGGGTTGAACGGTACGTGCATCACTCTCACGCCGAGATGTGAATCCGATGTGAACGCGGGACGGAGGTCTCGCGCGCCGCGGGGGTTACGGCGCCGGACCCTCACGAGCAGCCAAAGCCGCGCGATTGAACGCAATCCCATCTGCCAATACCGCGATCGCGTATTCACGGTCGTACGGTGCCCCGCCATCGCGAGCGCGAGCCAACTCGGAGTCGTTCCAACCGCTCATGTCAAGGCGACCGGAAGCAGCCTTCGCAACAACGGGCACGAGCGGCCTCCCATCCTCCGCCACAAAGATGAAGTCGCCCGACGCTTCTCGCTCAATGCGGAACCGGCCCTCGTGATGACGCCGATGGTGAAAGCGACACAGCGACACGAGATTGCCCAGGTCAGTCGGGCCGCCGGCGTGCCAGTGCTGCACGTGATGACCATCGGTGTGCGCCGGCGGTACCGAGCATCCCGGGTAACGGCACCCTTCGTCGCGGCTCTGCATCGCCAGCCGCAGACGGGGCGTAATCAACCGCTTCACTCTCCCCACGTCGATGGGGAGTCCATCATGCTCGGTCACCGTGACGACATCGGCGTCGCAACTCAACCAACGCACTGACGCCGGGGAGAGCCACGGCCCGTTCTCGATACGGGATCGCCCACCGGTGAGCTCACCATCAAGCGCGTCCGCATCAACATGCACGACCACCTGGGTCGTCGGTGCCACCACCGGAGTGGTCGCATCGGCGGCAACCCACGTCTCACACACGCGGATGAGCGCATCGGCACGCAGCATCGGATGCGTCCTGTGTTCGCCCGCAAGCTCCGGCCGGTCCGGAGAAGGCATCTGCTTTTCCTGGGTCGCGATGAGGTTCGCCGCCGCCTCAATGGCAGCCTGCACGATCGCGCCGTCCTCCGGAGGAAGGACGGCCATGAGCTGGAACATCCCGTCGTCACGCCACCACGTCCGTACGCCCCGATTCAAGAGCGCATCGCCCGCACGGCGCGGATCGTCGACATCGAGTGCCTGCCTCACGCCACGGCAGATGCGCGCGAGCTGTGCGCCCGACGCGTGCAAGGCCATCGTGGTCCAGACCTCGTCATCCTCAGGCGTCGCCACCCTTGTGACCGCACGGATCTTGTCGAAGGACAACCGTCCGTCCGCGAACGCAGCGCGGAGCAGCGGCAACGTTGCGAGCGCATGGCCGGCGCGAACCATCTCGCCTCCGGTATAGACGTCGACGCCGATATTGATCGACAACCAGTGTGCGCACGACCGCATCCCGGCCTCGGCCCATGCACCGTCGTCGTCCAGCTCCGCCGTCAGCGTGACGAGTCTGTTCGCCAGCGCCCGCGTAGCCGTCGCACGCACGCGCCCGTCGACGCCGCGCTCGCAGATGTTTCAGTCAGTTACGGCAGTAACCAAACGCGGCGCCGCCGGCTCTACGAACTGAGCCCGTTGCTGATGTTCGAGAAGATGTTGTTGACCCGCTTCCCAACAGTGGAGAGGATCACGATGACGACGACGGCGATGAGTACGAGAATCAGCGCGTACTCCACCATTCCCTGACCGTTCTCGGGGCGCTGCTTCAGCCGGGCGATTTCGCTCAGTGCGAACTCGCGGCTGCGGATGAAGAGGTACTCCATTGGTGGTCTCCTGACGACGTCTTCTGTGCTGATGCCAACGATGGCGGGCCAGCCTGAACGTCGCCGGAATGCCAGGTCACGCGCTCCTGTCCGAGCGTTCGCAACCTGGTAACGACCACCTTTCTAAGGCTCCGCCCATCTGCGTCTGCCGCGGCCACGCGTCCCGGTCAGCAGAAGGGACCGAGCCAATACTCTTTCCTTCAACGTGTCCGGTCCACTCGCAGAGACCCTGTCGGTCCTGCTGCTCGCAGCCACGCTGGGGTGCGCGATCGTCCGCCCTCGTGGACTCCCGGAAGCCGCCGTTGCCGTTCCGGCCGCCGGCCTGCTGCTGCTCCTCGGCGTCCTGCCGCTCGGTGAGGCCGGGACCGAGGCGCGCGGTCTCGGGCCAACGATCGGCTTCCTCGGCGCGATCCTCGTCCTTGCCAACCTCTGCGATCGTTACGGCTTGTTCGAGGCAGCCGGCTCATGGATGGCTGCGGGCTCGCGCGGCAGACCGGTCTCGCTCCTCGCGCTTGTCTTCGCGGCGGCGAGCGTGGTCACCGCCGTGCTCAGCCTCGACGCCACGGTGGTGTTGCTGACACCGGTGGTGTTCGCGACCGTTGCGCGCCTTCACCTCCGCGCCAAGCCACACGTGTATGCCTGCACGCATCTCGCGAACTCGGCCTCCCTGCTGCTCCCGGTATCGAACCTCACCAATCTGCTCGCCTTTGGCGCGAGCGGTCTTTCGTTTGCTCGATTTGGCGCCACGATGGCCCTCCCATGGCTGGCTGCGATCGGCGTCGAATGGCTCGTCTTACACCGGTTCTTCGCCGCTGACCTGGTCGGTCGGGGTGTGAGCAAAGGAGTGAAGCCGCTCCCGGTGCCAATCTTCGCGACTGTCGTTATGGTGTTGACACTCGTCGGCTTCTTCATCGCGTCAGCCGTCGGTATCAGCCCCGCGTTCGCGGCGCTCGGCGGTGCGATCGTCCTCGGCGTTCCCGCTCTCGTCACCCGGCGAGCAACGATTCGCGATGTCGCGCTTTCCCTCGACGTCCCGTTCCTCGCGTTCGTCCTCGCGCTCGGACTCATCGTCGAGGCGATATCCCTGCACGGTCTCGGCATCGTGGTGACCCACCTCGTGCCGGGCGGAAACGGGTTCGGCTCGCTGCTCGCGATCGCTGCGGTCGCCGCCGTGCTCTCGAACGTCATCAACAATCTGCCCGCAGCGCTTCTGCTCCTGCCCGCCGTGGCCGGTGCGGGCCCGGGACCGGTGCTCGCGGTCCTCATCGGTGTGAACACGGGCCCGAACCTCACCTATGTCGGTTCGCTCGCAACGCTGCTCTGGCGCCGAGTGCTCATTCGACGCGGTGAGGAATTGCCGATCGGCGAATTTCTCCGGCTCGGCGCGCTCACCGTGCCCCCGGTGCTCATCGCAGCGACCGTTGCCTTGTGGATTTCACTGCGAGTGGTGGGTTAATGGCGGCCATGCGGATCGTGATCTGGGTGGTCGAAGGAACCTGGGAGGGTTGTGTCGACGCGGCACTCGCGCGGTTCCCAGCGGACTCCGTGTACACCCTGCTGCACGTGACGCCATCAGACGTCACGGAGGCGGCAGGCGCGGCAACGATCGGACTCTTCGGACGCGGCACCGCCGGGCGCCGACCAGCCCGCCCGTACGATGGCGTCGCTGACGACGAAGCGTCGAATTTGCTCGCCGCGGCGGCCGCTCGTCTCGGCCGCCCGGATGCGGCGCTGGTCAGCCGGCGTGGGCGCGTCGAACGCGAGGTGGTGCAAGCGGTTGCCGACGGGGTCGATGTCCTCGTGGTGGCGCGCGACGGTGACCATTCGCGTCTCGGCCCTCGAAGCCTCGGCCACGCAACGCGGTTCGTGGTCGATCACGCTCCATGCGCCGTTCTCCTCGTGTGGCCGGACGAAACACCCGGAATCGAGTCGATTCCCGATCCGGGGCACGGGCCACGGCCACCCCATCCGCCCCGCTAAGGTCTCCGCATGCCGCGCGCCGACGTGAACGGTCTCCAGATCGAATACGACAGCTTCGGCGACCCCGACGCAACGCCACTGCTCCTGGTGATGGGCCTCTCGTACCAGATGATCGAGTGGGACGACGCGCTCTGCACACTCATCGCATCGCGCGGCTTCAGGGTCACGCGGTTCGACAACCGCGACTGCGGTCTCTCGTCGCACCTCGACAGCCTCGGCCCACCCGACGTCATGGGGCTGATCACGCGTACCGTCCCCGCGCCCTACTCACTCGACGACATGGCAACCGACGCCATCGGTGTTCTTGACGCGATGGGAGTCCCCAGGGCCCACATCGTCGGCGCTTCGATGGGAGGCATGATCGCCCAGCTCATCGCGATCAACCATCCGGAGCGCGTGCTGAGCCTCACCTCGATCATGTCGACGGTCGGCGGTCCGCACGTGGTCCAGGCAGAACCTGCTGTGAGCGCGATGCTCATCGCGCCTCCGGGCAAAACCCGTGACGAACGGGTCGAGCAGTCGTTCAGCAACCGGCGGCTCATCTTCGGCACGGGTATGCCGTTCGATGCTGAACGCGCGCGGCAGAAGGCCGAGCGTGCCGTGGATCGCTCCTACTCGCCCGAAGGCGCCATCCGTCAGCTCGCCGCGATCGTCACGGCACCGGAGAGGACCGCCGCGCTCGGCCGGCTCACCATCCCGACGCTCGTGATCCACGGCGAAAACGATCCGCTCGTGCCGCCGGACAATGGGCGCCAGACCGCGGCCGCGCTAGCGAATCCGCGCCTGATCATGATTCCGGGGATGGGTCACGCGCTGCCGGAACAGGTGTGGGCAGAGGTGGTCGACGCCATCGCCGCCGTCGCTTCGTAGACATCGAAGCGGCGCCACCGGGGCGGTGTCGAAGCGTCGATGGCGCTGCGCGTCATCCGACCAATCCGATCGCTCCCTTGGCAGCACCCGCCATCTTCGGGTTGAGCTGGTAGAACGCCCAGATCCCGCGTTTGAAACTGGTCACTATTCCAGCCTCGCGTAGCGTCGCGAGATGGTGCGAGATCGTAGGCTGTCCGAGGTCAAAGGCGGCCGTGAAGTCGCACACGCAAACCGGCTCGGAGGCTGCTGCCAGGATGTGCACCATCTGGATCCGCGTTGGGTCGCTGAGGGCCTTGAAGATCGTGGCGAGATCCTGGGCTCGTTCCTCATGCAGAGGAGGCGCTACAGGCTGGCAGCAACCCTTGGTCCGAAGCTGAAGGGCTGGCCTCGCGGCGACGGTGGGGCCGCTCATGGCTTACGTCGCTCCATCAGCAGGACGTCACGCCAGACGCCATGAAGTTGACCGAGCCGTTCGCGTGTCCCGACGATCCGGAAGCCGCAGCTCTCGTGCAGCCGCACGCTTGCGTGGTTCTCGGGAAATATGCCGCTCTGGATGGTCCAGATCTCGCCAGCATCGGCCCGCTCTGTGAGGGCAGTGAGGAGCTGGCGGCCGATCCGCTGTCCTCTCGCCGATTCGGCGACATAGACGCTGTGCTCGCCGACCCCGGCGTAGACACAACGATCCGATACAGGACCGAGCGCCACCCACCCGACGACGTCACCTCCACTGCTGGCGACCAGCCGATACTCCGCTAGGTGCGTGGATGTCCACCGCTCAAGACTGGGTGGCTCCGTCTCGAACGTTGCGTTCCCCGTGGCGATGCCTTCGGCATAGATAGCCCGCACGGCCGGCCAATCGTCGTCACGGAAGGGGCGGATACAAGTGGTCGCGACCACAGACGCTGAGAAGACCATGTGCTCATTCTAACCATTGACATCCGTCGATGGAAGTGGTTAGGATCTGGGCAATCAATCGACGTTCATCGATAGGAGATGAATCATGGACTGCAACTGCCCCGACGGAACCTGCACCTGCGACGGCGACTGCGACTGCGGCTGCTGATATGGGACGGGTCCAACTCGCACTGAACGTCAGCCATCTCGATGAGGCTGTCGACTTCTACACCAAACTTTTTCAGGCCGAGCCGGCAAAGCTGCGGCCGGGTTATGCGAACTTCGCCATCGACGACCCGCCTCTGAAACTCGTCCTGTTCGAGAATCCCCGTGAAGCCGGGACCTTAAACCACCTGGGAGTCGAGGTTCCCTCAACCGCCGAGGTCGTCTCGGCCACCAAGCGGCTTGCAGCCGAGGGCTTGCCCACCGAGGTCGACGACGGCGTCACCTGCTGTCATGCGCTGCAGGACAAGGTGTGGGTTGCCGGAGCCGACACACGCTGGGAGGTCTACACCGTCCTCGCGGATGCGCCACGGGACTCCGTGGGTGCAGTCAACACAGACTGCTGCGGGACACACGGCGAGTCCGAGTCGACTTGCTGCGCGAGCTCCGCGCACTAAGCCGCCAACCACAAAGGAGAAGCGTGCATCTCATCGCCGTCGGAGGCAGTGATGCCGGCATCAGCGCTGCACTCCGGGCTCGCGAACTCGATCCCACCGCCGAGGTCACGGTGGTCGTCGCCGATGCGTATCCGAACTTCTCCATCTGCGGGATTCCGTATTACGTTTCAGGAGAGGTCACCGACTGGCACAACCTCGCCCATCGCACCATCGCGGACCTCGAGGCGACGGGTATGCAACTGCGCCTCGAGACCGTCGCGCGGCGAATCGATGTCGCTAAGAAGCAGCTCATCGTGACCGGTACTGAGGGAAGGGATGCAGCCCTCGCGTACGACGAGCTCATCATTGGCACGGGGGCAGTGCCGGTCCGGCCGCCGATCACCGGACTCACCGGCCCGAACGCCCTTGGCGCCGCGGACGGCGTGCACCTTCTTCACACGATGGGCGACACCTTCGCGGTGATGCAGACGATCGAGAACGACGCTCCGACAAGCGCACTGATCGTCGGTGCGGGTTACATCGGACTCGAGATGGCCGACGCCCTGATCACGCGCGGGCTCGCGGTGACACAGATGGAGCAGCTCGCCGAGGTGCTGCCTACTGTCGATCCGGAGCTCGGTGCCATGGTCCGCTCTCAACTGGTCAAGCACGGCGTCGAGGTGCTCACCGGGACCGTCGTGACGTCGATCTCGCGGTCGCACGTCGCCGACAACGGACGCATTCGCGTCGACGCGACCGACGGGGGCGGTGGCGAACTCACCCGCGCCGTCGACATGGTGCTCGTTGTGGTTGGAGTGAGGCCGGATACCACCCTGGCGGCAGAAGCAGGGGCCACCCTTGGATACCGGGGTGCAATCGCGGTCGACCGGCACATGCGCACCAACCTCCCGCACGTTTTTGCCGCAGGAGACTGCGTCATCACGCACCATCGGCTGCTCGGAGACACATACCTCCCACTCGGAACAACCGCTCACAAGCAGGGTCGTGTCGCTGGGGAGAACGCTCTTGGCGGTAACCGCACGTTTGCGGGCAGTCTGGGCACCCAGGTGGTCAAGATCTTCGACCACGCCGTTGCGCGGACAGGATTACGAGACCACGAGGCCACGCCTGCCGGGTACGACCCTCTCACGGTGGGGTCCGAGGCCGACGATCACAAGGCGTATTACCCGGGAAGCCACCGGATTGCCATGCGCGTCACCGGCGATCGTACAACCGGACGGCTCCTTGGCTTTCAGCTCTTCGGCCATCGAAATGCCGAGATCGCCAAACGCGTGGACATCGCTGCGGCAGCGCTCTTTCACGACATGACTGTCGACGACGTAAGTGACCTCGATCTGTCGTACACGCCACCGCTCGGCAGCCCGTGGGACGCCGTTCAGGCGGGTACGCAGGCGTGGACGCGGGCCGTGAACATCCGGGCCCCCCAAGTCACCTGACCCCTCCTCTTCCAATGTACACCGCACCCGGGGGCTTGCGGCAAGCCCGGGGGTGTGCAGCAGACTCCGCCCGCAACAGGACGTGCGGAAGTGGGGTGGCATATGGCCGAACATGCGGTGGTGATCGCCGGAGGCGGTCCAACGGGAATGATGCTGGCGGCGGAACTGGCGCTGGCGAACGTCGACGTTGCGATCGTCGAGCGACGTCCCGAACACGTACTCGTCGACTCACGGGCAGGCGGTTTTCACTCGCGCACCATCGAGGTCCTGGATCAACGTGGAGTCGCTGATCGCTTCCTCGCGGAAGGCACGATTGCGCAAACGGCGCTGCTCGGTACCACTGTTCTGGACATCAGCGACTTCCCGACACGTCACCCATATGGGCTCGGCCTGTGGCAGAAGAAGATCGAACGGATCATGGCCGCCTGGATCGCCGAACTTCCGGTCCGGATCTACTACGACACTGAGGTGACAGGGTTCGCGCAGGACGAGACCGGCGTCGATGTCGAACTCGCCGACGGCCAGTCGATGCGGGCGCAGTACCTGGTCGGGTGCGACGGCGGCCGGAGCGTCATCCGCAAAGCAGCCGGCATCGATTTCCCGGGGTGGGATGCGACGAGAAGCAACCTCATCGCCGAGGTCGAGGTCACCGAGGAACCCCCGCGGGGCGTGCGCAACGACGCGACGGGCGTCCACGCCCTCGGAAAACTGGAGGACGGCAAGACGTATCGCGTCGTCGTCACCGAGCAGCAAGTCGAGTCGGGCGGCGAGCCGACATTGCACGACCTCAGTGCGGCGCTCATCGCCGTGTTCGGCACCGACTTCGGGGTGCATTCCCCGATCTGGATCTCCCGCTTCACCGACATGACGCGTCAGGCTGCGTCATATCGCGCTGGGCGAGTCCTGCTCGCCGGCGACTCCGCGCACGTGCACTACCCGGCTGGCGGGCAGGGCATCAGCCTCGGTGTCCAGGATGCGGTGAATCTCGGATGGAAGCTCGCTCAGGTGCTCAGCGGGATCTCACCGGAGAGCCTGCTCGACACGTATCAGGCCGAGCGTCACCCAGTGGCTGCACGCGCGGTGCAACACACGATGGCGCAGACCGCGCTCCAGCGCCAGGACGACCGCATGAAGGCGCTCGTTGCTGTGGTGTCGGAGCTGGCACGAATGGACGAGCCTCGCAAACACGTCGGCGGGCTGATCCACGGGCTCGATATTCACTACGACCTCGGCGATGGGCATCCACTCCTCGGGCGCCGCATGCCCGACCTGGACCTCGTGACGGCCAGTGGTGCGCGCCGTGTCTTCGAGTTTCTGCACGGCGCCAAACCGCTGTTGCTCAATCTCGACGACCCGGGCGCGCTGGACATCGCACCATGGTCGGAACGCGTGCAACTGGTCGATGCTCAGTACGCGGGCGTGTGGGAGCTCCCCGTTATTGGCGTGGTCAGCACGCCGGCTGGGGTCTTGGTGCGGCCGGACGGATACGTCGCATGGGTTGGAGACGGCACGGAATCCGGCTTGCACGACGCGCTCACGACCTGGTTCGGAGTTCCGTGAAACTTGGCGCGTTCTTTCGACCCGCTGGTAGGGTGAAGTGGTGCCGTCTCGCCAGTCCGACGCGCTCGCCATCGATGGACTCGTCAACCTTCGCGATCTCGGAGGGCTTCGCACCGACTCGGGCGCAACGACGCTGCCCGGCCGGCTGTTGCGCAGCGAATCGCCGCACACCCTCAGCGAGTCGGGCTTGCAAGCGCTGCTCGACGCCGGTGTCGGCGCCGTGGTCGATCTGCGCACGAGAGCGGAACGCGAGCGCCGTCCGAGCCCACTCGCCCTGGCCGGCGTGCACACCGCCCATGCCCCGATCTTCACGGACGAGGACGAGTATCCGGACCACCTCACCACGGCGGACGAGGTGTACTGCTGGTGGCTCCGCGTGCGACGCACTGGCGTCTACGCAGCCATGAGCGCTGTGGCAGACGCACCGTCCGCGCCAGTGCTCGTGCACTGCCACGCCGGCAAGGATCGGACGGGAGTCGTCGTCGCGCTTGTGCTGCGCCTCGCGGGTGTCGGCATCGATGACATCGCTGACGACTACGCGGAGAGTGGCGTGCAGCTCGCCGAAATGCTGGCCCGCGACCGCATCACCGCCGTCGAGCGCGGCATGAACGAGGCAGTTGTCGAGCGACTCTTCACGGTGCGCCGCGAGGCCATGGTGCTGACGATGGAGTGCGTTGATTCGGAGCACGGTGGTGCCGAGTCGTTGATGCGAAGCCTCGGCCTCACTGCTGCTCAGATCGAGCGGCTGACCACGCTCATGCTTAGTCCCGTCTGGCCGTAACCGGCTTTCCTCAGCCCTGCGCGCTCGCAATGAAGCCGGGACACATGCGCCCGACGAAGCCAAGCGGCTGCCAGTACGAACCGAGATCGACCGTCGTTCCAGCTCCCGACTGAACGGAGACGATGCCCTTATGGATCTGGTCGCCGCTACAACCCTCGGCAGAGATGGAATAGCTTCCGGCAGGCAGCTGGATGTCGACGGTCGTTGCTGCCGCTGACCAGTCGGCATGGACGACTGCCGTCCCGTCCGGATGCGTCACGAACAAGCGGCACCCCTGCGCTGCCGCCGGGCACGACGGCACCGACACCTCCACGCCGGTCCAACTTGCCGATCCCTGACCCAGGAAGGACACGATCACCAGGCCGCCGAGAACCGTGATCAGACCGCAGAGCAGGACGGCGGCTCGACGATGAGTCCGGATCCATTCCACCGCCCTATTGTCGGCCCGAGCGATGCAGACCTCGCTCTAGCACTCCGGCTAGTGGCGCCTGCCGTTGTCCGTCAAGAGATCCGCGCGGTTCATCTCGAAGCGAACGAGCCACCCGACTGACGTTGTCTCCTCTCGCACTCTTCGCATGCCCACCTTCTCGAGCACGCGAAGCGAGGCCACGTTCTCCGCAAGTGCACATGCCACGATCCGAGTGAGGCCGGCGTCGAAACCGTACCGCACCACAGCGGTGGCTGCCTCTGTTGCGAGGCCCTGACCCCACGCACGCCGCACAAGCGCGTACGCGATTTCTGTGTCGCCACTCCCCTCTTCCGGGCGGAGTCCGCATCTGCCGACAAACGCGCCCGTGTCTCGTTCCTCAAGGCGAAACGCCCCCACTCCGTCACCGTCCGACAGCGTCAACGTGCGTCGCAACCACTCCTCGCTCATGGCGCGAGTCCGCGGCGTGGCGACGCCGGAGCTCCCGAGCATCACCACCGGATCAAGGTGGAGCGCTACGAGATCGTCGAGGTCACCCTCGGTGAGCGGTCGAAAGCGGAGACGCGAGGTGAGGATGTCCATGCCGCCGTCGGTCAATGGTACGAAGACGACGGCAGCACCCCTCAGTCAGCCAGCGTGTTGAGGAAATGACAAGATCGGCGGCGAGCGCGACATCGACGAAGGGTCGCGCACCTCGGGAACCTGGTCACATTGAGCACTGGAGAAGCGATGACCGACGCCACGCAACACTTCACTACACAAGCGGCGGGCACGCCGACTGCGCCGGGGCGCTACGTCGACGTCAACGCCATCAGCCCCCTCGAGCTCGTCCCAGGCCTGCTCTTCCAGCCGGTGCTCGGCGAGCGCACCATGCTCAACTTCGTCTCCTTCGCGCCGCACACAGAGGCGCCGATGCACGTGCACGAGGAGGAGCAGATCGTTCTCGTGCTCGAAGGTGAGTTCGAGTTCGACATCGATGGCGACGTGCGCCCGATGCGCGCCGGCGACGTCGCAGTCGTCCCCAGTTGGGTGCGCCACGGAGCGCGGACGCGCGACGAGTCATGCCGGGAGGTCGACGTGTTCAACCCACCACGGCGCTCGCTCCTCGAGCACGCACATGGTTCAGCCCACGCCGCCACGTGAGGGCCTGTAGCTAACGCCCTACCCTTGCGCAGATTTCGTCTCGGGAGGAAGCTACCGCGCCGGGGATGAATAGTCCTTTGCGCGTTCACTTTCTGGCCTCCTGAGCCGGTGCTTGCATTCTCGATTCCGACGGTCCATGCTCGAGCACCTCAGGAACGGCGAGGAGGTGTGGCGTGCGGCTGAAGAACGCGACCGGTGTCGTCGTCACAACGCTGCGTAGCAGCCCGAGCGTCCGGACTTCATCGTGTCCGTGATCGGACGCATCGACGTGCAACGCAGCACGCCTCTCGGGTTGTAACCGACATGGTGGCACGGGTTGGGCTGATGCTACTGGCGGGAGCCTCCTTGGTTCTCGTCCCCATCTTGGCGATGACGGCGTCCGCTGGAAGCGCAACCGTGTACTACTGGGGCTGCTGCATGGCCGCAGCACCCCTCTCGCCGACGGTCATGCCCGTTCCCGGCACCGTGGTGCAAGTCGCGTCGTCGAACACCACGCAGTACGCACTCACATCGACAGGTGCGGTCTACGCCTGGGGGACGGGTACCGACGGCCAACTCGGCGACGGTGGAACGGCCAACTCCTCCACCCCGGTCGAGGTGGACTTTCCCGCGGGGGTGTCAATCGCTCACCTACCGACCGACGTCATGCCCAACGCCGGAGCGCTGGCAGTCGACACCAACGGCGACGTCTGGGCCTGGGGCGACAACGTCGGCGGTGTGGACTGCATGACCACGGAGTCGGAATACCTCACCCCGGTCCAAGTCCCGCTCAGCGACGTGACGCTGATCTCGTCGGCCAGCGGTCACGCCCTCTACGTCGCCGGCGGCACGCTCTATGCCTGTGGTGGAAACTCGCTCGGCGAGCTTGGTTTTGGGGACACGAGCTCTCACGTCGGCCCGGTGGCGGTGACCGGGATCAGCGGCACCGTGGTGAGCCTCGCCTCCTCCTCACAGGACGAATATGCGATGACCGCGGCCGGCGCCGTCTACGCCTGGGGCGGCAACGCCGAGGATGAGTTGTGCGACGGTTCGACGGCGAGCGACTCCGACGTTCCGGTCCAGGTGCCATTCACGGATACGTCTCCGGCCAACCAACTGGCAGCGGGCGGCAGTCTCCCCAGCAACGGGTCGCTCATCGTCGGCCTTGCCGACGGCACGTTCTGGGCCTGCGGGAGCGACACCTACGGTCAACTCGGCGACGGCGGCTCCACCAACCAATCGCTGCCGATCGCGGTCTCGCCGCCGACCGGGGTGACGTACCAAAAGGTCGCCATGAGTGGCGCGACGAGCTACGCCGTCGACACCAATGGGAATGTCTGGGCCTGGGGTTGGGACAACGGGGGTCAGGTCGGCAACGGCACGAAGGAAACCTCCGTGCTGACTCCCGACGAGGTCCTGACCGGCCAGGGAGTGACCGGGATCTCGGGGACCGCGCAGGACGTGGTCGTCCTTGCTTCGGCAACGACGCCGCCGACGCCCACCCCATCACCGACCGCGACACCCACTCCGACTCCGACACCGACTTCGACACCGACACCAACGCCCACGCCAACCCCGACGCCGTCAAGCACACCGACTCCAAACCCCGGCACACCCGCGCTCAGCCAGTCGTTCGGGGCGACCACCGCCCAGGCGACGACAGGGATCACCGCCACGACGCCCACGTCGACCGCTACCGGGGATCTGCTGGTGGTCACGGTGGTAATCCGCAACGTCAACGCCCTCACCAAGGTTGGGGTGGTCGCCGACAATGCGGGGGACACGTTCACCAGGCTCGCCCAGGTCATCCGGGGCACCCAGACCGACGAGGAAGTGTGGGAAGCACCGAACTCGCGGGGCGGAACGACGATCGTGACGGTGAACCTGCCCACCGCGTCCTCGGTGTCCATGACCGTGCTCGACATCACGGGCGCCAACGCCTCGCCGGTCGATGTGACGGCAACCAGCTCGGGCACCAGCAAGACGCCCGCCACCGGGACTGCCAGCAACACCCACAGCGCGGAGATCGCGGTTGCCTGCCTCGGCTGGAACAGCAATCCCAAACTCACAGCCACCACCGCCGGGTACACCGCGCTGCCCGTCGAGCAGTCCGCCGTGTCCGGTTCGCTCTCGGGCGAGCAGACGGCCTACCTGATCCTGAACGCTACCGGCGCCCAGAGCTATGCGGGCACCCTGTCGGCCTCGGTGGTCTGGACCGGGGCGCTGGCGACCTTCTCTTGAGGCCGAGTTGCCGGCACACGTCCGGCCTCTCGGCACGTTTCCTCCCTATCGAACAGCGTGCGTGGTCGCCGGGCGTGCTCGGTCGGGCGGCGAGAGGAAGCTGGGACCCGGTGTGCCGTTCCACGTCTCGACACATAGCTGCGGCTTCGCGACCGCCACACTGATCACCGTGATGGAAACCGGGCCCGCGACGGCCGCTCTCAGCAGCGTATTTCGACTGTTTTGACGATGATGGCCGGGGCGACTGGACTCGAACCAGCGACCCAATACTCCCAAAGTACAACGCGCCGACCGCTGTAGCAGCAACTGATGCCAATTGCATAAGGTGCTACTCAGTAGCACAAAGCAGGGAGCCTAGTTTGATTTCGCGTGCAGTCTGAGACCGAACACGTGAACCGCCTCGAACACGCGCATCACAACGCGGACATCGCAGCTCGAGCTAGTTGACTGGTAGCCTCCATCGCCCGACAACGCCGCTGAACGGATCCGTCATTTGAATCACACCGCCCTTCGAGGGCACGTCGAAGACGATATTTCCGTAGGTCAGGCCCTTGGGCAGGCCTCCGACCGCAAGAAGCATTGGATCAAAACCGGACTCGAGCGCGTTGCCGGAGGAGGCCGCAAACGTTCGACCGTGGCTGGTCTCATACGTGAATGTGAACGGCATGAGCTGCTGTGCGAGGAGTGACAAGTTCTGTGTATATAGGTCGATCAAATTTTGCGTGGCGAGCTCACGCGTCATGTCGTTATCAACCTTCTCCATAGCGAGGATACTCAGCTGGATGTTCAGTTGCGCCTCCGCGTTGTTGAATTCCTGTGCGGAGACGGTGTTCCCGATCGCGGAGGTTGTCGAGATCAGCACATTTGCGACTGCGTAGAATCCATTTTGCGGTGGCTGGGCACCGCCGCGTCCCACGGTGGCGTAGGTCAACTTCTCGACGGTCACCACAGCCACAAGTCCGCTGCTATCGCTGACGCGAAAGGCCTCCCCTATCTTGGCAGCAGGGATTGGCGACGTCGCCTGCGTAGGGTGCGGAAGCGTAGCAGACTTGGCGTGGCCGCCAATAATGGCGAATGCGCTCCACGCCAACGCCCCAAAAGGGACGCCAAATGCCACGATGGCCGCGAAGATCGGGACACGTCGTGGTTTCATTTCTCGGTTGCGGGCAACAGGCTCACCGGCGTGAGCGACGAGATCAGCAACGCCGCGTCGATAGATCGCATCGACATCTTGGTCTGGGATGGTGGTCATAAGCTTTCCTTCAAGACTCGGTTCGATGTTTTGCCAGCTTCTTTCGTAACGTCTCTCGGGCATGGTGTAAGCGCGAAGCTACCGTGCCGCGCGGGATGCCGAGAATCGACCCGATCTCGTCGATCCCATAGCCATGCAGGTAGTGCAGCGCAACCACAGCTCGATGCTTGGGGCGCAGATGACGCAGCGCGTCCTCAACCACGATTCGGTCGAGAATCGCAGCCTCCTCGTGGACTCCGGGCTCGTCAGAGTCGCCGAAGCTCACCCATCGCCTGATGCGTCGCCGCCGGGCGAGGCTGATGGCTTCGTTGCACGTGATCCGCGCCAACCACGCCTCGGGACCAACCCCAGCGCGGAGTTGGTCCCGATGGCGAAACCCCTTCTCGAAGGCGGACTGCACCGCATCAGCAGCGTCATTCCCTTCCTGAAGAATGACCATGGCTAAGCCGAGGAGTCGCTGCCGCTGCCCAGCAAAGATCGCAGTCCAGTCAACCTCCGATCGCGCATCGATGACTGGAATGTCTGAGGCCCTCACGTCTTCCACTCTGCCTATGAATACGCGCGCGACACCCGAGTGTTTCAAAAGGAGAGGAGTCGTGGCCAGGACCTATGTCGGGGCGACTGGACTCGAACCAGCGACCCCCTGCTCCCAAACTTCCTTGCGGGTCACGCCGTATTCAGACTGAATTGAACACCACGAGGGGATTTCTGCGCAAGCCTCCTGACTCGCCGGGAGTGGTCAGTGTGAATCCGGCTCGGGCTGCCCGTAGACCTTTATCTCGAATCCTCGAAAGCGAAATGCGTCTCTAATCCGGTCGAGGATCTTCTGGCGCGCGTGCGCATCGATTTCGTCATCGGCGTGGGGAGGGCCCCAGTGAGTCAGTCGAGCCGGATAGATGACCATGGTGTATGGCCCGACTGCGAGCACCTCAGAATCGACAACGACCGTCTTGTCCCCCTCCTCATAACGGAGTCCGGCTCGCCCCAACACCTCTACTGAGAAGCCTTCATCGCTCGCGATCACGTTTACTCGAGGGATTCGAAACATCTTGCTTGATTCTAGGGTTCGAGCAACGCGACGATCTATCGCCGGGGTCATCGCGTAGTCGGTCGGTTTGCAAACGAGTGGATAGGGTCAGTCCGATTTCGCTCGGTAATTCGGGTTCGGACGGAACCTTCCAACGATCTCGCCGTCAGCGGCGATTTGCCACGCCCCGATGATCGCGGAAGGGGGCACAGCTCCCATGGGGTCGTCGACCTGTGCGCCGTCAATCTCGTAAACCCAACCACCGCCAAGGCGGACAGCCTCCGCGCATTGGGCGGCAAACTTCGCGTCGTTGGGTGGCTTGCGTTCCTCCATCCGCGAAGAATGCGCCGTCGAGATTACCCGTAGCACGCCTAGCGATTTTCAAGTTCGTCCTGAGTGCTTTCGGGCATGCCCGCGTGATGCCGTTTCGTATTGGACCTTGGTGATCCGCAGCGAAGGTTCGTCCGCCCAGAGCCGGGCGT
>JBEKKP010000062.1:0-15115 GCA_050010655.1 Candidatus Dormibacteria bacterium
CACTTGGCGCGCAGGCACACGGCATCGAAGACAACCGCATGTATGTCGTCGAGGGCGTCCGCGTCGAAGTGCCAGCGATACGGCGGGAAAAGCCATGCCCAGCCGAGCACATCGCCCGCGTGGAGCGTGTCGATCGTGACCATGCCAGAGCCCGGGGCGCTGACCCCGAGCGCGATCCTGCCGGTGCGGATCGCCCAGAAGGCTCCGGCGTCCGTGCCCTCGCGAATGATCGATGAGCCCGCCTGGATCACGACATTGCGCGCGCATCCGGTCAGCAACTCGAGGTGTGCGGGATCCATCCCCGCAAAGAAGCGGTGAGCCGTCAGCTCGCCGGCGATCGTATTCATATCGAGCTCGCCCGAAGACCGTCGGCTGCTCGAATCGCCGCCGCCTCCTCCGTGATGTCGATGCCCACCGGACACCATGCGATGCAGCGGCCGCAGCCGACGCAGCCGGACGTGCCGAACTGCTCCCACCAGGTCCCCAGCTTGTGCGTCATCCACTGCCGATAGCGGCTGCGCACCGGCTGACGGACCGCGCCGCCGTGGATATATGAGAAGTCGTGGGAGAAGCAGGACGCCCACTCCCGCACGCGCGAGCTCGATTCGCCGTCGGGTGCCTGCGCTTCCACGTCGTCGCTGCAGAAGCACGTCGGGCAGGCCATGGTGCAGTTCCCGCAGCTGAGGCATCGTGCTGCGACGTCGTCCCAGCGCGGATGGTCGAGGTTCCGCAGCAGCAGTTCGGGGAGTCCGTGTGTCTCCATCTGCCGGCCCATGTGCTCCACTGCGTTGTCAGTGACCGCCTGGGATGCCTCGATGTCGCGCTCGGTGGCCGCCCGCGATGGGAGCGCATCGAGCACCTCCTGACCGGCCGGGGAGCCGGCTTCGATGACGTATCGGGGTGCTTCGGCGTCGAGCAGCTCCGTGAGCGCAAGGTCAAATCCTGCGCCGGCTCGCGGTCCCGTGTTCATCGACGAGCAGAAGCAGACGCCGGACGGCGAGCCGCAATGCACCGCGACGATGAACAGCTCCTTGCGGCGCGACGCATAAGTGGGATCCGGATGCGCCGAACCCGCGAAGACGCGGTCGTGCACGAGAATCGCGGCGAGCTCGCACGCTCGCACGCCCACGAACGCGTAGCGGGGCGGCGGGGCGGCGGTCTCCTCAAATGTCAGCGTGCCCTGATCGTCGCGCCGCGTCCGCCACAGCGTTGTCCTGGGCGGATAGAGATACCGCTTCCACGACGAAGGTGCTGCGGCAAAGCCGAAGACCGCGGCGTCCTCGCGCTCCCTGAGGCGGTATCTCCCCGGCGACTGCTCGTCGCCCACGCCTCGCGGGAGCTCGCGACTGCTCGCAACGGCTTCATAGCTGATCGAGGCATCGCGGACCGTGGGGGCGATTACCGTGTATCCCCGCGCGTGCAGTGCGCCGATGACTGACCCCAGGCCGTCGCCGGCGAGGACAAAGGTGGTGCCCGCGCGCTCCGCCATGGCCGCTACTCAGCGCTCCGGCAACCCGGTCCGTGACTCATGGTCACCCTCCATCCATCAGGCAGTCGCACCCTGTGGTGCTGCATATACGAGCCTTGCACGTGGGATGGCCGCGGAGCCAGGGGCAAATGTCACATGAGCCGGAGGTCTTCGCTACTCGGGGATCACGTGAATGGCGGCGTCCTCCGCGGATCCGTCGCCGTCCTCGCCATCGAAGAGGTCACGTTCACCACGCGTCAGCGCGATGTCGTCATCGCCGGACTCCGGCGCCTGCAGCTCGCCGGCTTCGGGCTCCTCGAATTGCGCCGCGCGATCCGGCTCCTCTTCACCGAGACGCTCATCGAGCGTGTCTCGGCGATATTCGTCGACGTCGTGCAGCCGGCCCACCAGCGAGGTGTCCTGGATCGCCGGGTCGTCCTCGTCGCCGATCACCTCCGCGGGGTCGGGCTCGCCGCTCCCCAACGGGGCGTCGGAGTCGGCGGGTGCGTCGTTCCAGGGGAGGTCTTCGGGATGCTCGCTCATGGCTTCATGATGGACGAACGATTCTCATGGAGGTAGTCGATGACCAGCGCTGAGTTGCTTGCCGATGCGTTCGAGCGCATTCGCAACGTCGTGCATCACGTCACCGAGGGCCTCAGCCGCGAAGAGCTCGGCGTTCGCCTCGACAGTGAGGCGAACTCGATCGGGTGGCTGATCTGGCATCTCACCCGCATCCAGGACGACCACATCGCCGGTGTGGCCGGGACCGAGCAGGTGTGGACTTCAGGCGGCTGGGTGGATCGATTCGAGTTGCCGCTCGAGCGCATGGACCACGGTTTCGGGCATACGTCGGAGCAGGTTGGATCGGTGGTCGTCGACGCCGAACCGCTCGTGGCGTACTACGACGCGGTGCACGCCGCGACACTCGCGTACGTCGCCGGATTGACCGATGCGGACCTCGATCGAGTTGTCGACGAGCGGTGGGACCCGCCGGTCACGCTCGGTGTCCGCCTGGTGAGCATCGTCAACGACGACGTGACGCACACCGGACAGGCATCGTTTATTCGCGGAATCCTCGAGCGCCGGTAGCCGGCCTGCTACGCGCCGTCCACATGCGGGCGGGCTGCTTCGGGCCTTGTCGTGTACAGGCTCTCGATCTCACCGGCGAAACGCTCGGCGACGACCTTGCGCCGCACTTTGAATGTCGGCGTCAGCTCGACGCCGACGACGAACTCTCGTGGCAGGAGTAGCCAGCGCCGGATCTTCTCCACGTTGGCGAGATTCGTGTTGACCGCGTCCACGCGCCGCCGAACCTCGTCCAGCACCTTCGGATGAGAGATGAGGTCGTCGGCTTTCTCGAGCAGCCCGAGGCGGCCGGCCAGTGCCGCGAGACCGGACGTGTCGAGCGTGAGCAGCGCGACGAGGTAGGGGCGCCGGTCGCCGATCACGACCGGATTTGCGATCAACTCGCTGCGCAGCTCGTCCTCGATGTTCGAGGGCGAGACGTTCTTGCCGCCCGCGGTGATGATCAGGTCCTTCTTGCGATCCGTGATGCGCAGGAAGCCGCCGGTGTCGAGCTCACCGATGTCGCCGGTATGCAGCCAGCCGTCGACCACGGCCTCCGCCGTCGCGACAGGATCCTTGTAATACCCGGCGAACAGCACCTCGCCGCGCATGCAGATCTCGCCGTCATCCGCAATGCGCAGGTCCACTCCGGGAATGACCTGTCCCACCGTGCCGAGATGCGCGTGGCCGCGCCGGTTCACGCTGGTGACGGTCATGTTTTCGCTCATGCCGTAGCCCTCGAGAATCTCCAGGCCGAGCGCGTGAAAGAACCGGAGGACGTGCGGCGAAATCGGCGCCGCGCCGGTGATGAGCGTATGCGCCTGGTCAAGGCCCGTCTCTTCGCGCACGTGTCGCAGCACGAGACGATCGGCGAGGCGGTGGCGCATCACGAGCACGCGCGACGGAGTGCTGCCACGTTGCGCGCAATCGACCACCTGTCCCCCGACGCTGATCGCCCAACGCGCGATCCGGCGTCGCGGTGCAGGCAGGGCATCGATCGTTGAGTCGATGGTGGCGGCCATCTTTTCCCATACCCGCGGCACACCGACAAAGCAGGTTGGCCGCAGGTCGCGCACTTCGGCGGGCATCTCCGCGATCGACGCCGCGAACCAGAGCGGATTCCCCGCGCAGTACAGGCGGATCTCGCTGTTGAGGCGCTCGAGGATATGGGCGAGGGGCAGGTAGCTGAGAACCCGGTCGTCCGTCGAGAGATCGACGATAGGAGCCAGCGCGTTGATGGCAGCGATCAGGTTCTGGTGCGTCGCCATCACCGCTTTCGGCGGGCCGGTTGTCCCGCTCGTGTAGACGAGCGTCGCAACGTCCGCGGGTCCCACGGCGTCGCCGCGCGCGTCGAGCTCGTCGCCAAGCGTTGCGACTGCGTCGGTGCCGCGGCGCATCGCGTCCGCCCAGGTCACGACGAACGCTTCCTCGCCTGCAGGCACATCGCCGTCCATGAGGACGACGCAGCGCAGCGAGGGAAGACGGTCGCGCACCGCCAGCACCCGCGCGAGCAGTGCCTGATTCTCGACCACCGCAATCGGTGAGTCGGAATGCGCGAAGACGTACGCAGCCTCCTCGGCGCTCAACGTCTGATAGAGCGGCGCGGTGCACGCCCCGGCGAGCAGCGTGGCGGTGCTGCTGATGACGAACTCCGGCCGGTTGAACGACCAGATCGCGACGTGCTCACTCGGCAGCAGTCCGGTGCTCATGAAGAACGCGGCGAGAGAACGCGCCTGCGTGGCGTAGTCGTCCCAGCCGATGGGCGCCCAGTGGTCGCCATCGCGGTGGAACATCGCGGGGTTGCCGCCGCGCGATGCAGCCTGGCGCAGGAAGAGCTGCACGAGGGTGCGCTCGGTCACAGGGCCGATCCGCGTGCCGGCGTGCTGCCCTCGCGACTGTGTGTCAGGCGCCGAAACAGGCGTCCGCATTGCTGTTGCCACTGATATCTGCCTCACTCCCGCGACCTCTCCCAGATCGCTGGGCACTTTCGAGTATGACCGGCGGTCCCGCTCAGAAGGTCATCGACTGTCGAGTCGATGCAGGGTCCGCAGGAGTGCCCGGCGGTCACCCGCCGCCTCGAAGAACCCGGTATCGGCCGCCTCGACGATATCGATGGCCCGCTGCGCGAGCGCGGCGCCGCGAGGCGTGATCCCGAGACGGCGCGCGCGAGAATCATCCGGATCGGGCTTGCGGGTCACCAGGCGCTTGACCTCGAGGGCACGGAGCACCTGCGAGGTCATCATCGGGTCGGTGCCCGCGTGCTCCGCGACGCGGCGCTGGGTCGGTTCCTCGTTCGCGACGGCCGCGAGCCACCAGACGCTTGCCAGCAGGACGAACTGCACGTGCGTCAGGCCAAGTGGGCGGAGCGCCGCCACGATGACGCGTTGCCACTGCAGCGTGACGCGCCAGAGCAGGAATCCTGGGCTCTCATCGGGACCCGCCGTGCTCGTCTCCGGTTGTTCGCGTGCCGGGGCGGCGCGTCTCGTCATCGCTGCGATGTCGCGGCTTCGGCCTCGGCGATGAGCGCGGTGAGGACGGACGGAAAGTCCGCGGTGATATCCGGTCCGATGATGGGACCGAGAGTGTCTGCGGCAGGACCGTCGATGGTGGCCCCGTAGTCGATCCGCGTCCGGCCGTTATCCAGAACTGTGAGCGCGTGGCGAACCCGGACCACGACGCCGGCGCCGGGGATCTCGGTCTCATCCTCGAAGCCGCGACCTGTGTCGACAGCGGTCAACCGCATGCGCATCGGGTCCTGCCCGGGGACTTTCATGGTTCCCGTTGTGCCCGCAACGAAGGGGCCGTCGAGGTCCATCGACTCGACCCCGGCGTTCCAGCGCGGCCACGTGCTGACATCGCGGAACAGGTCGAAGATCACGTCGGGACGGGCACTGGTCTCGGCGCTGCAGTCATAGGTCCACATGGGGGGTCGCTCCTCAGCAAATTGGATACTATGGCCGCATAATATATGTGCGCATATCACTTGTCAAGGTGGCAGTCTCAGGCAACGGCCTCGGTGACCGGAACCGCGTCGAGACACTCGTCGATGATGGCGTGCACCAGCCGGTCGACACGTTGCTCGCCGAGCCGGGGTGCGCGTCTGGCCAGACGTTCGACGATCTCCTGCTCGCGCACCACATCGCGTTCCGGGAGCATCGAGGCGAGCTTGCGCTGCTGTACCGCCTCGACCACCGCGGCGCGGTATTCGAGCAGGCGGAAGACGGCATCATCGATGGTGTCGATCACGTCCCGGCATCCCTCGACGGAATCCGCAATCGCCGGTCGGGTCATCGCGCACAGCGTGCGTGCCGTCTGCACGATCCGGCTGAGCACGTGCGGCGTGATTGCCTGCGCGGCATCACACAACGAGGCCGCAGGATCCGGATGGCACTCGATGATCAGCGCGTCAGCGCCGCCCGCCAGCGCTGCCACGGCCAGCGCCGGCACCCAGCGCGAATTGCCGGCGGCATGGCTCGGATCCACAGCAATCGGAAGATCGGTCATGTCACGAAGGACCGCGATCGCGCTCACGTCGAGCGTGTTCCGCGTGGCCGTCTCGAAGGTGCGGATGCCGCGCTCGCAGAGCACGACCTGGCGATTGCCTTCGGTGGTGATGTAGTCCGCGGCTGCGAGCCACTCCTCGTAGGTGGCCGACATCCCTCGCTTGAGGATGACCGGCATGCCGCCGTGCCCAGCCGCACGCAACAGCGGGGTGTTGTGCATCGAGCGCGCGCCGATCATCAGCGCGTCGACATGGCCTCGGAGGAGCTCGATGTCACCGGCGTCGAGTGGTTCGGCCATCACCGGCAAGCCCGTCACGCGCCGTGCCTCGTCGAGGAGCGGCAGACCTGCGATACCGAGGCCCTGGAACGAGCCCGGCCTGGTCCGCGGCTTCAGGACGCAGCCGCGCAGCACCGATGCACCGGCTCGGTACGCGGCGATCGCGTGCTCCACGAAGCCGCTCTCGACGGCGCATGGTCCCGCGATGATCGGGACTTTGTCGCCGCCAATCGTGACGGCGCCGATGCGCACCTGGTGTGTGTCGTGTCGTCGGGTCGCGCTGAGCAGCAGCGGCTCGATGGTCACTGTATGGCACCTCCGTGTGGTGATGGGCCACCACACGGGATCCGGGGCTGACCCATCTCTGATGAACCAGCCCTGGTGAAAACTGCGCGGTCGGGTTAGAGGACCCCCGGCAGCCTTACGGCTGGCGGGCCAAAGTATCGACGCGCAGTTGTCGCCATTTGCCCAAACCCTAGCACAGCAACGGGGTCGGACACGCGCAACTTGATCTGACCGCCGAACCATGTCAGGCTACGCACGTATCGGCGAAACGTTGAGTGGACAGCCCCCGAATAGAGGTCTGTCTGAACCTGCCGTCGAACATGACGCTTGCGGCGTCGCCTTCGTCGCAAGGATCGCCGGCGGCCCGGCGCATTCGGTAGTCGAGCAGGGCATCCAGGCGCTCGTCAACCTTGGGCATCGCGGCGCCTCCGGTGCCGAACCCGACAGCGGCGACGGCGCCGGGATTCTGCTGCAGGTCCCGGACGCGTTCCTTCGAGACGCGACCGGGTTCGCGCTCCCGGCACCCGGGTCATATGGCGTCGGCATGGCGATGCTCCCGCAGGATCCGGACGAGCGGGAACGGTGCGAGGCGATCACGCTGCAGGCATGCCGGGCGGAGGGGCTGCGCCTCCTCGGCTGGCGCGACGTGCCGGTCACTGCCGACGCAGTCGGGCGATCGGCGCGCCGGGCGTTGCCGGCGCTCCGGCAACTGTTCGTCGCGGCGATCGGTCTCGACGGCGCGGCCCTCGAGGGGCGTCTTCTGGTTCTGCGTCGAGTCATCGAGCGCGATGCGCTTGCAGCCGGCATCGGACGCGACCGATTCCACTGGGCGAGCTTCTCGAGCCGCACCGTCGTCTACAAGGGAATGCTCACGGCTGCACAGCTCGCGGGTTTCTATCCGGACCTTGTTGACGAGCGCGTGACCTCGGCGCTGGCTCTCGTGCACGCGCGCTTCTCGACCAACGTGCTCCCGCGCTGGGATCTCGCGCAGCCATTCCGGATGTCCGCGCACAACGGCGAGATCAACACGCTGCGCGGCAACGTCAACTGGATGCGCGCCCGCCAGTCGCGTTTCCGCAGCCCGCATTTCGGCGACGACATCGCGAAGCTCATGCCCGTGCTCGACGAGAGCGGCTCGGATTCCTCGCAGTTCGACAACGCGTTGGAGCTGCTTGCGATGACCGGCCGGTCGATCGAGCACGCGGTGATGATGATGATCCCGGAGGCGTGGCACCAGAACCCGCTGATGGATGACGAACGGCGCGCCTTCTACGAGTTTCACGGCTCGTTGCTCGAGCCCTGGGACGGGCCCGCCGCGATCGCGTTCACCGATGGCCGCGTCATCGGCGCGACCCTCGATCGCAACGGATTGCGGCCTGCCCGGTATCTCGTCACCGAGGACGGCCTCGTCGTGATGGCGTCCGAGGCGGGAGTGCTGGATCTTCCCGAGGAGCGGATCGCGCGCAAGTGGCGGCTCGAGCCGGGGCGCCTCCTGCTCGTCGACACCGCTGCGGGCCGGATCCTCGACGACGCTGCTGTCAAGAAGGGACTCAGCTCCGCGCAGCCATACAGCGAGTGGATTCAGGAAGGCACCGTGCACCTCGACGAGCTCGATGCCCCGGACCACGTGCCGGCGCCGGACCCGGGCACGCTCCTCGTGCGTCAGCAGGCGTTCGGATACAGCATCGAGGACGTCGAGGTCCTGATGGAGCCCATGGGGGAGACCGGTGAGGAAGCGGTCGGATCCATGGGCAACGACACGCCACTCGCGGTGCTGAGCGAGCGGCCGCTGCCGCTCTTCAACTACTTCAAGCAGCTCTTCGCGCAGGTGACCAATCCGCCGATCGACCCGATCCGCGAGCAGGCCGTGATGTCGCTCGTGACGACGCTCGGCGCCGGAGGCAACCTGCTCGAGCAGGGCCCGGCACAAGCAAAACGGCTCGAGATGCCGCACCCCGTGCTCACCAACCACGACCTCGAAAAGCTGCGCCACGTCACCCAGCGGCAGTTCCCGGCGGAGACGATCTCGATGGTCTTCCACCGCGATGCCGGAGCCGCCGGCCTGGTGGCCGGCATAGAGCGCATCTGCCGGCTCGCGTCGCAGCAGATCGAGGCGGGCGCAACCGTGCTCATCCTCAGCGACCGGCACATCGACGCCTCGCACGTTCCGATTCCTTCGCTGCTCGCAACTGCGGCAGTGCATCACCACCTGGTCCGCGAGCAGACGCGCACCGGAGTCGGCCTGGTCATCGAGACCGGCGAGGCGCGCGAGGTGATGCATCTCGCGCTGCTCATCGGCTACGGCGCCGAGGCGGTGAACCCATACCTTGCCTTCGAGACGATTGCCGACATCGCGCGTCGCGAATTGATGCCGCCGACCATCGACGCCGCTCGCGCCGAGGAGCTCTATGTGCACGCGCTCGTCAAGGGCCTGCGCAAGACGATCGCGCGCATGGGCATCTCGACGATCCAGTCGTATTGCAGCGCGCAGATCTTCGAGTGCCTCGGCATAGATCGTGCCGTTATTGACCGATACTTTCCGAACACCGCGTCGCGTATCGGGGGCATCGGCATGGACGTCATCGCAGTCGAGGCGATGGCGCGCCACCAGCGAGCGTTTCCGGACGTGCGCATCACGCCGCCGACCCTTGAGGACCGCGGCGAGTATCGGTGGCGCCGCGAGGGCGAGCTGCACCAGTGGAACCCGGAAGTGATCGGGGCCTTGCAGCACGCCGTCAAAGCCAACGATGAAGACGCCTTCCGCCACTACGTCGCGCTCGCCGACGACGAGTCACGGACCTTGAAGAATCTGCGCGGGCTGTTCGTGCTTGAGGAGGCACCGGAGCCGGTGCCCCTCGATGAGGTCGAGCCGGCGCTCGACATCGTCCGCCGCTTTTCGACAGGTGGGATGTCGCACGGGTCGCTCAGCAAAGAGGTGCACGAGCTCCTCGCCATCGCGATGAACCGCATCGGCGCGCGATCCAACACCGGCGAAGGCGGCGAGGATTCCTCGCGGTTCGAGCCGGACGCGAATGGCGACTGGCGAAGGAGTGCCATCAAGCAGGTGGCGTCAGCGCGCTTCGGCGTGACCGCGCATTACCTCGTCAACGCGGATGAGTTGCAGATCAAGATCGCGCAGGGTGCAAAGCCAGGCGAGGGCGGACAGCTCCCAGGTGCCAAGGTCGATGAAGCGATCGCGCGCCTACGGCATTCGACGCCGGGTGTCGGTCTCATCTCACCGCCGCCGCACCATGACATCTACTCGATCGAGGATCTCGCCCAGCTCATCTGGGATCTGCGCTGCGTGAACCCCGAGGCGCGGATCAGCGTCAAGCTCGTCGCCGAAGCGGGTGTCGGGACTGTTGCTGCGGGAGTTGCCAAGGCGCGCGCCGACCACATCGTCATCGCGGGCTATGAGGGTGGCACCGGGGCTTCGCCGCTCACCGCCATCAAGCACGCAGGCGTGCCGTGGGAACTGGGGCTTGCCGAGGCCCAGCAGGTGCTCACTGCGCAGCGCTTGCGGAGCCGGGTCACGCTCCTCGCGGACGGCCAGATGAAGACCGGACGTGACGTGGTCGTGGGCGCACTGCTCGGCGCCGACGAGTTCGCGTTCGCAACTGCGCCACTCATCGCAGCGGGCTGCGTGATGATGCGGGTCTGCCACCTGAACACCTGCCCGGTCGGCATCGCGACGCAGGATCCCGTGCTGCGCTCCAGGTTTGCGGGCCGGCCCGAGCATGTCGTTGCCTTCATGCTGTTCCTCGCCGAAGACGTCCGCCGCTGGATGTCGCGTCTCGGGTTCCGCCGCTTCGAGGACATGATCGGGCGCGTCGATCTCATCGGGACGAATCCCGCCGTGCATCACTGGAAAGCGCGAGGTCTCGACCTGCAGCCGCTCCTGATGGTGCCGCCGGTGGATGCGCCCGAGGACCGGCGTCACAGCACGCATCAGACGGCAGACCTCGGTGACATGCTCGACAACGAGATCATGGCGCGCTGCGGCGACTCGCTCGACAGCGCGACGCCGGTTCGCATGCGGCTCCCGGTACGCAACGTGCATCGCTGCGTCGGCGCGATGCTCAGCGGCGAGATCGCGCGGCGTCACGGTGCCGCCGGACTCCCTGACGACACGGTTGCAGTGGAACTCGACGGCGCCGCGGGACAATCGTTCGGCGCGTGGCTCGCGAACGGCGTGACGCTGACGCTGCGAGGCGAGGCGAACGACTATGTCGGCAAAGGACTTTCTGGTGGCCGGCTGGTCATCGTGCCGCCGGAGCGCGCAACGCGCCGTGCCGAGGACAACATCATCATCGGCAACGTCGCCCTGTACGGCGCGACTTCCGGAGAAGCCTTCATCCGCGGCGTTGCGGGTGAGCGTTTCGGCGTGCGCAACTCCGGCGCCGTGGCAGTCGTCGAAGGCGTCGGCGACCACGGCTGCGAGTACATGACGGGAGGAACGGTGGTCGTGCTTGGTCAGACGGGCCGCAACTTCGCAGCGGGCATGAGCGGCGGCGTCGCCTACGTGCTCGACGAGGAGCACACGTTCGCGGAGCGTTGCAACGGCGCATCGGTTGCGCTCGAGCCGCTGACGCTCGATGACAGCGAGCTCGTGCACGGTCTGCTCGAACGCCATGTGGCGCTCACGGGAAGCGCCGTCGCGAAGCGCCTGTTACGCGCGTGGCCGCAGGAGCGCGAGCGCTTCGTCAAGGTGATGCCGGAGGAGTACCGGCGTGCACTTCGCGCGCAACTCGAGCTGGTGAGCTGATGGGGACACGCACCGGTTTCCTCGAGCACACCCGTCATACCGCGCACAAACGCCCGGTGGCCGAACGTGTCGCCGACTACCGCGAGGTGTATCTCCCGCTGCCGGTACAGGTGTTGCGCGAGCAGGGATCGCGGTGCATGGACTGCGGCGTCGCGTTCTGCCACAGCGGTTGTCCGCTCGGCAATCTCATCCCGGAATGGAACGACCTCGTGTATCGCGACGACTGGAAGGCCGCCATCGAACGGCTCCATGCCACCAACAACTTCCCGGAGCTCACCGGCCGTCTCTGTCCCGCGCCGTGCGAGCCTGCATGTGTGCTGGCCATCAACGATGACCCGGTCGCGATCAAGCAGATCGAGCAGTCGATCATCGACCGCGCGTTCGACGAGGGATGGATTCGTGCGGAGCCACCGGCGCATCGCACCGGAAAGCGTGTTGCCGTGGTCGGCTCCGGCCCCGCAGGTCTCGCCGCAGCGCAGCAGCTCAACCGCGCCGGCCACCGCGTCACGGTGTTCGAGCGCTCGGACCGTGTCGGCGGGCTTCTTCGCTACGGCATTCCCGATTTCAAGATGGAGAAGTGGGTGCTCGACCGGCGGCTCGATCTCCTCGAGGCCGAGGGGATCACGTTCGAGACCGGATACGACATCGGCGTGGATATCACCGCAGCGCAGTTGCGCGAGCGTTTCGATGCAGTCGTGCTCGCGGTCGGTGCCGACCGTCCTCGCGATGTCGTGGTGCCAGGCCGCGAGCTGTCGGGGGTGCACTTTGCGATGGACTACCTGGTGCAGCAGAACCGCAGAGTCGCGGGAGAGCGCATCCACGACCTTCCCGAGATCAGCGCGCACGGGCGGCAGGTGGTGATCATCGGCGGCGGCGACACGGGTGCCGACTGTCTCGGCAACGTCATCCGCGAGCAGTGCAGCGATGTGCAGCAGTTGTATATCTACGCACAGCCGCCGGACACACGGCCCGGCGACAACCCGTGGCCGCAGTGGCCGTTGATCCTCCGGACGTATCCCGCCCACGATGAGGGCGGCTCACGCGAGTTCGGCCTCATGGTGACGCGCTTCGAGGGCGAGAACGGCGCGGTCCAGCGAGTTCGCGCGCAACGCGTCGAGGCGCGACGCGAGAACGGCCGGCGTAGCTTCGTCGCGCTGCCCGGTGAGGAGATCACCCTCGCAGCGGACCTGGTACTCATCGCGATCGGCTACGACGGCGCGACTCATTCAGGTCTGTTCGACGAACTGTCCGTAGCATTCACGGACGCAGGCAACCTCGCGGTGGACGAGTCCTTCGCGTGCGCTTCGCCCGGCGTGTTCGCTGCGGGCGACGCGGTCCGGGGCGCTTCGCTCATCGTCTGGGCGATTGCGGAAGGGCGCGCTGCGGCGCGTAGCTGCGACGCCTACCTCACCGGCTCCGTCCGGCTCCCGTAAGAGGAGCAAGGAACAGCGCCAGCCAAGCCTACCGACACGCCTGCCTACTATGTGATAGTATCGCTATACTAATCAGCTATACCTTCCGTAGCAGCTCACGAGGGAGATGCGCGGAAGCACAAGACGTGGAGGTACTACACATGGGCATCGGAGTCGGCATCTTCCTGGTCGCAGTGGGGGCCGTCTTGACCTTTGCCGTGCACGTGGCCACATCCGGCATCGACCTGCACACGGTCGGAATCATCCTGATGGCCGCCGGCGCGTTCGGCATCCTTCTGTCGTTGATCTTCTGGTCGTCGTGGGGCGGGCCCGCAGCCTTTCGACGTGATGGAACGCCTATCGACAACCGACCGATCTCGTAATCGCAACCGACCCGTCGCTTACTGAAATCACGCTCAACAACGAACGAAAAGGAGACGAGGAATGATTATTCTCGGCATCATCCTGCTCATCATCGGATTGGTGGCAGCAATCCCCGTACTGGTCACGATCGGCGTCGTGCTGATCGTCATCGGGCTTGTGCTCGAACTCATGGGCACGGCCGGACACGCGCTGGGCGGCCGGCGCCACTACTACTGAGGAACATCCTCCCCAAAGAGACACGCCCCATTCGCGGGGCGTGTCTTCTTTAAAGATCTTCCGAAAGGTGTTTGAGGCGCGAACGAATACCCATCGCCAAGCGCAAATACCGAGACGCCACTAGACTGCACTGGACTGCATGTCTGACGAATCGGAACCGGTCACAGCGGCACGACCACCGGAGGCGAGAGGATCGGGGGCCGGAGGTGTTCTGTCGTGGCCCGAAATCCGCCGCGGGACACCGCTGCGAGTACTGATCGATATCGTCCAGTACGGCGTCGCGATCGTGTTGCTCGTGCTGGCGGTGGTCGTACTCGTGAAAAGTTTCATCACCTTCATGACGTCGTTGTCCGATTACACCACTGCGTTGATCAGCGCGGTGGACGCGGTGCTGGTGGTGATCATCCTCATCGACATCATGCGGACCGTCCTGACGCATCTCGAAGGATGGGGGTTCCCGTTTCGACCCTTTCTGGTGATCGGCATCATTGCCGCAGTACGAGACATCCTCGCGGTGTCGACGCGGTTGACCTTCTCGACGGGTCCGGCGCCGGCCGGATCACCCTCGGTGACGCAGTCATTGTTCGAGCTCGGCACCAACGCCGGGGTCATCCTCGTGTTGGCGGTCGCTCTGTTTCTCACTCGCGGCCAGGACGTCGACGCCGAGACCGACCCCCGGCAATAGGGCGCGATTGATGAGCGTGGTCTCATCAACAGGCTCGCCCATCGTCCAGTATTCCCACTCGCTCAGCTCCAGATACGTGTGGTGGTAGCGGGGATTGCTCGAGTCACGGGGCCACGGCTTGATGATCCCCTCGCTGCGTATGAGCGCGACGAACGCGCGAAACTCCGGCTCGAGGTCGGTTCTCCACTGGAGGACCGTGTACTCGTGGGGCCATTGCGGCATGGTCTTGGCGAATTGCCAGCGCACCTTGCCGATGTATGCGCGAGCGTCGTCTGTTGTGTAGGGCATATGGGCATCGTGCCGGCCGGTGGCGACACGCGCCTGTCGCGCAATGACGGTCAGCGAGGGTTGGGACGGTCCAGGTTCCAGTGCCGTCCGACGACAGCGAGCCATGCGCCGCTTGGCGTGGCGGCGAGCGCAAACCGGCTGATCATCCGCTGCCCGCCTTCGTGGTCTCCGTACAGCAGGTCGATCGTCACCGGCTTCCCCGCTGTTGCCGCATCGCGGGCTAGTCCGAACAGTGGCTCGTTCGGATCCCGAAACGCCCCCTGCCAGAAGCCCGTATCGCCGGCAGGCACGTAGATGTCGCGAGTGAGGCGGCGGAAATCAGCACTCTTGGCCGGATCGGTGGTCACCCGCTCCGGATAGAAGTACCAGCCATGCAGCACCGCGATACCGGAGCCCGCATTGCGCAGTCCGATGACGAGATAGATCGCTTCCGGGGTGACTTCGAAGGCTGCTTGACCTCCGCCGATCTGTACCCAGTGCTGGTCGGCAAACGACACCTTCTGCGGTGGATCCTGGAGACGCGAGGGCATGAGCACCGGACGCAATCCCGCGAGCAGCGATCGCTCCGCGGCGCGCGCCGCACGATTGGCAGAGCGCACCGATGAGAAGGTCGCGACAGCGAGGACAAGCGTACCGCCAGCAGTCGCGAGCGCTGAAATCGTCACCCAGTCGACCATGACGCGGCAGCTTACGCATCGCGTCGTGTCCGCCGTGCGGGACTCTCGGCGGCGCTACGCGCGCAACGGCATGACGCCGGCGAGCTCGTG
>JBEKKP010000063.1:0-14954 GCA_050010655.1 Candidatus Dormibacteria bacterium
TGGCTCAGCGGCGGTAGGACGGTGACCACAAGTCCGGTATTTCCCGAGACCGCCAGAATCCCGTTTTCGGCTGGGCTATTGGCGGCGGCCGAGACGGCAACAAAGGCAGCCTGGCCGCCGACACCCGAGGTGGCGGTCGCAGTGAAGGTACTGCCCTGCGCCTCTGCTGCTTTCTGCTCACCAGCCTCCACCATCGAGACGAACGACGTCGTGATCGCGCCGGTGGCGATGTCGAGAACGACTACCTGCTGCGCGGTGCTATCGGTGTAGGTACAAACGATGCCGGAGCTCCCAGCCGGCAGATCCGCGGCCGGTTGCGAGGTCGGCGCAGCGAGAGTTAGCCCAAGATCTGCATTGATGGTGCTCTCGGTTGGGCACGTGAGGCTGGACAACGCAGTGGTTGGGGTGGCCGTCGGCGCCGCGGTCGGAATGGCCGTCGCGGGCGCAGAAGTGCCCGAGGAGTTAGACGCGGACGAGTTGGACGCAGCCGGAGAACTTCCGCACGCGACGAGTGTTGCTGCAAATACAACCGGTACGACTGCAGCGAGACGAAGTGGCGTGCGCATGGTATGAGCAACCTCATTGCAGGCTCGGCGAGCCCTTCAAAAAGGAGTAGACGCGCGCCCGATCGCAGCTCGATCGCAAGTTCCGCCCGCTGACCCTGCTTATCCAGAGACCGTCGCCTTTGATTCCACGAGGGACCGCAAGTAGTCTTCAATATTGTCGTAGCTCGCGATCATGCCGTCGAATTTGTCCATGTGCGCACGGCCGGCCTTATCACGGAACTTCGTGCTGCACGTGAGCCTCGTCACGCCGTCGACTTCCTGCAGAGTGATGGTCTCGATAGCCTCCGCATCCGGCCAACCGCCGAACAGCCACGTCTCGACAGTGCGGGTCGGTGGCTCAACCTCCAGGTACGTTCCGCTGAAGGCGCACTCGACTCCGGTAGGAGTGACCATGACGATGCGGTAGCTCCCACCGACTCGCAGGTCGATCGAGCACTCGGTGACCTCTTCCTCAAATGGCGCAAAGGTTTTTCTCACGTGCTCCGGGTTCGTCAAGACATCGAAGACAAGTTCGATCGGCGCGTCGAACTCTCGTGTGATGAGAATTTCGAGGTCGTTCGGAAACTCCACGGTTGTCGGTCGATGCGCGTTCTCCGGCACTGTCATTCTCCTTTTCCTTGCAGCTCTTTGAGGTAGTCGTCCACCCGATCCAGTCGCTCGTTCACCATCTGCTCATATTTCGACAACCACTCGCGCATCGGCGCGAGGCGCGCTGATTCCACGCGGTACAGCCGGCGCTGTCCTTCCGCCCGGCAGCTCACGAGCCCCACCTCGGTCAGCACTCGAAGATGCTTGGACACCTGAGGCTGCGACATCGAGAGCCTTTCCACGATCGCCCCGACGGCCTTTTCGCCTGGGATCAGCGCGTCGAGGATCTCGCGACGATTCGCCTCGCCAATGGCGTTGAACACATCCGCGGTCGTGGACGAGCGGGCCATGCGGTAACTCTATATGCCGTTATCGGCATATGTCAACACAGTCCTTACGGGGTGACGGAGGGATCGATCTTCAGCTCATCGCCTCCGGATCGCTCCCCTGGGAAGAGGTCTCCTCGCGCCGCCACCGCAAGCTCGGTGAGCTCAATGGCTGCGCCGGCGTCCACACCGGATTCCATCAGCCAGGCGATCAGTCCGTCGCGAGTGAACTCCGCGGGGCGATCGTCGTAGGTGACCTCGCCAACCACCACACCTCTGTTCAGCGTTACCAGCCCCCAACTTCCGATGCCCCATCGCCGGAAGAGACGGCCGTACAGGAGCCGGTACTCGATCTCTTCGGTGACCTGCCACGACACCACGTCGACTCGTCCTTTGCGCGCTGGAAAGACGCCTTCGAGGACCTCATCGCTCGTATCGAGCATGAAATCCATCTCTCCGTCGTCGGGCGGATCGATGGCAGCGTCGTCGTCCGCCGTCATGCGAACCTCCGTATTGCGCCATCGGAGCGGCTTCGATATGGTCCGTGACCGTGGACCCGAACGACGTGCGCCGATGGTTTGGTGAGTACCTCGACGCGTTCGCGGCCTGCGGCCGGGGCGAGCGTGATACTTCCTCGCTGCTCGCGTATTACGGCGCTCCCATGCTGATCACCACAGCGGACGGCTTCTATGCGCTGACGACCGACGACCAGGTCGTCGCTGCAATGCAGCCCCAGGTTGACGGCATGCGCGCGGCCTCGTATGACCACAGCGTGATTCTCGACTCTGATATCACGGTTCTGAACTCCACGTCGGCCCTGCTGCAGGCGACGTTCTCCCGCCGTCGGAGCGACGGCAGCGAGATCCAGCAGCTTACCGGGACATACCTGATCACCGACGGCGCGGCCGGACGCCGCATCTCGGTCCTGGCCATTCACTCCGCTATCGGGCACGAATAACCCCCGACACATACCGTTCATAGTCCGTGCGGATGAACGGGCTCTCAGATGGGGTTGTCCTCGGCGTCGGCGTCGTGGCGCTGCTCGTGACGCTGGCTGCGAGCGAATTCCTCGTCCGCGGCGTCGGAGTGCTGGCCAGAAACCTCGGCTTGCTCGGTGGCATCGTCGGCCTGCTCGTGGCGCTCGGCGCCGACTCGCCCGAGATCTCATCGTCGATCTCCGCGGTCGCGAGCGGGTCCGCGTCGACCGCAGGCGGCGTCGTGTTCGGCTCGAACATCTTCAACCTCGCCATCCTGCTGAGCGGAGCAGCGTTCGCGGCAGGCGAAGTACGGGTGCACCGATCGGCAGTGGTGCTCGATGCGGGCGTCGCCATCACGTTGACGGTCGCTATCGGCCTCGCAGTTCTGGGCGATATTCCCGTAGCGCTTGCGTGGTTGATCCTGCTGCTCGTATTCGTCCCGTATGTCGCGATTCTCGTTGTCCCCGCGGCGCAGCTCCAGCGTCTTCGTCTTCCCAGATCAGTGACGCAGTTCGTTGCTCAAGCATCACGTGAGACCGCCGCGGAGAGTGTCGAGATCGAGGACGAAATCGAGGCGCTGGTGCCCGTCCGACCCGACCGCGCATGGCGACCCGTGGTGCTCGTGCTCCCAGCGCTCGTGCTCATCGTGCTTGGATCATTCGTGATGGTTCAGGGAGCGGTAACGCTCGGCGGACGGTGGCACATCTCGAGTCTCGTGATCGGCGTGGTGGTGCTCGCCGCAGCCACGAGCCTGCCCAACGCGTACGCGGCGATACGCCTCGCGGCTGATGGACACGGTGGGGCCGTCGTGAGCGCGACATTCAACAGCAACACGCTCAACCTCCTCGCGGGCATCGCGGTTCCGCTGCTGTTCTTTCCCGACCTGGGCCACGCCGTTCCAGCGAGTTACGTGGTGTGGCTGCTCGGCATGAGCCTCCTGTCGCTCATCCTGCTCGCGCGCGGACTTCGCCGTCGCGGAGCGGTCATCCTCTTGATGACGTACGTCGCGTTTGTCGTCTTTGCAATCGCATCCCGGTAGCCGGGCGACACGAGACGGCAGGCGTCAGGATCGACTCGCCTTGGAACCCGTGACGAGGCGCTCGCGGTCGAACATCCGCGACACCACGCGCAGCGCTGCAACGTCAATCGCCAGGAGGATGATCCCGAACTTGATCCCGAAGGCGAGATCCGGAGTGATCCCACCGAGCGAAATCAGCAGGATCAATGCGACCGCCGGAAGGCCGCCGAGCATGCCAAGTTGTTGTGCGACACGGACCTCGTTCGCTCTCACTGACGCGGCCATGCCGACCCAGATGGACCACGCGGCGAGCAGTGGCGTGAGGACAACCATCGCGACCAGAAGGCCGGCCTGGTGGAACACTGCCGATGACTCCAGCGGGGGCGCGAAGAGGCGGACGCACACAAGGAAGATGGCGAACAGCCCGTACGAGAGCGCCAGGGTGGGCAGCATCACTGCCGCCGCCTTGCCGACGATGAATTCCTGCTGGCGAAGTGGTGTCGTGAGCAGCGGCTCGAGCGTTCCCTGCTCGCGCTCACCGGCGATCGTGTACGCCGCGAGCGTCGGCGGCGTGAACACCGGGATCAACAAGAGATAGAGGAGGGGAAAGACCACGTACTGGTCCGATCCCGACGTCGCGGCGGAGACCACGAAAATTGCGACCACGGGCTCGACGAGAAAGAAGCACGGCAGGATCGCCATGCCGACGACAATGGATCGTTTTCGCCGGTAGTCGCTCAGCTCCTTGCGGATCACCGCGCGAATGCGCGATCCGTCAAGTCCCATCACGACTTTCTGGCCTCAACGTCTTCATCGACCAACTTCAGGTAGACGTCTTCCAGCGAGTGCTGCGCCTCGCCGAGGAACAGCACATCAGCGCCCGCAGCCACGAGGCGGCGCGCAATCTCCGGCGCCGCCACGTGCATATCGGAAACCGACAGCGCGTAGGACGCGGCCTCACTCGCGTGCCAGCTCTCGACGGATGCGGCACCATCGAAGACGGCGGCAGGGTTGCCCAGTGGCGCAACGGTGGTCACAACGAGCGTCTTGCTGAACAATTCCTCGCGCAGATCCTCAGGACGCCCGACCGTCCGCAACGTCGTGTTCAGGATGGCGACCCGGTCGCAGAGACGCTGCGCCTCGTCGAGCCGATGCGTCGTCAGGAAAATCGTCACGCCCTTCTGCCGCAGCCCAATGATGAGGTCGTGCACCTCGCGAGCGGCGACCGGGTCCAATCCAGATGTCGGCTCGTCGAGAAACATGATCTCCGGGTCGCTGAGCATCGCCCGCGCAAGCCCCACACGCTGGCGCAGTCCTTTCGACAGGCTGCCGCACAGGTCGGTCGCGCGGTCCGAAAGGTTGACTGCCGCGAGCGATTCGCTGATGCGTGTCCCCGCGTTGCGGAGCCCATACAACCCGGCAAAGAACTGCAGATTCTCGGTGACGCTGAGACGCGAATACAGACCCGGCGCCTCCGGCATGATCGAGATGCGCTGCCGGATCTCGACGCCGTTCTCAGGAGTGAGAGGAATGCCCGCGATGGTCGCCGCCCCCGAGGTTGGTGCCACCAGGGTGCCGAGCGTGCGCACCGTGGTGGTCTTGCCCGCGCCGTTGGGTCCCAGGAACCCGAAGACCTCGCCCGGTGCGATCTCGAGCGACAAGTCTTCGAACGCGGTGCGGGTGCCGAATCGCTTCGTCAGACGGTCGGCGGAGAGGGCCGGCGCCGGCGCAATCGCGCTGACGGCCGACCCTCCATCCGTGCTCATCCTCGCTCCACCTCGCTCCTCGAGTCGGTCGCCAGCCGTCGCGACTGATACTAAGGTGCGGGGATGAAAAGCGCGGACGCTTCCCCCTCCGGGGTCAGAGCTTCGGCTGCAGATACCGGATCAAGGCTTCGGCGGCGCTGTCGGACTGCAGACCGGAGACATTGATCGAGACGTTGCCGAAGAGTGCCTCGAACCCAAGCGCTCCCGAGAAGGCCTTGTCGCCGATGCCACTGACCGACTTGGCGCTCGTATCGGCCTGCAGGGATCCGGCGTACCCGGGAACAGCGTCGTCCGCCAGGACGCTGATGTTGAATCCCGTGGTGCCGTCGGCGCTCGTGTAGTTGCAGACCCAGAGCTTGTAGCTCGGCGTGTCCTGCTCCTGGGCAACAGTGATGGGCTCCCCGGAGAGCGATGCGGCCGTGGATGCCGGCAACAGCGAGCAGACGTTGACCGGATGGCCGATCCCGTCGTTGATGCTGGTGCCACCACCGCTGGAGCCGCTGTTGGCGTCGGTGTTGGCGTTGCCGGAGCCGGACTGCGATCCGCCCGGGGTGGTCGCGGCGCCCCCGCATCCGGCGAGGAGCGTGGCGCCGAGCGCGATCGGCGCAAGAACTGCGAAGCGGAGTGGCGTGCGTACCGTCATCGGGGATTCCTCCTAGCGGGCTCGGCGAGCCCATCGGGGAGCAGTAGACGGGCGGCCGATCGCAGATCGATCGCAGCAGTCACACTCGGTCTTGTGAACTACCTGACGACGCTCCAGACGTGGCACGACTTCTACTCGATCATGGGCATGGCCGCCGGGAGCCTGGTCGGCCTGCTGTTCGTCGGTCTTTCGCTGCATCTCCGGGTGGTCGTCACCCATGAGGACGTCAGGGCGCTCGCGCGAGTGACCATGGCGAGCCTCGGACTGTCACTCGTGCTCGCGCTCTTCATGGTGATTCCGGGCGACACCGATCCATCGTCAACCGGATGGGAGATCGTCGGTGTCGGGATCGCGAGCTTCATCATCATCGGCCGCCCGCTCTTGCGCGGGATGCGAAGCCGTAATCGCGCCTTGAATTTCCGCCACCTCATCCTGCGCTTCGGGTTGACGATCCTCACCTTCGTCGCCGCGTTAGTCGCGGGGGTCATCCTCATCACCGGCGACTACGAGGCCGGCCTCTCATGGCTCGTCGGTGTCTCGATCAGCCTCCTGGTCACCGCGCTGCGCAATTCGTGGGACCTCCTCGTGACCGTCGGCGACGCAACGCTCAGCGCGGAAACGCAGCCCGGGGCCTGAGCGCGCCCGACGCGGCGGAAGGCGCAGTCGCGTTCGCGACCGTCATGATCGGCAGGCAGTGACCGCCCATCCGGAGACCACCGACCCCATCGCCCCATTGGTGCGCTCGCTGCTCGAGGAGATCGGCGAGGACCCAAGCCGCCCCGGGCTTGTCCAGACTCCACCCCGCGTGGCGCGGAGCTTGCGGTTCCTCCTGAGCGGCTATGGGCTCAACCTGAAGGACCTCATCAACGGCGCGATCTTCGAGGAGCCGTACTCCGAGATGGTGGTGGTCCGCGACATCGAGGTGTACAGCCTCTGCGAGCACCATCTCCTGCCATTCTTCGGCAAGGCCCATGTGGCCTACATCCCGGAGGGACGCATCCTCGGGCTCAGCAAGATCCCCCGGATCGTGGACATGTTCGCGCGCCGCCTCCAGGTGCAGGAGCGTCTCACCACCCAGATCGGCGACGCGCTGCAATCCGTCCTGGAGCCGCAGGGGGTCGGGGTGGTCATCGAGGCGACCCATCTCTGCATGGCCATGCGCGGCGTGGAGAAGCAGAACAGCTCCGCGGTGACCTCCTCACTCACCGGCTGCCTGCGCGATGACGACAAGTCGCGAAACGAGTTCCTGAGCCTGATCGGTCACCGCTGACGGGCGGTCAGCTGGTCGCGCCGAAGGTGGCGACCTCCACCCAGAGCAGCAGGACCCCAAGGCCGAACATCGCCGTCCCGAGCGACACGTGGCCCCAGTGGATCGGGCGCTTGCCCCGGCGAGTACCGATCACACGGGCGTAGATCGCCAGTCCGATGATGCCGAGCCCACCGGCCACCAGCATCGTCGCGGGCACGCCGATGAAGGCGGAGAGCACCCCATTCATACGCACCGGAGCCTACGTGGTTGACGTCGGCGGACGCCCTCGTCCGTACCATGGACTGATGCCCACCAGAGCGCTCAGCACGGCGGACGAGGAGTCGGTCACCCAGGCACTGGCACGCCACGGGGAGCCGGCGTGGCGAGCCCGCCAGATCCGGGCAGCCGTCTGGCAGCCGTTCGCCACCGATTTCGCGACAGTGCGCCAGCTCCCGGCTGCGCTTCGCGAGACGCTCGCCGCCGAGTTCGAGTTCTCGACGGTGAGTGTCGACACCGAGATCCTCGCCGACGGCGGAGAGACGATCAAGCTGCTCTGCCGCCTTGGCGACGGCCAGACAATCGAGACGGTGGCGATGGAGACCCCTGCGCGGGCCGACTCGAAGCGCCGCTCGACGATCTGCGTGAGCAGTCAGGTGGGCTGTGCGGTCGGCTGCCCCTTCTGCGCCACCGGGCACATGGGCCTGCGCCGCAACTGCACCACCGCCGAGATCGTCGACCAGGTGCGGGCCGCGTCCAGCGCGCTCCACCGGCGGGGGATGGGACCCGTGACCCACATCGTCTTCATGGGGATGGGGGAGCCGCTCGCGAACGTGGCTGCGACCCTTGAGTCACTGCGAGTGCTCACCGCCGAAGCCGGAATCAGCCCGCGACGCATCACCGTGTCCACGAGTGGCGTGGCTCCCGGGATCGAGCAGCTCGCGGCTTCCGGCATGCCGGTCACGCTCGCGGTGTCGCTCCACGCGGCGACCGACGAGCTCCGCGATCGGCTGGTCCCGATCAACCGGACGTATCCGCTCGGGATGGTGCTCGACAAGGCGTGCCGCTACGCCGAGCAGAGCGGGCGGCGCCTGAGCTTCGAGTGGTGCCTGATCGGCGGCGTGAACGACTCGATCGAGCAGGCAGACGGGCTCCGCGAGCTTGCCCGCAAGGCGCAGGCCCACATCAACGTCATCCCGATGAACCGCATCGACGGGAGCCCGTGGGGCCCACCCGAGCCCGCAGTCGCTCGGCGCTTTCTCGGCGCGTTGCAGGGCGCGCGGGTGACGGTTCGGGACACGCGCGGCGGTGACGCCGACGCGGCCTGCGGCCAGCTCCGCGCCGACCTCGAGGCGCGCCGCATCCTTCGCCCCGACGGCACCCTCTCGCCGCCACGGGTGCCCGCACGAGCGTGACCGCACCTCCCAGCGCCGACGAGGCGCTGATGGACGCCGCGCTCACGGCAGCGCGATCGGCCGACTTCGCGACGAGCCCCAATCCCATGGTGGGATGCGTCGTCGCTCGGGGAGGCGAGGTGGTCGCCACCGGATACCACGCGGTGGCCGGTCAGGCGCACGCAGAGGTCGTTGCCCTCGCCGCTGCTGGAGATCTCGCGAGCGGGGCCGACGTGTACGTCACGCTCGAGCCGTGCGCCCACCACGGCCGCACGCCGCCGTGTGTCGATGCGCTCATCGCGGCCAAACCTCGCCGCGTGGTTGTTGCCATGATCGACCCGAACCCGAAAGTGGCGGGCCGGGGGATCGACGCGCTGCGAGCCGCCGGAATCATCGTCGATGTCGGGACCCGAGCCGCTGACGCGTTGCGCCTCAACGAGTTCTACGTGAAACACGTCACCACGGGGCTGCCGTTCGTCACAGCGAAATTCGCCGCCTCGCTCGACGGGCGGATCGCCACGGCCGGCGGGGAGTCGCAATGGATCACGTCCGAAGCCTGCCGCGCCATCGCGCATCGCCTCCGCCACAGCCACGACGCCATCCTGGTCGGCATCAACACCGTCCTCCTGGATGACCCGGCGTTGACAACGCGATTCGAGGGCGGGCGCTCGCCGCTTCGTGTGGTCGTCGACAGTGCGCTCCGGGTTCCGGAGAATGCCCGCGTGCTCGACACCGAGGCCGGTTCGGTGCTCGTGGCGACGACCGACGCCGCGAGTCCGAAACGGGTGGAACGCCTGCGCGCAGCCGGTGTCCACGTCGAGGTCGTCGATCCAGGACCGGGCGGCGTCGACCTCGGTGCGCTCATGGCGGTGCTCGGCGGTCGCGACGTCATCAGCGTTCTCATCGAAGGCGGCGCCGGCGTGCTTGGCACGGCGTTCGACGCGAGGATCGTCGACAAGGTGGTGGCCATGCTGGCGCCAAGGATCATCGGCGGCGTGGGAGCGCCAGGTGCCGTTGGCGGAACCGGGGCGCCGAGCCTCACAGCAGCACCCCTGCTGCACGACGTGACCTATGAGACCGCGGGCCCGGATCTCGTGGTGACCGGATACTGTGTAGGCTGAGATCGAGGAGACAGCAGAGTGTTCAGCGGGATCATCGAAGACCTCGGCATCGTCCAGGGGCGGACCTCAGGCCGGATCGAGATCGTGCCACGCACCCCGTTCGCGAACCTCGAGATCGGCGAGAGCGTCGCGGTCAACGGAGCGTGCCTGACAGTCGCTGCCGTGTCCGGCCAGGGATTCATCGCCGACGTGATGCCGGAGACCTTCCATCGGACCACGCTTGGTGAACTCACTCAGGGCGCGACAGTCAACCTCGAGCGCGCCCTGCGCTTTGGCGACCGAGTCGGCGGTCACATGGTGTCCGGCCATGTCGACGCCACCGGCATCGTCACGGCGCTCCGCGAGGACGGCAACGCCCGCTGGGTCACCATCGCCACCCCGGACGACCTCATCGACCTCGTGAGCGAGAAGGGCTGCATCGCGGTTGACGGCATCAGTCTCACCGTGGTCGACGTCTTCGAAGCGGCCTTTACGGTGTCGCTGATCCCAGTGACGCTGAGCGCGACGGTCGCCGGTGCGTGGCGGGTCGCGACAAAGGTGAATCTCGAGGTCGATCTGATCGCCCGCTACGTCGCGAGAACGCTCGACGCACGCGACCGCGCAACGATATTCGCGACCGCCTCGGCGGAGGGCTGAAGGCGATGACTCTCGCGAGCGTCGAGGAAGCGATCGCCGATATTCGCGCAGGCAAGTTCGTGATCATCGTCGACGACGAGGACCGCGAGAACGAAGGCGACCTCGCGATTGCGGCGGACCGCATCACGCCCGAAGCCGTCAACTTCATGGCGACATACGGGCGCGGGCTCATCTGTGTGCCGGTCGAGGGCTGGCGGCTCGACGAACTCGGTGTCGGTGCGATGGTGGACGACAACACGTCGCGATTCGGGACTGCGTTCACGGTCACCGTGGAGGCGATCGGACACGGCGTCACCACCGGCATCAGCGCCTTCGATCGCGCCACCACGATTCGCCTGCTCTGCGACGAGCACGCCAAGCCGAGCGACTTCGCCAAGCCCGGGCACACGTTTCCGCTCCGTGCGGCGGTTGGTGGCGTGCTCGAACGCGCCGGTCAGACCGAGGCAATCGTCGATCTCTGCAAGCTCGCCGGGCGATTCCCCGCGGGCGTCATCTGCGAGGTGATGCGCGCGGACGGCCGCATGGCCCGGCGCCCCGACCTCGACACGTTTGCCGCCGAGCACTCGATCAAGATCGTGACCGTCGACGACATCATCGCGTACCGCCGGCGCAACGAGCGCCTGGTGGAACGCGGCGCCACAACCACCTTGCCAACCGAGTACGGCACCGTGGTGGCGCACGCGTACGAGGACGTGATCACCCATGTCACGCACGTGGCGCTCGTGTGGGGCGACGTGCGCGGCGACGATCCAGTCCTCGTCCGCGTGCACAGTGAGTGTCTCACCGGCGACGTCTTCGGCTCGCAGCGGTGCGACTGCCAGGCGCAGCTGCACAAGGCGATGGCGATGATCGCCGACGCGGGTCGCGGCGTCCTCGTGTACCTGCGCCAGGAAGGACGCGGCATCGGGCTCATGGACAAGCTGCGCGCGTACGCGCTCCAGGATCGCGGGCTCGACACCGTCGAAGCCAACCTGAGCCTCGGGCTGCCCGTTGACAAGCGCGATTACGGCATCGGCACGCAAATCCTCTCCGACATCGGCGTGAAGCGCATGGTGGTGCTCACCAACAACCCGCGAAAGTATTACGGCCTGAGCGGCTACGGGCTCGAGGTCACCGACCAGATTCCGCTGGTGATTCCCGCCAATGCGCACAACGAGCGCTATCTCCGCGTCAAGCAGGAAAAGCTCGGCCACAGCCTGGATTTCGAAGATGCCATCGACACGCTATGACGCGAAATCCGGTTCCGCCGGTGCGCCCATCGAGGGCGCGCGCGTGCACACCGGCAGCCTCGACGCCACGGGAATGCGGGTTGGCATCGTGGTGTCGCGCTTCAACGACATCATTTCGCATCGCCTGCTCGACGGTGCGGTAGCGACCCTTCGCGAGCGCGGGGTTCCCGATGGCGGCATCGAGGTCGTGTGGGTTCCCGGTGCGTTCGAAATTCCGATCGCCGCGCGAGAGCTCGCGCAACTCGGCGACGTCGATGCGATCGTCTGTCTTGGCGCGGTGATCCGGGGCGACACGCCGCACTTCGATTACGTCGCGGGCGGCGCGGCCGATGGAATCGCATCGGTGCATGCCATGACCGGCGTCCCCGCCACCTTCGGCGTGCTGACGGTCGATACGGTCGAGCAGGCGAACGATCGCGCCGGCGGCAGGCTTGGCAACAAGGGGTCCGAAGCTGCAGACGCCGCCATCGAGATGGCTTCGCTCGTGCGCGACCTGCGCCGACGGCGAGCGGTGGCACAGCGCGCGGTTTCATGACCTCGGGGTCGCGCGTCGTCTCGCTGCTCCCGAGCGCCACCGAGATCCTGTTCGCAATCGGTGCGGGTGACAGCGTCGTCGGCGTGACACATGAGTGCGATCACCCCTCGGCCGCGCGCAGTCGTCCCGCGGTGACCTCGAGCGTGCTCACGATCGACGGTGTGGCTCCCGGCGACATCGACCGGCACATCCATGCAGCACGGCACGCCGGGTCGAGCATCTACCGCCTCGACGAGGCAGCACTCGCGGCACTTGCACCGGATCTCATCGTCACCCAGGAGCTCTGCGACGTCTGCGCGGTCGCGTACAGCGAGGTGAGCCGTGCGGTGCGGCGCCTGCCCGGCGACATACCGGTGGTGTCACTCGAACCCCGCTCGGTGGAGGAGATCTGTCAGTCGGTGGAGGAGGTCGGTGTCGCCACTGGGCACATCGAAGGCGCCCGCAGCGTCGCGACGGCGATGCGCTCCCACATCGCTGCCATCGCATCGAAGGAAGCGCCGAGCCCAAAACCGCGTGTGGTCTGCATCGAATGGACCGACCCGTTGATGGTCGGCGGTCACTGGGTACCGGAGATGGTCCGTCTCGCCGGTGGCATCGACGTCCTTGGTGAGGAAGGTGCGCCATCGCGATACGTGTCATGGGATGAGGTGGTCGGGGCGCGACCCGACGTCATGGTCCTGATGCCCTGCGGCTATGACCTCGCACGGACGCTCGAGTTGGTCCCGGACGTCGCATCACGTCCCGGGTTCGAGGAGCTCGAGTGCACGCGCTCCGGCAGGGTCATGGTCGTCGACGGATCGGCGTACTTCAGCCGTCCTGGTCCGCGGATCGTCCACGGCCTGGAACTGCTGGCCGCCGCCATCCGCGACGAGCCCGCGCCCGCCGGTGCCGTCTACTGGAACCAGCCCGCGACGTCGAGAATGGCGTTGATATCACCGGCGGCGTTGTAGAGGCTCACCTCGCCGTCGGTGGATCCGGGGGTGGTGGAGATCTCGACGATCGCAAGGTTCGCGATGACCTGACCGATACTCGGGTTCAGGTCTGACGCGTGCGGCGGCGCGGCATCGGTCGGATAGAGCGTGAAGAACGTCGTCGCATTCCCGGCAATACCGGTGAGATTCGCCACCACTGCGACGGGTGCCGTTGAGTGCACGTTGTCCGCGGGGACCGCCATTGAGCCCGCCATCAGGATGGGGTCGCTCTCATTGCCGACGAGTCCCCGTGAGCCTGGTGGAAGCGCACACGCAGTGCCGGATCCGGGACGGGTGTCGCAGACGCGGGTCGGTCCGATCGAGTAGAAGAGCACGCCCGCCGGCGCGCTCGACGAGCCGAACCAGCCGTTGACATCGACGATGATATTGATGCTGCCCGCGTCGCTGAAGATGCAGACGTCCTGATCCGGACCAAGCTTCGAGATGACGCGGTTCGGAAGGGCGATCCCTGCCGCCGGATTCACGTTGGAGAACGCAGGTGCGCCGGTCGGGCACTGTTGACCTGCCAGCGCCGGTGCAACCGAGAGGAAGGTCGTCGGCGCCGTTCCTCCCACGGCCGTGAGGTTGAAGACTGCCGAAGCAGCTTCAGCGTTCGCCGGAATTGACGGCGTGCCCACCGCAGCGCCTGGCGGGAGTCCCGACAGCACCACGTCACGCCAGTGCCCTGCCAGCACGGGATTATTCACCGCCGCTGCACACACGGTGTTCTCCTTGGCGCGTGTATCACAGATCCTGAGCGGCGGGATGCTGTGGAATTCACCGGCAGTGCCGCCGCCCGGGGTCGCGAAATACCCCTCGACGTCGACGATGACGTCGGTGCTCCCGACCGAGTTGAACAGCGTGATCTGGCCGCTCGAACTCAGCTGCACGATCGCGAGATTGGCCTCGACCTTGCCACCAGACAGGTTGATGTTCGAGGCGAGCGGTCGTGACCCACCGGCCGGATACGCAGTGACAAACGTCGATGTGCTGCTGTGGTCGATCGCGGTGATGTTGACCACAACCGCCTGGGCGCCGATCGGCACCTGACCGCTCGTGGTGCTTGTGATCTGCGCCGTCACCGCGCCATAGGGACCCAATGTCTTGTTGGATCCGACGCCGGTGTTGCACTGATTGTGCGCGATTCCGGGAGCGGCCGGTCGCGTGTCGCACACGCGATACGGAGTCAGTGCGGTGTACGCGCCGGGAGCAACAAACGTGTATTTGTCACCGGTTCCCGGGTTACTGGTTCCGATCGGGGTCGCCACCGTCACGTCGACGGTGCCGGCCGGGTTCGAGGGCGTGTACACCGCCAGTTGTGTGGGTCCCACCACGATGAAGCATCCGTTGGAGCTGCTCGGACACGGGTAGCTATTCGATTCCGGCACATCGTTGGCGCCGAAGAACACGTCGGTGACAAAGTCCTGGCCGACCAGTCCGAAACCACTGCCGAGCACCGATATCGCCTCACCGCCGCTAGTGGCACCGTTCCTCGGTGAGACCTCGGTGACCGACGGAAAAGACGCGTTGTACGTGTACGTGTTCGCCGACGACGTTACGCTGGTACCGCCAGGCGTGGTGACGGTGATGTTGACCTGGCCCGTACCAGGCGGCATGAATCCGATGGTGATCGCTGTCGCGCTCGTCACAGTGAAGCACTCGGAGGTGGGGGGCGCCGCGCACGCGGCGGTGATGGCAGTCGTGCCGACCGTCACTTGAGAAACGATCGGCGTGCCGGCCGCTTCGAACCCGGTGCCGGTCAGCGTGACGATGTTGCCGCCGGCCAGCGCACCCTCATTGGGAGAGACGTGGGTCACGGTCGGAAGTGACGCCACGTACGTGTACAACAGGCTCGATGTCGTGCCGCCCGGCGTGGTGACGTTGACGTCGACGCCGCCGGGTACGTTCGCCGGCATGGTGACGGTGATCTGCGTGTCG
>JBEKKP010000064.1:0-14936 GCA_050010655.1 Candidatus Dormibacteria bacterium
CCGGGAACGTTCTTTTATGGTGGACAGGCGGTGATCGAAGGCGTGCTCATGCGCGGTCGCGATCACTACGCGGTCGCCGCGCGCCGGCCGGACGGGCGGATCGCTACCTGCACTGACGTGCTCCGTTCGCGCGTGTACACCGCAAGCGTGTGGCGGCGCCCGTTCCTCCGGGGCGTGGCCGGCCTGTACGAGACGATCCACCTCGGCATGCGCGCGCTGCAGTGGTCAGCCCGAGTCCAACTCGGCGAGGATGCGGACATCAGTGAAGGCGCAATGCGTGGCGCCATGATCGCCTCGCTTGTCTTCGCGCTTGCGCTGTTCATCGGCGTCCCGCTGCTGCTCGGCGGCCTGATCCGCCACAGCGCAGCACCGTCAATCAGCGCGGTGCTCATCGAAGGCGTGATCCGCGCGGCGATCCTGGTGGTCTACCTGCTCCTCATCGGGATGCTCCCGAACGTTCGCCGTCTCTTTCAATATCACGGCGCCGAGCACATGGCGATCAACGCGCTCGAGTCAGGTGATGCCGTCGACGTCGCTCACGTGCGTTCGGCGAGCCGCCTCCATCCGCGTTGCGGGACGGGATTTCTCGTCGTCGTAGCGCTGGTCAGCATCGGTGTGTTCGCGCCGCTCGGTCTGCTGCCGACTGCGATCCGGCTCGTCCTGCAGATCCTGCTTGTCCCACTCGTTGCCGCCGTGTCGTACGAGATCATCCGAGGGCTCGTCCGGATCCGCCACACGTTGATCGGCAGAATCGCGCTGGTCCCCGTGCTCGCAACGCAGTTGCTCAGCACCAGACATCCGAATGACTCACAGATCGAGGTCGCGATTGTCGCGCTCGATGCGGCGCGCGCTGGCGACGTCGTCGTCGCCGAAGTGGCGGGGACGCGATGAGCGAGCTGTCTCCGTTTGAACAGCGCCTCGCCGCGCTCGAGTCGCGCTATTCCGAGCTCGGGGAACTGCTCAGCGCGCCCGACGCGTATCAGGATCTCGACCGCATCGAGCAGCTCTCGCGAGAGCAGTCCAAATTGCGCGAGGTTGTCGAGGCGGCGCGTCGCTGGCGTGACGCGCAGGAAGCGGCGCGCGAGGCCGAGGAGATGGCGCGCGCCGAAAGCGATCCTGCGATCGTGGCGATGGCGGAGGAGGAGCATCACGACCAGGTCGCCGCTGCAGAGGCGGAATACGACCGCCTGCGCGCTCTTCTGCTCACTGCGGATCCCAACGACGATCGCGACGTCGTTGTCGAGATTCGCGCCGGGACCGGCGGTGACGAGGCAGCGCTCTTCGCGGGCGACTTGTTCCGCATGTATGGGCGATATGCGGAGCGCATGCGGTGGCGCATCGAGGTGCTCGACCAGAACGAGACCGCGGGACACGGTTTCAAGGAGATCGTCTTCGAGGTGCATGGTCAAGGTGCGTACTCGAAGTTGAAGTTCGAGTCGGGCGTGCATCGTGTCCAGCGCGTGCCGGAGACGGAGGCACAGGGCCGGATCCACACATCGGCGGCGTCGGTGGTGGTACTTCCGGAGATGGACGACGTCGAGGTCGAGATCAACGAGAACGAACTGAAGATCGATGTGTATCGCAGCACCGGTCCCGGCGGACAGAGCGTTAACACGACCGACTCCGCCGTGCGTATCACGCATCTGCCGACCGGTCTCGTGGTCACGTGCCAGGACGAGAAATCGCAGATCAAGAACCGCGCAAAGGCAATGCGCGTGCTGCGCGCGCGCCTCTACGACCTCGCGCAGGCGGAGCGCGATGCCGAGCTGAAGGCGACGCGCCGCTCGATGGTGGGCAGTGGCGATCGCAGCGAGAAGATCCGCACGTACAACTTTCCGCAATCGCGCGTGACCGACCATCGTGTCGACGTCACGCTGCATCAGTTGCAACGCGTGCTCGACGGCGATCTCGAGATGCTCATCGAACCGCTGTCGAACGAGGACCAGGCGCGACGCTTGCTCGAGGATGAAGGCGACGGCTGAGGTGGCGCCGACCACTCCCACCCTCATGGATGTGCTCCGGCTCAGCACCACATACATCGGTGATCACGGGAGTTCCTCGGCGCGACTCGACTCGGAGTTGCTGTGCGCGCACGCACTCGGGCTGCGCCGCATCGACCTGTACCTGCAGTTCGACCGGCCCCTCGATGAGACGGAGCTGTCGTCGATCCGCGAGCTGGTGAGGCGGCGCGGCAAGGGCGAACCGGTTGCGTACATCACCGGCACGCGCGACTTCTACGGCAGGGCGTTTCATGTCACCCCGGACGTGCTGGTGCCGCGGCCCGACACCGAGACGCTCGTTGAGCGCGCCGTTGCGTACTTGCGCGCGCGCCCTGGTGCGGAGCTTCGCGTTGCCGACCTAGGCACTGGCAGTGGCTGCATCGCCATCACGCTCGCCGCCGAAGTGTCCGATATGCGCGTCATCGGCACCGACGTCAGCGCGGCGGCACTCGACGTCGCCCGCGCCAACGCGACAGCAATTGGTGTCGATGTGGAGTTTGTGGAATGCTCATGGGCCGATGCGCTCGACGGGCAGTTCGACCTCATCGTGAGCAACCCGCCGTACGTGACCACCGCCGAGTTGGAAAGCACGGACCGTGATGTGCGCGACTTCGAGCCGCACCGTGCGCTGCTCGGCGGCGACGACGGTCTCGACGCATACCGGGCGCTGCTGCACTCGGTGCATGAGCACGTGACCACCGCACGGCTGATGCTCGAGGTCGATCCGCGCCATGCCGATGCGGTGGCCGGCTTGATCGCGGCAACGTTTCCTGGAGCGACGACGACGCATGTTCCCGACCTCACGGCGCGAACGCGCATCCTCGACGTCGAGATGCCGTGAGCCTCGACGCCGCGGTTCGGGCGATCAGGCGCGGTGGGGTGATTGTGATTCCGACGGACACCGTTTACGGCCTGGCCTGCGACCCGGCGAACACCGCCGCGGTGAGCCGTATCTACGCCATCAAGCGCCGCCCCGCCGGGCTCGAGTTGACGCTCCTCGCCGCGTCGATCGAGGACGTCGAGGCGGATGTGAATCTCAGTCCCGAGGCGCGGACGCTCGCGGCCGTGTACTGGCCCGGAGCGCTCTCGATCATCAGCACGCTCAAGAGCCGCAGATGGGCGATCCCGCGCGATGGCTCCACGCTCAGCGTCCGCGTTCCGGCGCATCCGCTCGTGCTCGAGTTGCTTCGGCGCACCGGGCCGCTGGCAACCACCAGCGCCAACCGCCACGGCGAACCCACCGCCGAGACCGCCGCCGGAGTGAAGGCAGCCCTCGGCTCCGAGGTTGACGCGGTCGTCGACGGCGGTCGCTCGGCCGGACTTGCCTCGACTATCATCGACTGCACGACGATCACCCCTCGCGTGCTGCGCGACGGCCCGATCAGCGCCGCAGCGTTGCTCTCGCTTCTTGGGGGCTTTCCAGCAACCACCACGGAGGGGCAGGACTCGCAATGACCGGCACCCATGTCGACATCCGTCCGAGCGTCCAGTCCGGCGATTTCACGGCCAAGCCGGCCATGCGCGCCACCGATCCTGTCCTCGCGGCGCTGCTCGACGAGGAGTTGGACCGCCAGGAGAACACGCTCGAGCTGATCCCGTCGGAGAACCTCGCCTCGGTGGCGGTGCTCGAGGCGCTCGGTTCGTGGCTCAACAACAAGTACGCCGAGGGTGTTCCCGGCAAGCGGTACTACGGCGGCTGCGAGGTCGTCGACAAGGTGGAGAACCTCGCCCGCGACCGTGCCAAGGCGCTGTTCGGCGCCGAGCACGCGAATGTCCAGCCCCACTCCGGCACCGAGGCGAACATGGCGGTCTACGCCAGCGTGCTCACCCCCGGCGACAAGGTGATGGGTATGGCGCTCGACCAGGGCGGCCACTTGAGCCACGGATCGCCCGTGAGCTTCAGCGGGAAGATCTATCACTTCGAGCCGTATTTCGTCGACGAGACGACCGGCATCCTCGACATGGCGTCCGTTCGCGAGCGCGCCCTGGAGTTCCGCCCCAAGATGATCGTTGCGGGCTACAGCTCGTACCCGCGCATCCTCGACTTCGCGGCCTTTGCGGAGATCGCACGCGAGGTGGATGCCTACCTCATGGTGGACATGGCCCATTTCGCGGGCCTGGTGGCGGGCGGAGCGCATCCGAGCCCGGTTCCCCACGCCAACTTCGTCACGTTCACCACCCACAAGACGATGCGCGGACCGTGGGGTGGGGCGATCCTCTGCCGTGCCGAGCATGCCGACCTGATCGACAAGGCGGTCTGCCCGAACATCCAGGGCGGCCCGCAGCTCCACGCCATCGCCGCCAAGGCCGTGATGTTCCAGCAGTGCGCCCAGCCCGAGTTCCGCGAGTACGCGCACCAGGTGGTGACCAATGCCAAGGCGATGGCGGCCGGCCTGACGCGCCGGGGACTGGAACTCACCACCGGCGGCACCGACAACCACCTGATGGTGATCGACATCCGCCCGACCGGCCTTCGCGGACGCGCCGTTCAGGCGGGCTTCGACGAGGTTGGCATCACGGTCAACGCCAATGCCTTCCCGGGCCACGGCGGCACGCCGTACAACCCCAACGGCATCCGCCTGGGATCGCCGGCAGTCACGTCGCGGGGGATGGGCGCCGACGAGATGGACGAGATCGCAGGGCTCGTTGCCCGGATGCTCGGCGGCTTCGAGGATCCCGCCGTCCGGGCTGAGGTTCGCGATGGCAGCCGCGCCTTGTGTCGCCGCTTCCCGCTGCCGTATCGAGGCGCTTCGACGGCGTGATCGCCGCTTCCTCGCCCTGGCTGACGGCGCTGCCGCCGTTTCTGGTGGCGAGTGCCGTCTGCATCGCGGTGGTCCCCGCCTCGATGTGGTTCGCGCGCCGGACCGGCGCGGTGGCCGAGCCCGATGGCGACCGCCACCTGCATGCGCAGCCGACGCCCCGGCTCGGCGGCATCGCGATGTTCGCCGGGTTCGCCATCGCCGTCGCCATCTTCGGCTCGGCGGTACCCGATCGCTGGCAGGTGATCGCCGTCACGGGCGCGATCACCGTCGCGATGGCCATCGACGACATCCTCGATCTCTCCTGGCGGAGCAAGCTCGCCATCGAGGTCGGGGTCGGCATCGTGACCGTGCTGCTCGGGATCACGATCACGTCGATCGCCGTGCCGGGAAGTCACGCTACGTCGGTCTGGGACCTGATGTGGCTGGCGGCGCCGATCACCGTCGTGTGGCTCGTGGGCATGCAGGTCTCGGTCAATCTCCTCGATGGAGCGGACGGCGTTGCCGCGGGAGTCATCGCGATCGTCGCCGGCGTCTGCCTGCTCGCCGCGATCAACCGCCTCGGGACGAGCGGCGACGTGCAAGGCGGGGTGCTCATCCTCAGCGGTGCGTTGATGGGCTGCTGCATCGGGTTCCTCGTGTTCAACCTGCCCCCGGCACGCGTCTTCATGGGCGACTCGGGGAGCCACTTCCTCGGGGTGGCCCTGGCGGTGATCACGATCCTCGGCGTCGCCAAGATCGTTGTCGGCCTGTCGATCCTCGTGCCGCTCATCACGCTCGGATTGCCGATCGGTGATACCGCCTTTGCGATCGTCCGGCGTTCGCTCTCAGGCCGCAACCCTGCGGCCCCGGATGCGGGCCACCTGCACCATCGCCTCCGAGCGGTGGGGATGACCCCGATCGAGACCGCCTTCACCTTCTATCTGGTGACCGGGATCCTCGGGTGCATCGCGCTCACCATCTACGGGCACCGCCGGATCATCCTCATCGCGCTCGGACTGCTCGTGGTGGCGCTCATCGTCCTGATCTGGCGCAACCGCCGCCGAGTGCCGCGCCTCCCTTTCGTGGCGATTGAGGAACGCGAGGTCCAGGTGGACGGCCGCAGGGTGCTCCCGACCCACATCCATCACCGGGGCGAAGCGGATTGAGCGCGACGCCGACGCCGCCGCCCCAGAAGCTGTCCGGCGCGCAACTCTCCGGCATGGGCATATTGATTGCCGCGGCGATGATCGTTCCATTGATCCTTGGATACCTCGTCGATAACTTCCTGCATACGAGCCCGTTTGGCGTGCTGATCGGCCTGGTGGTCGGGATCACGTTCTCGTGTTACGTCGCGGTGGCCCAGCTCCGACCGTACGTCTGAGCCGCCGGATCGTCTCGCGACGTCCAATTGATATCGTTGCCTTGGTTTGACAGTCCAAGTAAGGCAGTGTTGGGAGCCGTGATCTCGGAAGGCACGTCTCCGCGCCCGGCGCCAACCGCGAACGCTCTTCGCCTGGTGCGTAACGCCGCGCTCGTTTGCGCCGTCGCGGCGGTCATTTCCGCTGTCGTGGGGATCGTCCTGGGGCACGCCGGCCAAGGCGGCGCGCTGGCGACCGGACTGGCCATCGGCTCGATCAACGGCGCCCTCGCCGCGAGACTGATCTCGCTGCCGATTCCGTTCCTCGCCACGAGCCTGCTGCGGATCGTGACCCTGAGCATGATCGGGATCGCCATCGGTCTCGCGTTCGGGATTGCCAACGTGTGGCTCGTGATCCTCGGTCTCGGCATTTCACAGGTCGTGCTTGCTGCCGCGGCACTTCGCGAGTCGATGCGGTTCCGATGATCATTGCCGCAGACGCTCCGCCCGGCACGCACCCGACGATACAAATCTGCGGGAACGCCTTTTTCTGCACGTTCAACTACGACACGCTGATTTCGAGCGCCATTGCTGTCGTGGTGACGCTCGCGCTCGGGCTTGGAGTGGCGTATCGGCTCAGCCATGGACGGCCAGGCAAGCTGCAGGCAGTGCTCGAGCTGCTGCTCGGCTACGTCCGCAACCTCACCAAGGAGATGGTCTCCGAGGAAGGCACGGCGTTCATCCTCCCGATCGCAGCCACCATTTTCATCTTCATCCTGGTGGCGAACTGGCTCGACTTCTTTCCCCTGACCGAGCCTGTCAATCCGGCCGGCGCCGACGTGAATTTCACCGCGGCAATGGCGATCGTGGTGATCGTCGTCGTCCAGTGGTACAGCATTCATGTGCTGGGATTCCGTGGCTACCTGCGCCGCTTCACGAAACCGTTCGAGTTGCCCCTCATCGGACGCATTTTCTTCACGCCGCTGAACATCATCGAAGAGATCGCCAAACCGCTCAGCCTCGCACTCCGGTTGTTCGGCAACATCTTCGGCGGTCTCGTGATGGTCTACCTGCTCACGCTGGGCTACACGGCCTTCGCCGGGTCGTCGGTGATTCAGACGGCGCTGTCACCGCTCTGGGTCATCCTGCTCGTGGCGTGGAAGCTCTTTGACGTGTTCCTCATCGGCACGATCCAGGCGTTCATCTTCATGCTTTTGACGATCATCTACTTCGGTATGGCCCGTGAAGGACTCGAGGAAGAGCACCACGCGGCGGCAACACACACGGCAACAAGTTGAGGAGAGAGACCAGATGACTACCGCCCAGGCACTGCTTCAGATGGGAGCACTGATCGCCGCAGGTCTTGCGCTCGGCGGCGGCGCGATCGGCGCCGCTATCGGTGACGGCCTCGCGGGGAACGCGACGATCGCCGGCACGGCTCGCCAGCCCGAGGCGCAGGGTCGTCTCCAGGTGACGATGTTCCTGATCATCGGACTCGTCGAGGGGATGTACTTCATCAACCTCGCCCTCGGCTTCTTCTTCATCTACGTCATCGCGAAATAGCGGGCGCTCGACACAATGCTCGTCGCTAGCACAAGCAGCCTGCTCACGCCGAACGGGACGTTCTTCGCGGAACTGATCGCGTTCGTCCTGATGATTCTCATCCTCGGGAAGTACGCATATCCGCGCATCATCAAGGCGGCGACGGAGCGGGAAGACAAGATCGAGGCAGGGCTTCGCGCTGCGGCAGAGTCTGAGCAGCGACTTGCCAGCGTGCAGGCGCAGGTCGAGCAAACGCTCGAGGAGGCGCGCGCCCAGGCCCGGGAGATCATCACCCGCTCACACGGCGAAGCAACCGCGGATGCGGCAGAGGTGATCGCCAAAGCGCACACCGACGCCGATGGACTCATCGAGCGCGCGCGCACCGAGATCTCCGCGGAGCGCGACCGCGCGATCCAGGATCTCCGCGCCGAGGTGAGCAGCCTCGTGGTCGCCGCCACGCAGGAGGTGCTCGGCCGCGTCATCGACGCCAAGGACCACGCCCGCCTCATTGACGACGCGCTGACCAAGGTGGGCGACAACGCCGCAGCGAAGGCGCAGCAAAACTGACGTGATTCGCGCAAGCATCATCGCCCGCCGCTACGCCGAGGCCTACTTCTCGCTCGCCCAGGCGGCGGGAGACATTCTCGGCTGGCGCGAGCAACTTGCCGGTGTTGTCGAGATCCTCGGCAACGCCGGAGTGAGCGATGCACTCGGCAACCCGAAGACGAGCCTCTCCGCGCGCGTGGCAGAGGGCCTCCGTCTGCTGGATGGAGCCTCGCCCGAGGCGCGCAACCTGGCCCGTCTGCTCATCGAGCGACGCCGGGTCGGCATTGCTGCAGAAATTCTCGGCCACTACGACGTGCTGACGGATAAGGCGTCGGGCATCGTGCGTGTCGAGGTCACGACTGCGGTCACCCCTGACGCGGCAACGGAACAACGCATCCGCGATTCGCTGAGCAAGCAGCTCGGCAGCGACGTGCAGACGACTGTGCGCACCGACCCATCGATCATCGGCGGTCTCGTGATCCGCATCGGCGATCGGGTCATCGACGACAGCCTGCGCACTCACCTTCAACAGCTCCAGGCAGCCCTTGCCTGATCGAGAGAGAGGAATGACGGACTGATGGCCATACGCAGCGACGAGATCGGAGAGATTCTCAAGCAACGCATCGCGAGCTTCGAGGCACCTGTGGTCGACGCCAACGAGGGCGTCGTCACCTCGGTCAGTGACGGCATCGCGCGCATCTACGGTCTCGAGCGCGCCATGGCAGGCGAGTTGCTCGAGCTGCCGGGACCCGGCGGTGCGGGCGTCGTGCTCGCACTCGCGCTCGACCTGCGCGAGGACGGTGTCGGCGCGGTCATCCTCGGCCCGTACGAGCATCTCCAGGAAGGCGACTGGGTTCGCACGACTGGTCGCATCGCAGAAGTCCCTGTCGGTGACGAGCTCGTTGGACGCGTGGTCAACGCGCTCGGCGAGCAGCTCGACGACCGCGGCCCGATCGAGACTGCGCAGTCATTCCCCACCGAGCGCGTCGCACCGGGCGTCATCGAGCGCGAGAACGTCGACACGCCGATGCAGACCGGCCTCAAGGCGATCGACTCGATGATCCCGATCGGTCGTGGACAGCGCGAGCTGATCATCGGCGACCGCCAGACGGGCAAGACGGCAATCGCGATCGACGCCATCATCAATCAGAAGGGCACGGGCGTCATCTGCATCTACGTCGCCATCGGGCAGAACGCGCAGAAAGTGGCGCAGATCAAGGCGACTCTCGAGCAGTACGGGGCGATGGAGCACACGATCATCGTTGCTGCCACAGCATCGGATCCGGCGCCGCTGCAGTTCCTCGCGCCGTACGCCGGCTGCGCGATGGGCGAATACTTCATGCAGAAGGGCGGCCACGCGCTGATCATCTACGACGACCTCACCAAGCACGCGGACGCATACCGCGAGCTTTCCCTGCTGCTGCGGCGTCCACCGTCTCGCGAGGCCTACCCGGGTGACGTCTTCTACCTGCACTCCCGGTTGCTCGAGCGCGCCGCGCGCATGAGCGAAGCCGAGGGCGGTGGCACCCTCACTGCGCTGCCGATCATCGAGACGAAAGCGAACGACGTGTCGGCGTTCATTCCGACCAACGTCATCTCGATCACCGACGGCCAGATCTACCTCGAGACCGACCTGTTCAACGCCGGTATCCGTCCGGCAATCAACGTCGGTCTGTCGGTCTCCCGTGTCGGTGGTGACGCGCAGACGAAGGCGATGAAGCAGGTTGCGGGCCAGTTGCGCCTCGACCTTGCGCAATATCGCGAGCTGGCTGCATTCGCGCAGTTCGCGGCCGACCTCGACAAGGGCACACGCGATCGCCTCGACCGCGGCCAGCGCATGACCGAGTTGCTCAAGCAGCCGCAGTACGAGCCGATGCCGTTCGCGAAGCAGGTCATCAGCATCTTTGCCGGTGCGCGCGGTTTTCTCGACGATGTTCCTCTCGACCGCGTCCGCGAGTTCGAGAAGAGCCTGCTGCGCTTCATGGATCAGACCCATCCCGAGATCGAGGCAGAGATCGCCAAGAGCGGTCGCATTTCCGACGACCTCGAGAAGACGCTGCGCTCCGCAGTCGAAGAGTTCAGGAAGACGTTCGCCGGATGACCGTGCGCATTCAGTCAGGCGCCGTGCGGCGCACCGCCCGAGGCTGACGCTCGATGCCCAGCCTGCGCGATCTGCGCCGCCGTATCAAGGGCGTCCAGAACATGCGCAAGATCACCAAGGCGATGGAGCTTGTCGCTGCAGCGCGCATGCGTCGAGCCCAGGAGCGCGTGCTCGCGGCGCGCCCGTACAGCGACGAGATCGCCAGCGTCATGACCGAGTTGATGCGGCGCTCGCCGCAATATGAACACCCGTTTCTCACGGTGCGTCCTGTCGAGAAGCGGCTGATCATCCTGGTCACCGCCGACCGCGGCCTCGCCGGCGCGTTGAACAGCAACAACACGCGGCTCGCGTTGAGTGACGCGGCGAAGACGGGGGTTCCGGTTTCGTACGTCACCATCGGACGCCGGGGACGTGACGTGCTCCGCCGGTTGCATCGCGACCTCATCGCGGACCAGAGCAACCTCGGCGACAAGCCCACGATGGGTGATGTCCTTCCCGCCGCGCGCGTTGCGATGGAGCAGTACGAGCGGGGAGAGGTCCAGCAGATCGACATCGTGTACGCGCGCTTCATCAGCGTCGGGCGTCAGCAGACGACGCTGCAGCGCGTGATTCCCGTTGTGCCGCCTGAGGATGCGAAGGCCGTCAGTGCCGATTTCGAGTACGAGCCCGACCCCAAGGATGTGCTCGACGCGTTGCTGCCTCGATACGTCGAGGCGCAGGTGTATCGCGCCGTCCTGGAGAACGGCGCATCCGAGCAGGCCGCACGCATGATCGCGATGCGCAACGCGTCCGACAACGCAAGCGAATTCATCGAGGACCTGACGCTCACCGCCAACAAGGTGCGCCAGGCTTCGATCACGACAGAATTGATGGAGATCGTCTCCGGCGCCGCGGCGCTCGAAGGCTGAGGAGAGAGAGATGGCAGTTGTGGAGTTGCAGGCCGGCACCGGCGCAGTGGTACAGGTGATCGGCCCGGTCGTCGATGTGGAGTTCACCGAAGGGCGCCTGCCAGAGATTCTCGACGCGCTCGAGATGGATCGCGAGGGCGGCAAGCTGCTCGTGCTCGAAGTGCAGCAGAGCCTGGGCAACAGCACGGTGCGCACCATCGCCATGGACACCACCGAAGGTGTGCGCCGCGGTGACGCCGTACGCGCCACCGGAGCGCCGATTCAGGTGCCGGTGGGCGAGGAGACGCTCGGGCGCATGTTCAACGTCATCGGCGACACCATCGACGGCAAGGGGCCGTTCACCGGCACCGCCCGGATGCCGATGCATCGCACCGCGCCAACGATTTCCGAGCAGTCGACGGAGACGGAGATTCTCGAGACCGGCATCAAGGTCATCGACCTCATCTGCACCTTCTCGAAAGGCTCGAAGATCGGGCTCTTCGGCGGAGCGGGAGTCGGCAAGACGGTCATCGTCATGGAGATGATCCGCAACATCGCACGCGAGCACGCCGGCTACTCGGTGTTCGCGGGCGTGGGTGAGCGCACTCGTGAGGGCACCGCCCTCTACGGCGAGATGCAGGAATCCAAGGTGCTCGACCAGACAGCGCTCGTGTACGGGCAGATGAACGAGTCGCCCGGTGCGCGCGCACGCGTCGCGCTCACGGCCCTCACCATCGCCGAGTGGTTCCGTGACGAGAAGGGCGCCGACACACTGCTCTTCATCGACAACATCTTCCGGTACACCCTTGCCGGAGCTGAGGTTTCGGCACTGCTCGGACGCATGCCCTCCGCGGTTGGATACCAGCCGACACTGGCAACCGAGATGGGCGATCTGCAGGAGCGGATCACCTCCACCAACAAGGGATCGATCACGTCGGTCCAGGCGATCTACGTGCCGGCGGACGACTTCACCGACCCTGCCGTTGCAACGACATTCGGCCACCTCGGCGCGACGGTCACGCTAAGCCGGTCGATCTCGGAAGCGGGCATCTACCCCGCCGTGGATCCACTCGAATCCTTCAGCCGCGTGCTCGATCCGAACGTTGTTGGCGAGGAGCACTACCGCGTGGCGCAGGGTGTGAAGCGCGTGCTCCAAGAATACAAGGAACTCCAGGACATCATCGCGATCCTCGGCCAGGAAGAACTCACCGAGGACCAGAAGCTGACAGTCGGTCGCGCGCGCCGCGTGCGCAACTTCCTGTCGCAGCCGTTCTTCGTCGCCGAAGTGTTTACCGGACGCGAGGGCAAGTACGTGCCGCTCGCGGAGACGATTCGCGGTTTCGCGGAGATCCTCGACGGCAAGCACGACGACCTGCCCGAGGAAGCCTTCTACATGTGCGGCACCATCGACGAGGCGTTGGCTCGCGCGGCCGCGTTGAAGGGCGACGACGATGCGAAGGCCGCACCTGCGGATGCTGCCGAGGCGCCGGCTGCCGACAGTGCTGAGACTGAGGTTCCAGCCGCGACGGCCGCACCTGCTGCAGCAGCGGCGGAGGCGGACGCGGCCACCGATGCTGCACTCGCGACCGATATCGACGCGGCGGAATCCGGCGATGACGCCGGCAGCGAATCCTCCGCCGAGGCTGCTGCAGCCGCCGACGGGACGGCAAAGGAATAACGGGTATGGCCAAGCTCCAGGTCGAACTCGTCACGCCGGAGGGTCGCGTGTTCAGCGAGGAGGCTGATTTCGTGCTCGCGCCCGGCGTGGAAGGCGATCTCGGAGTCCTGCCCCAGCACATCGCGCTGCTCACCCCGCTGCGCAATGGCGTCGTGACCATCCGCAACGCAGACGCGGAGCACGTGCTCGCAGTGTCGGGCGGATTCCTGGAAATCCTGCCGGACAAGGTGACGATCCTTGCGGATGCCGCCGAGCGCGCCGAGGACATCGACGAGGCGCGTGCCGAGGAAGCGCGCAAGAAGGCGCAGGAACTCCTCTCGCAGAACGTCGGCAACGAGGAGGCGCTGATGGCGCTCGAACGCGCCACCTTGCGCCTCCAGGTCGCGGAGATCCGGCGCCGCCGTCACGGTCACACGCCTCAGCAGTGACGTCGCCGCCGGGGCTCAACCTCGAGGCGCTCGCGGCATACCTGGCACCGCGCGTCGGCGGGCTCGCGGGTGCACTACGAGGCGAGGTCATCCCGGGTGGCCGCTCGAATCTCACGTACATCGTCGATGACGGCGAGCGGCGATTCGTCGTTCGCCGTCCGCCGCTCGCGCACGTGCTCCCCACCGCGCATGACATGCCGCGCGAGTATCGAGTGCTTGCAGCGTTGCAGGGCACCGGCATACCGGTGCCGCACGTGATCGCGCTCTGCGAGGACGACTCCGTCATCGGCGCTCGTTTCTATGTCATGGAATGGATCGACGGCCATGTCGTGCGCGACGCGCTGCCTGTCGAGTTCCCGGACACGCCGGAGACGCGCGGTGCGATGTCGACGGCGCTGATCGACACGCTCCTGCAACTCCACGCCATCGATCCGGACGCCGTCGGGCTCAGCGATTTCGGGCACCCGGACGGCTTTCTCGCGCGTCAGGTGCGGCGCTGGTGGCAGCAGTGGGAGGCGTCGAAAACGCGGGAGCTTCCCAGCATCGAGACGCTGCGCCGCCGGCTCGACGAAACAGTCCCGACGCCGTCGGCGCCGGGCATCGTGCACGGTGACTACCGGCTCGACAACGTGATGTACGCGCCGGCCGATCCGTCCCGGATCGTCGCCGTCATTGACTGGGAGATGTGCACGATCGGTGATCCGCTCTGTGACGTCGGCCTGCTCTGCGTGTACTGGGCGGACGACGAGTCCGAAGCCGCGGCGCGGACGTTGCACGGCCGCGCGATCACCGTCGAGGACGGCTTCGCCAAGCGAGCGGACCTGCTCCGCGATTACGCTGCGGGGACGCAGCGCGACCTGACCTCGCTCGACTGGTACATCGCGCTTGGCGCGTACAAGCTCGCGATCATCGCCGAGGGCATCACCGCCCGGTTCCTGATGGGGATGACCGTCGGCGAGGGTTTCGAGACGATGGGCGAGATGGTGCCGGCGATCGTCGAGAGCGGGCTCGTGGCACTCGACAAGTTGGGCGCCGCCCAAGGAGGCTGACGATGGACTTCACGGAAACGCCGCGAGTGCGGGAGCTCAGCGAGAAGGTGTGGCGCTTCATGGACGAGCGCATCCGCCCGGCGGAGGAGGAGTACTGGCGCGGGTTCTCGGCGGAGACGATTCCGCAGCGGATCTCGCCCGTCATGGAGGAGTTGAAGACCGAGGCGCGCCGGCGCGGCCTCTGGAATCTCTTCCTACCCGACAAGCGTTTCGGCGCCGGCCTGACCAACCTCGAGTACGGCGCACTTGCAGAAATCATGGGCTGGAGCAGCATCTCGTCGGAGGCGATGAACTGTTCGGCGCCTGACACCGGCAACATGGAGGTGCTTGCGCAGTTCGGCACGCCCGAGCAGCAGGAGGAGTGGCTGCAGCCGCTGCTGCGCGGCGAGATCCGCTCCTGCATCGGCATGACCGAGCCGGAGGTCGCGAGCTCCGATCCGACGCAGCTCGCCACCCGGATCGATCGCGACGGCGATGATTACGTTATCAATGGCCATAAGTGGTTCACCAGTGGTGCCGCGCATCCCAACGCGAAGGTGATCCTGCTCATCGGCGTCACGCATCCGGACGCGGAGCGCCATGCGCGCCACACGATGGTGCTGGTGCC
>JBEKKP010000065.1:0-14543 GCA_050010655.1 Candidatus Dormibacteria bacterium
GCCCGTCCCCTGCCGCCAGACCACAAAGCGTCCGAACGGGGGAGTCTCAGGCTGGAACCCGCACTAGGCCTGAAGCTGCGCGATACGAGTGCGCCAGAAGACGAGGCGACGCTCGAAACGGAGCGCTTCTGCGCTGAGTGCAACCAGGTCGGTTTGCTGCACTTCGGCGCTTGCGTCCGGGTCCATCGTGACGACGTGTTTCTCGGTGGTGGCGAGGACTGATCGCTTGAACTCCAGAAGTTCCGTGTAGACCTTGACCCAGTGGACGGCGTCGTCGATGTGGCGGGTGTCCTCGTCCTCGCCGGCGAGAAGGCGATCGGGCTGGACCTGATCGAGAGCGGCTTGCTCCTTGTCCGTCTGGGACGTCTTTTTCGGGTCAGCAGTCATCTCAGTTCCAGTTGGTGCCATTCGGTGTCCCACATAGCCCGCCAGTGGGGGTCGACTCCAAGTATAACAGTATCGCTATAACTTGTTGTCCGTCCCACGCTGTAAGGTCACCGCGGCCGTAGCGCTACCCAGGGATGCGTCCAGCGTTCGCAAGCCGACTGTTGCCGGGCAAGCACCGTGTCCCCGGACGCAGGGACTAGATTCGGACGTGCTCCAGGTCGATGTCTGTGAGCTCGGAGGGGCGCGGGATGCCGTGCGCGTCGAGGAGTTGCAGACATTTGATGACATAACGCGCGCCGGCGATGTTGAGGCCGTGCTGTCGCGTCAGTCGCTGAATCGCTGTCAACGTGAGGATGTCTCGCTGGGTATAGCGGCGCCGGTTTGTGGCTGTGCGAGCGGGAACCCCGAGCCCCATGCTCTCGTACATCATCAACGTGCGTGGATGGGACGCGAGAATTTCCGCTGCGACACTGATCGTGTAGAGCGGTTTATCCAGGTCGAGCATCCGGTGCGTCGTTGGAGTCAGCGTCTCAAGCGCCATGGCGCTCTCCCCGTGAACGATGACGCGCAGCCTGGACTCGCTCGATGAATGTCCCGGTCTTCATCAGCCGATTCTAGTCAGGTGCACCCGAAATGGGGCGCGGGGGGGTGCGATTGTGATGCAGCGTCATACGAGGAAAGGCGATGTGATGGCGCTCGGGGAGCGTGATGTCATGGGTATCACGTTCGCTGACAACGCCGAGGACCGGCCGGCTGTTTGAGGAGCATCTGCGGCGCCAGGCCGTCCGCAGCGGCTTGTCGATGTGGGCCGGCTTGCCATCGGCGGTACATATAGCCATCATTCTTCGTGATAGATCACCTATAACTTGCGGGAGGCAGGTTCCATGAGACAGAAGCAGGGAGCAAGACGGGCCGGCGGCTGGGGACGGCTGACGGCCGGTAGGGGGTTCTGACCGTGGCAGCGTTGCTCATTTTCCTGTTGCTCGTCGCTTTGCTCTTCGGACTCGGCGTGGCGGTGCACGTGTTGTGGTGGATCGCGATCATCGCGCTGATCGTGTGGGTGATCGGGTTCGCACTCCGCCCTCGCGGTGGCCGTTGGTACTACTGGTAGATCACATCTCGTGAGCGACGGAAGGGCCACCGGGCTGTGCATCAGCGGCCCGGTCGGCCCGACCGGCGAATCGTTCTGGGAGACGTGACCGCCGGTCCGCTTGCCGGCGGGACCACGTAGGATCGTTGGGCGATGCGCACGCTTTTCACAGCCGAAGGTCACAACGCCGCCGCCGCCCCGGACGCGATCGACAAGCTCATCAACGTTTCACACGAAACGTTCTGGCTTGATATTCAGGCGCCGGACGATGACGACTACCGGCTGCTGAGCGACACCTTCAAGTTTCATCAGCTCACGATCGAGGACGTCAAGCACCAGAACCAGCGTCCAAAGCTGGACGGGTACGACGGATACGTCTTCGCCGTCGTCTTTGTGATTGCGCTCAACGGCGAGGAGGTCTCGTTCCGCGAGCATCACCTCTACATCGCACCAACCTACCTGGTGACGGTGCACCTCGAGCCGGAACCGTCATTCGACCAGCTGAACGCGCGGATCGCCGAATCGCCGCAGAGCGCGTGCCGGAAGTCGTCATTTCTGACGTACCTCGTCATGGATGCGCTCGTCGACACCACATTCACTGCCCTGGAGACACTCGACGAGGCGGTTGACAAGCTGCAGGACGCAGTGCTCGAGAACGCGACCAATTCGCAGCTGGCACTGCTCCAGGAGATGAAGCATTCGGCCGTGGAGATGCGGCGCATTCTCGGCGCGCAACGCGACATGTTCCAGCGCCTGGTGACCCTCTCACTCGAGCTCGACCGCGAGACAACTGCGTACTACCGCGATGTCTACGATCACATCATCCGTCAGTACGAGACGGTCGACTCGTTGCGCGATCTGCTCACCGGCGCCATGGATGTGTATCTGTCCACCGTCTCGAACCGGCTCAACATGACCGTGAAAGCGCTCACGGTTGTCGCGAGTCTCTTCTTGCCCTTGACGTTTCTTACGGGGTTCTTCGGGATGAACTTCGGCTGGCTGGTGTCACGAATCGGCAGCGTCTATGCGTTCGGCATCGGCCTGGCGATCATGGCCATCTCGATCATCACGCAGCTGTACTTCTTCCGACGCCGCGGGTGGATCTGAGCCTCCGGCGCTACCCGTAGATGTCGGAGGGCGCCACCGTGCGCGCCATCCAGCGTGCCGGATCGGCGGATTTCCAGCCGAGGCGTTCGTAGATACCGTGCGCATCACGGGTCCCGAGCTGCCACGAGCGCAGACCCGCGAGGTCGGGATGATCGACGACACACTGCACCAGCCAGAGTCCCAGTCCGAGGCCACGGTGTTCGGGCAGCACGAAGACATCGGCGAGGTAGCCGTACGTTGCGTAGTCGGTGACGACGCGACAGAATCCAGCCGGGTCGCCTGCGGTTGTGTACAGCCCAAAGCACAGTGAATTGCTCAACGCCCGTTCCATGACGTCGCGCGGAATCCCGGTGGACCAGTAGGCGTGGCGCGAGAGAAACTCGTACACGCCGTCGACATCGATACGCGTGCGATCCGTGGACACGGTGTACTCGAGGTGATGCCACTCGTCGATGCCGGGTGGGCTGTCCCCTCGCGCGGCGGCAATGAGCCGTGTGATGCGCGCCGGCAACGCCGGTGCGATTGCCATCCCTGGCTCGAGCGGCTCAGCCGCCACCGCCGCCGACACTGGGATTGGCCCGTACACGTGCGGGAATGCCTCCTCGCCCGCGACCGTCGCCTCGTAGTGCACGGGCGCGTCGATGGCGTCCTCATCGATCAGCAACAGGACCAGATCCTCGACACCGGCGTAGAGGGTCCGCCATGGAATGCGCACCTGCCGCCCGGTCGAGCAGTGAATGAACGGCGGCAATTCGTAGATGCCACCGACCTGCGCGGCACGCCATGTCTCGCCGCGAGCGATGTGCAGGATCATCAGGTGCTGTATACCTGATCGACGCCAGGCATGTGACGCTGGGCGTTACTCGTAGAGAAGGAGAGCAACGATGCGGGTGAAAGGCGTGAGTTGGGTCGGAGTCAAGACGGACCAGTACGTTGCGATGACGACGTTCTTCCGCGACGTCATCGGGCTGGAGGCAGTCGCCGAGCGGGACGACTTCCTGGTGTTCCGGACGCCAGATGGGGATCAGGTGGAGATATTCGGACCGAATGGACCCGATCCGGTCGAGCAATTCGAGCACGACCAGGTTGTCGCGGGCCTGCTGGTGGACGACATCGACGGTGCGATCGCCGAGCTGCGAGACGCGGGCATCGAGCTGATCGGAGCATCCAACACCGGCGGAGGCTACACGTGGCAGCACTTCCGCGCACCTGACGGCAAAGTGTTCGAAATCTGCAACGACCCGCACCAGTGACGGTGGTCGTTACTCGGCGCGAGACGTTGCGCTCAGGCTGACCGAATCAGTTCGACGCGAGCCACGACTCCGTGAAGCCGGCACCGCTGAGCAATGAACCGGCGATTGCCTGGCGTCCGTGGATACCTGTCATGACGACGGGGAAGTTGACGAATCCTGAGATGCCCTTGGTCTGCCGGTTGACGGTCACACTCGCGAGTGAGGCAGCGAACGTCAGCGAGCTCCACGGCGGGAGCGATGCGCTCGCTGCGCCGTAGGTGGGCGACTCCGCGATCCATTCCGCAGACGAACGCTTACACGTCGTGCCGCTGGCGCAGCGCGCGTTGACCGTGGACGTTGCGCCCGACGTGATGTCCTTGACGGTGATCGTGAAGATGCCGTTCAGGTAATGCACCGACGCCACGATCGAATCGCGCGGGCGAACCGAGAACACTTGCGTGATGTGGTTTGTCGGAAACATCTCCCACCATGCCGTGTACACGGCGGTGGTTCCAGAGCAATACGCTTCGACGCCGGCCTGTTCGACCGTCTTGGAGTACCAACCGTCGAGGCCGACCCAGAAGACTGCAGCTTGCGGGGCGGTTGTCTTCGCGCATGCGACTGGTGGAACCTTCCACGTGGCGCTGACATCCGTCAACGGCGTGCTCGGTGCCACGACGTAGCCCGACCATGTCGCTGACGACTGGGCTGGACCTGCGAATCCGGAGTCCCGGCTGAACGTACTCGCGGTGACGACCGGTGCGGCGTGCGTTGGCGCTGCTGTCACGGCGGATATCGATGCGAGTGCCAGTCCGGTGCCCACGACGACGGCGACGGTCACCACCTTCGCGCGCCGCGTGGTGACGCGTCCAACAATCCGATCGGGTCGACGGGTCGTGGACCTCAACGCGAGGCGTGCGCGTGCACGCGACGTCCTGCTGCAACGGACACGCCACCGCCGATCACCATGAGTGCCGGGACCAAGAAACCGATGCCGCCCGATCCGGTATCCGGAATCGGGACCGGTCCGGACGTTGAGCCGCCTGTGCCAGGTCCGCCCGCGCCACCGGATCCACCACTACCACCAGATCCGCCGCCACCACCCGAGCCGCCGCCGCCACCACCCGAACCGACGGTGCACGTGCCGACCGGCGGCGTGATGTTGTTGGCGTCAAGCGTGAGCGCGCCGTTGCGTGCCATCGCGCGACCGCTGATGATGTTGGCGCCGGTCACCATCGTGATGCTGGTGAGCGCCATGAGCGTTCCCTGAAAGTGTGTCGCCGAGCCGAGCGTGGCCGAGCTGCCCACCTGCCAGAACACGCCGCACGCCTGCGCGCCGTCGGTGGTAAGAACCACCGAGTTGCTCGCTGTCGTCAGCGTGCTGCCGATCTGGAAGATGTACACGCCGTTGCCGCTGAGCGTGAGCGGCCCGGTCAACTGTGCAGAGCTGTCGAACTTGTAGACGCCTGGCGTCAGGTTCTGGCCACCGAGATTCAGACCGGTCATGTCGGTCGTGACGGGCGCATTGGCTGCTTCGGTGTACGCCGTGGAGAGGTCGTTCTTGGCCTGCAGCGCAACGGCATCACTGAAGTGCTTGACGCCGGTGACAGTCCCTGGCGGGAATCCGGTGATCGAAGAGCCGGGGTCCAATCCCAGGTTGCCGGTGATAACGCTCGGTCCGGTATTGGTGATCGTCGAGCCTGCGAGCACGGTGAAATTGAGTGCGGTTCCGAGGCTCGGGGCTGTCGCCGCGAACGCGTCGAGGGGCGAGAGAGCCACAAGGGCACCGGTAAAAAGGACGATAGGGAGCACGACAGGAAGACGTTTGAACATGGCCCCACCATGGGCCGATGGCTGCTCAACGCGCGCCGAACTGCGGCTTGCGACCCCGTCCGCCGTGATGCGTTGCAACTTTCCCCGTGATCAGTCCGGGGCGCCGTCCTCCTGGTCGTACGACACGTCACGCCCTCTGGGACCGATCATCACCGCGAGTGCCGTGCCGTAGATGAGATGGGCGCCGAGCATGACGGCCTGGCGATCACGCCGGTCACGCTGGGCCGGCGGCATGATGCCAAGCGCCGGCACCCATCCCATGTAGCTGACGCCCCATATCGCCGCGCCGTACGCCACGCCCGCAGGCACGCGAACCATCAATCGCTTCGGGGCGATAACACCAAAAGCCGCACCAGCCGCAGCCCCGAATCCGAAGTGGAGGACCGCCGCGAGCACATCCTGCTGGTCGCCGCTGTGGCCGATTCCTGTTCGACGCAACATCGCGGCGGTGATCTTCTCCGGGGGCATGCCGCCGACGAAACCAGCACGCTTCGCGCCGATCATCAGCGAACTCATGAGTCCGGTCGCGAGCGTTCCGGCACCGGCTCCACGCGCGGCGCGCCGGACGACGCCGGAACGCCCCCCGGTCACCGCGACCGCCAGAAGTAGCCGCCGCCGCCGAAGAGCAGGAGCACCACAACGATGATCAGGATCAGTGTCAGCACAGCCTCAACCTCCGTATACGACAAGTTAGTTATCGCATTATATTACAGTGAGACTATAAAGTGAGCAGCTTGTTCTCGGGAGCACCCTCCCCGGCACCTCATCGGGGACAATCCGGCCGCCGTGCCAACTCGCACTGACGAACCTTTGCGGTCCGAGCGGACAGCTGTCGTCGTGCTTTCCGGCGGCCTCGACTCGACGACCATGGGCTACTTGTTGCGTGCCCAGGGCTACTCGCTCGCTGCCATTTCGTTCGATTACGGACAGCGGCATCGCAAGGAATTGGAATTCGCGGAGCGGATCTCGTCGGACCTCGGCGCGTCATGGACGCTCATCGACCTGCACGCGGCGGGCTTGTCGCGCATCCTCGGTGGGTCCGCGCTGACCGACTCCGCCGTCGCAGTCCCCGACGGTCACTACGCCGACGAGAGCATGCGGATCACGGTCGTGCCGAACCGCAACGCCATCATGCTCAGCATCGCGTGCGCGCTCGCCGTCACACGCGAAGCTGAGGCTGTCGCATTCGGTGCGCACACTGGCGACCACTTCATCTACCCCGACTGCCGGCCGGAATTCGTTCGCGCATTCGCGACCATGGTCAATCTCGCTGTCGAGGGTCTCGCGAGCATTGAAATCCTGGCGCCATTTTTGTCGATGACCAAGGCAGACATCGTCACGTTGGGCAATGAGCTGCAGGTGCCATTCGAACGAACCTGGTCCTGCTACAAGGGCGGCGCCATCCATTGCGGGACGTGCGGGACCTGCTATGAGCGGCGCGAGGCATTCGAGCTCGCGCATGTGGTGGACCCGACGACATATGAGAGCGAGACGCTCGCGAAGTAGGGCGCAGCGCATTTGATCAAAGGATCGTGACGCCTGCGCAACTTGACCCGAACTGGCGGACAGGGGTACAGTCGAGAAGTAGCCAGTTCGCACCTCGTTCGGTGAGGCGGCTGCTCGGACAAAGGCCACTGACCCCACCCGTGGAGACACGCTTCGGGTCAGGACAGGTTTCCCCGAATTAAGGGGTAACCCAAAGTGGCTGGCCCCATGAGGGTCTTACGCCGGGCAGTGGCCAAAGCTCTGACGAGAAGGGGTGCAAGGATCATCGTGATCTCGGAGCCTGGTGGCCCGCCAGGCGTCACCCCTACAGCGGTGCTGCTGGGAATTCCGGGTGTCTCGGAGGTAGCGATGGACGCCGACAGTAGTCCGGCGCGGTCTCTCTCCGCGCACGTCAAGGGGTTTCCAGCGATCGACTGAGTAACGGTGCCTCCGTGCGTGCGCGGTTCTACAAGCACGCTCGCCTCGTCATCGCGAGGCGCGGAGGTACAGCTCATGACGCTCGATGCCCTGACTGCCGCTCCACCCGGTCAGTCCGCGGTCCTTGACGACGCGCACGTCGGTGACATCACCGGTGCGCTCGGCACCATCCGTCACGACGACACGCACGCCCGTCGTTCGTGGAAGCGCCGGATGCTGGCGTTGCTGGCCATCATGGGTCCCGGGCTGATCGTCATGGTCGGCGACAACGACGCGGGCGGTGTCGCCACCTACACGCAGGCGGGACAGAACTTCGGGACGTCGTTGCTCTGGACGTTGCCGCTGCTCATTCCCGTGCTGATCGTCAACCAGGAAATGGTCGTCCGGCTCGGCGCCGTCACCGGCGTGGGTCACGCGCGCCTGATCTTCGAGCGCTTCGGCAGGTTCTGGGGCGCGTTCTCGGTTGGTGACCTGTTCATCCTCAACTTCCTCACCATCGTCACCGAGTTCATCGGGATCAGCCTGGCGGCGTCGTATTTCGACATCAGCCCCGATATCGTTGTCCCGCTTGCGGCTGTTGGCCTTGTCGCGATGACGGTCACCGGGAGCTTTCGCCGCTGGGAGCGCTGCATGTACGTCTTCATCGCGCTCAACTTCCTGGCTGTGCCGCTCATCTTCATGGTGCATCCCAACGCCGGGCAGATCATTCACGACACGTTCGTGCCCCATATCACCGGAGGTGTCGCGTCCGATGCGGTGCTGCTCATCGTGGCCATCGTCGGCACCACCGTCGCGCCGTGGCAGCTGTTCTTCCAGCAGTCGAACATCATCGACAAGCGCATCACCCCACGCTGGATCCCGTACGAGCGCGCAGACACGGTGATCGGCTCTGTCGTGGTGATTGTCGGCGCCGGCGCGCTGATGGTCGCGGCCGCGTTCGCCTTCAAGGGCACGGGCTTCGCCGGCCATTTCACTGATGCGGGCGGAGTCGCGGCAGGTTTGCGCGGAACGGTCGGGGGAGTCGCCGGCGCGATCTTCGCCATCGTGCTGCTCAACGCATCGATCATCGGAGCGTCGGCGGTAACGCTCGCGACCTCGTACGCGTGCGGCGACGTGTTCCGCATCAAGCACTCGCTGCATCGCGGCGTCTCCGACGCGAAGCTGTTTTACGCGGTGTTCGCAGCCCTCGTGGCGCTCGCGGCTGGAGTCGTGCTCATCCCGGATGCACCGCTTGGCGTCATCACCACCGCAGTGCAGGCACTCGCCGGCGTGCTGCTGCCGAGCGCGACCGTCTTTCTGCTGCTGCTCTGCAACGACAAGGACGTCCTGGGACCATGGATCAACGCACCGTGGCTCAACGGCCTGGCGTCGATCATCGTCGCGGTGCTCCTGATGCTGTCAGGAATTCTCGTGGTGAACACGCTCTTTCCGGCGTTCGACATTATCCTGCTGCTGCCCTGGCTCGGCGCCACACTCGGTGCGATGGTCGTGGGCGTTACGGTCTTGGTGCTGCTCAGCCGCGGCGGAGGTGTCGATCACGAGGCACGGCAGGGTCGTTCGACGTGGCGGATGCCACAACTGACCCTGCTCGATCGTCCGGTCTGGTCCCGCGGACGGCTGGTGGGCATGTATGCGCTGCGCGGCTACCTGGTGGTCGCTGTGTTGCTGCTCATCGTCAAGGCCGTGGAGCTCGGGCTGGGGCGCTGACGGAGTCCGCTTCGCGCCTCAGGCCGACGTCCCGGTAACGACAAAACGCTCGTGATGTGCCGGGACAAGGACGGCGGCGTTGGGCGCTTCGCGCGCCACCGCGGTGACGAGGGCTCCCGGATCCCCAGGATTGCCGGCGAACATGTCGTAGTGCATCGGCACCACAACGGGAATATGCGCATGCGCGACGAGTGACGCAGCGTCAGCGGCGGACAGGTTGCCCACGATGTCGACGGCCTCGCGTTCGGCGTCCCGGCCGTTGATGGGCAACAGCGCGAGTTGCACCCCGTGGCTCGCGAGACGTGAGGCCTGATCGTCGTACAGGATCGTGTCGCCGGCGTGATACACGACGACTCCTTCCTCGCTCAGGACATAGCCGAGATACCGCACCTTCCCATCTGAGAGTTCGGTCCCGAAGTTGTACGCGTCGCTGACGTGCACGCCATGACGCGCCGGCACCGAGTTGATCCGCAGTCCGCCATGCACAACGACCTCGTCCGGCTGCACGCCGCGAATCCGTTCGGATGCGATGCCGGCGTCGAGGACCTGGTCGACGATCGGGAGCGGGACGACAACAAGCATCCGTGGGTGCAACTCGAGGAGCCTCACGATGGCCGGAAGGTCGAGGTGATCCCAGTGCTCGTGGGTCGCGGCAACGATGTCGATGCTCCCGAGCGACTCCAGTGCCGGCGCCGGCACAAGCCGCCCGCCGCGATCGCTGAGAAACGGATCGACGAGCACGTTGGCAGAGGGAAAACGCAGCAGGAAGCCGCTCTGTCCCAGCCAGGTCAGTTCCATCGTCGCGGGCACGATCGCAGTTGTCATCCTGTTGAGTGCGGGAATTACGTCTCCATCACGACGACGTTCTTGCCACGCACGCCCCGGCTCGAGAACCCGGTGAGTCCGACGGACGCCTCGTCGAGCGTGACGGTCGTCGTGACGGGGACAGTCAGCCGTCCCGCGGCAGCCGCAGCCACGAGTGGTGCAACCACCTCACGGTGTGGATTGGCGGTGACGTTCTGCCCGATGATCTGGCGAGTGGCGAGGGCGCCGGCGTCGATCGCGTTCAGCGGGCTCGCAACTCGGCCTCCGTCACGGACTGCTGTGGCAGCCTCCACCAATCCATCGGGGCTGAAGTTCGCGAGGTCGATGAGCGCGTCGACACCTTCTGGGTGTGCCGCGCGAACCTTTGTGGCGACTGATCCAGAGGTGTAGTCGACCACCTCGGAAGCCCCAAGCTCGATGAGGGTCTCGGCATCGGCGGCCGTGCCGGTAGCGATGACCGTCGCCCCGCGCGCGACCGCGAGTTGAATCGCAAAGGATCCGACGCCTCCGGTCGCTCCAATGATGAGGACGGTCTGGCCGGGTTGCAGATCGATCGCGTCGAGGACAGCCACAGCGGTTGCGCCCGCGAGCGGCAGTGCTGCAGCCTCGTCAAAGTCCAGTTCCGCCGGCTTGTGTACCAATGCGGCTGCGGGCAGCACCGCATATTCCGCGATGGTGCCGCGCTGCAACGGCGGACTGATCAGCATGTTGCCGAGCACCTCGTCGCCGACGCTGATCCCGCTGACGTTCTCTCCCACGGCCTCGACGACGCCGGCGGCGTCCTGGCCCAGAACAAGCGGGTACGCATGTGGCATGAACTGGGCCATGAACCCTGACGCAATAGCCCGGTCAACCCCATTGAAGGATGCCGCGCGAACTTTGATGAGGACATAGTCCGGCACGATCTCAGGGCGGGGAAGTTCCGTCATCGTGGGAGCGTGACCGGCAGCGGCGATGTGGAGTGCGCGCATGACTGTCCTCGTGGCGGCGGTAGATGAAGGCGGCAAGTATGACCGGCGCTCCGACTTGACAGCCACGCTGCGTAAGCAATAACTTACGGTGCGTGACAACTTACCAACTCGCCGGTCACCGCGACCAGCGCCCACGCACTGGCTGCGTGCTTGGTCCCACATGGTTATCGAGCCAGTCTGTCAGTCCTGATGCGGCGCGCCACGTGCCGGCAGCGTGCTCGAGTGCGGAGTCGCGATCGATGCCGGATTCGCCGGTGACCAGGCGTCCTGCAAGCAGCGATCTGCTCTTCAGCAGATCTGCGCGTGGGTGATCGCGTGCGAATCCGCGCGGCACGGAGACGAGACTGTCAAAGATGAGCTCCAGGCCGGCATCCCGAGCGGTGGCCAGCGTTTTCAACAGGTGCGTCCCGCATTCATCGTCGACGACGGCGTCGCGGAAGCGAGTCAGCTGGTCGGCTGCGAGTCGGTGGTATCCGGTTCCCGCGTAGAGGCCGCGCGCGGAGATGTCGGCGTAGAGCCGAGCGGTGATGGGCGTATCAAAGTCGAGAGCACCATAGGTTCGTGTTTTGTACGGAACCGCAGGGGAGAACCGCATGTCGTTCTGCTGACGGAACACCCGCACGGTGCCGCCGAAGGCCCCACGCAACTCCCGGAGCATCGACACCATCGCGCCGCGAACCTCGATTTCATAGCGGTCACGCGTTGCCGTGAAGTATTCGCGCGTATTGTCCCGCTCGAGACCTGCGAACCACTCGAAGGCCCACGCGGTGAACCCGGAAAATACCGGGTCCGTGATGATGAGCTTGCTGTCAGATTGGGGGTCTTTGGTCTGCACAGCGCCAAGGATGATGGGCGGTCCAGGTCACTGCACGGACGATGCTAAAGAACGAACCGAGGTAGCAGAATGGAGAACGATGAGTCCGCGCGCCGCAACGCCGCCGATTCGCTTCGACGCCACGCTTGATCTGGTCGACAAGTCGACCATCGTTCGTTTGCCCGAGAAGGCGAGTAAGGAACTGCCGTCGCGCGGGCAGGTGGCTGTGCGGGGGAGCATCAACGGCCACACCTTCGAGACCGTGGTGGAACCCGACGGGAACTTTGGCCACTGGATAAAACTCGACCGCAAGCTGCAGAAGGCAGCTGCCGTCGGCGCGGGCGACTCCGTGACGCTCGAAGTCGAGCCGCTCAAAGACTGGCCGGAGCCGGACGTGCCACAGGATCTCAAGGCAGCGCTGACAACTGCACCTGAGGAGATCCAGGAGATGTGGGAAGACATCACGCCGATGGCGCGCTGGGAATGGGTTCGATGGGTCAACGCCACCGCAAACGCCGAGACGCGCAAACGACGGGTCGAGGTGACCATCTCGAAAATGCAGAACGGGAAGAGGCGGCCCTGCTGCTTCAACCTCGCCGGCTGCACCGACCCCTCCCTGTCGAAGAACGGCAAGCTCATCGAGTCATCCGCGCCCTAGCGGATCGCCCCGGGCGTAGCCGTTGCTACTCCAGTTCTCGGATCACACCCGCGAGCGTTCGCACCGCGCTTCTCAGCACTGGCTCATCGGATGAGCCGAATCCGATGAGCAAGCCGGATCGTGCCCCGGGACCCATGTAGCAACTCGAGAGCGGCGACGGGTGAATGCCGAGCGATGCGGCTCGGCGCACAACCTCGTGATCGTCGATGCCGTCGCGCAGGAAGGCGACAACATGAAGACCGGCGTCGGTGTTGCCGAGAGTCAGCACATCGGCTGCATCCTCTTGTATCGCTTCCAGCAGCGCATCGCGGCGCCCCATGTAGACAGCCCGCATCCGGCGCAGATGTCGCGCGAATTGACCGTCGCGAAGAAAGTCGTTGACCACGAGCTGGGGGAGGGTCGGTGACAGGATGTCGAGCGCCGTCCGGACGCGAATGAATGTGTCGACCAGCTCCCGGGGAACAACCATGTAGCCCAGACGGAGTGCTGGAAAGATGACCTTGCTGAATGTCCCGAGGTAAATGACGCGATTGTCCGAATCCATTCCCTGGAGTGAGCCGACCGGCCGGCTCGCGTACCGGAATTCGCTGTCGTAATCGTCTTCGATGATCCACGCATTGGCTCTTGCCGCCCACCGCAAGAGTTCGAGCCGGCGTGCCAGTCCCATGGACATGCCGAGCGGGTACTGATGGGACGGGGTGACGTGCACGAGCGAGACTGGAGCATCGAGGCGTGCGAGGGCGGCGACGTCGATACCTTCTTTGTCAACCGCGACCGGGATGACCGTTGCCCCAGCGATACAAAGCGCCTCCTTTGCACCCGGGTATCCCGGCTCCTCGACGCAGACTGCGGACTCGCTTTTCGTCAGTGCCAGGGCAGCGATCATCAGTCCCATCTGCGACCCGCTGACGATGAGCACCTGGCCGGCATCGCAATCAACGGCTCGCGCGGTGCGCAGGAACTCGGCGACCGCCTCACGCAATGGGCCGTAGCCGGCGGGATCCCCGTAGGCCAGCAGCTCGGACGGAGGCGTTGCATGGCGCCGAATCAACCGTCCGAAGATCTCGCTTGGAAAACGGTCCAAAGCTGGGCAGCTGACTGCGAGCGGTCCGATGTCACTCGTGCGGCGAGGCTCGTCACCGGCTGCTGACGGCGCGAGGGGTGTCGAGTCGGTGTGCAGCGGTGGTCGTCGCGCGCCGATCGGCCGGCTGACCTCGTCCGGGATGTTGTAGCGGACAAAGGTGCCCGATCCAACCTTGCCGTCGAGATAACCCTCTTGCAGCAGTTGATCGAACGCGCTGAACACCGGGTAGCGCGAAATCTGCAACTCCTCGGCAAGCGTGCGCGTGGACGGCAGGCGCTGACCTGGGCTGAGCCGCCCCGACGTGATCGCCGCGCGAACTCCCTCGTAGATTTGCAGGTAGAACGGCACCGGAGAGGATCGATCGAACGGAATGATGGGGATCACTCCGATGCTTGCGGATCTACGCATGTGCATCCCGGCGCTCCGACGGCGTTGCGGCACCCATGCCATCGCCGGCGACGTCTGTTGCCGCGTGTGTGAGCTCGTGCCGCATCGGAACTCCTTCCGGTTGAATAGTCATCTCGTCTTCGCGGGCCTGCCCCCTACGAGTTAAGACGACATCAAGCGGAAAACTCATCGCTTTCACGCAACGCGGTTCGAGCGGCAGCGGCGCAGCCATGCGGCGTAAGCCGCACGGCTGCATTGCCTCTACTGCGTGATCCGCTCAGGACCAGCGCCAGTTCTCTGGGTAGATCTGCAGCAACGGATCCTGCGGGCCGGTGCCCTGCAGATCCTTGTTGATCTCCGAGAGCTGCGCGTCCGAGACGGGAAGCCAGACGACGGGGAGTTGCTTGGCGAGGTAGTCCTCGTACGTGTACATGGCCTGCACGTCGCTGCTTGTCTCGGTTGCGAGGATGTCGCTCTCCGCCTGCGGGTCACAGTAGCCGCCGGAGTCCGAGCCCGCGTACTGGA
>JBEKKP010000066.1:0-14511 GCA_050010655.1 Candidatus Dormibacteria bacterium
AGGTCGTGGGTGAACATCGCGTACAGGTGGTAGCCGGCCGTCGTGTGCTTGATGCCTTTCGGCTTGGCCGTCGTCCCTGACGTGTAGAGCGTGAAGAGCAGGTCCTCGGACTCCATGTGCTCCGGCTCGCAGACATCGGATTCGCCCTCGACGAGGTCGTGATACCAGTGGTCGCGGCCCTCCTTCATCGGGACCTCGTTGCCCGTCCGGCGAACGACCACGACGTGCTGCACGGTGGGCGAGCCCTCGCACGCCTCGTCCACGCTGCGCTTCAGGGGCACGAGACCACCTCGACGCCGGCCTTCATCGGCCGTGATGATCGCCACCGCGGCCGCGTCGTTCATCCGGTCGCGAACGGCCTCGGCGCTGAAGCCTCCGAAGACCACCGAGTGCGCTGCCCCGATCCGCGCGCAGGCGAGCATCGCCATCGGCAGCTCGGGAATCATCGGCATGTAGATGCCGACCCGGTCGCCCCGCTTGACGCCGAGCTTCTTGAGCGCGTTGGCGAAGCGGCAGACGCCGGAGAGGAGTTCCGCGTAGGTGATCGTGCGGGTGTCGCCGTTCTCACCTTCGAAGTGATAGGCGACCTTCTCGCCCTTTCCCGCTTCGACGTGACGGTCCAGACAGTTGTACGAGACGTTCGTCTGCCCACCCACGAACCACTTCGCGAACGGGAGATCCCACTCGAGCACTGTGTCGAAGGGCTTGTACCAGCTGACGTACTTCTTCGCCTGCTCGGCCCAGAAGGCCTCGGGATCGGCATCCGCCGCTTCCCAAAGGCTGTGGTCCTTGACCCTGGCGTTGGCAAGGAACTCGGCACTCGGAGCGAACGTGCGCCGCTCGTCGAGCAAGGTATCGATAGTCTTGGCCTGCTCGCTCATCGCGACCTCCTGGAAGGCACCCCTGACGGAATTAATTGCCGCGCATTAATTGCACTAGTCAGGCACCTTAGGCAAGCACTTGTGGGAATTCGTCCGACGTTCGAACGATCTGGTTCGTGTGGGGTGCCCTGGTTGGACGACCGGCCAGCGCACTCTCCGGACCGGTCAGGCCGCCATCGGCGTTCCGTCACGGTTTGCAACCAACTCTTCACACATTGCAATCGGGTGCGGGCCGAGATCGCGTCGATACTGGCATTCGAGGTGGACAGGTCGGTGTCACAAGGCACCACCGCTCTGGAGGAACAACCATTTTCACGCGTGAGAGGCGAGTGCGCAGGCGCCGGTCTTCGGGCCAGGGGCTGGTTGAGTTCGCCATCGTCGGTGGGCTGCTGTTCTTCCTGATCTTCTCGGTCATGAACGCAGGCTTCTATCTGTACGGCGCCAATGCCATGCAGTACGCGGCCGACATCGGCACCGCCACCATCGCCGCCGAGGGCAACTACGACAACACCGGCATCCCGGCGCCGAACAACGCCGACACGATCGCGATCGCCCGGATGGACACCGATGGTCTGAACAGCACGCCGCTCGTCCAGGTCACGCAAGTGGACATCTATAAGGAGAACGTCGTGGGAGGCGTCTTCAGCGATGCATATACCTGCGGTACCGGCGCCACGCTGTGTGAGAACTCGTACACAGCTACCGGCACTGTGATCGGGACCATTGAATGGAACCCGGCCGTGCGCAATGTGAGCACGACTCCTGACTACGCGAAGATGGTCATCCACTTCCAGTACTCGCTGCTGATCGGCTCGACGACATTCAACAGCACCACGGTCAACCTCTTCCGCCTGGAGCCACAGCAGTGATGCGCCGGCGCGACGGCAGACGGGGTCAGGCGATGGTCGAGATGGCGCTGTTGCTGCCTGTGCTGATGCTCCTTTTCCTTGGATCGTGGACGGCCGCGAACCTCATCGACGACAACAACGCGGCCGCACAGGCCACACGAGCCGGCGCCCGTCTTGGCGCCGAACTCGGCAACGGCTCGGCGCTGGGACTGACACAGAACCAGATCGATGTCGACATCCTCGACCAGGTGTACCCGATCGTCTCACCGCAGCTCACCAACGCCAAGGTGACTGAGATCGACATCTACCAGCCAAGTGGCTGCACCGGAACGACTCCTTTTGCGACCGGAACCTGCCCCCCGAACAACGGCGCATACACGGCAGGGGAACTGATCGACACATACACGGTCACGGGCGGAGTCGTCTCGAACACCTGCGGCACGTGCACCTTCACGCTCGCCAACAGGAGTCAGACACATCCGAACGAAGCCGAGCTCGGCGTCCGACTCGTCTTCAAGTACACGTCGCCTGCCCTGACGTTCTTCACCCAGACAGATAGTCAATACACCGTTATGCGGCTTGCGCCGACATCGTGAGGATGACCATGAGACCAGCAGAACCGATCCGGCTGGGCCGGCGCTCCGCCAAGGGACAGGCGATGGCGATCTTCGCTCTCGTCTCGGTCCTGCTCTTCGTCGTTGCCGGACTCGCAGTCGACGCAGGGACGAGCTATCTGACGAGCAACCAGCTCGAGCGCGCAGCAGCTGCCGCAGCGCTCGCAGGCGTTGCGTATCTCCCCGGAGACTATCCAGACGCGCAAAACGCCGCTCTCGTTGAGGCTGCCCGCAATGGGTTCGCGAATGCGGGCACTGGCGGCGGAAACACCTGCACTGCCAACGTGTGGCCCTGCGTCGTCACTTCACAGCCGCAGACAAACGAGCTGAAAGTCACCATCTCGACATCCGTCTCAACGATCTTCCTGCGCCTGATTGGCTTCGGCAATCACACCGTCGTCCGGTCCGATACTGCCGAATACCTCCCGCCGATCTCGCTCGGGCAGCCGGGCGCGCAGCAAGGGTCCGCCATGACCGGCAGCTGTATCGGCCTCACCGCCTACTGCGCGACCCCGCCATCTGGACTCGGGAGCAGCGGTAACTACTATTTCGAGCGCGAGGAGGGCTGGGGGAACCCACGTTCCGAGGGAGATCCGTTCACGCCGTCGCCAGATGAGACGAGCTCAGGATGCGGTCTCGCCGGCGCTGACTCCTGCAATGCGTCCTCCGCGCCTGACTACCACCAGATCAGCCAGGCGGCCGGCACCGAGTCGCCGTATCCGAACCTCAACTATCAGGGCGGTTCCAACTATCTGATCGAGATCCCGGTGGGCCAGTCCGCCGACGTGCAGGTGTATAACCCCGCGTTCGCGCCGGACACGTGCACGGGCACCGAACCGTACTACTGCTACCACGAGGACGACGGAAGCTTCACGGGGCAGTCGGCTCCCTACACCTCCTACTCCGCGATGGCGTACACGGTGTTCAAGGTCTCGACCCTTTCCTCACGGTTCAGCGATCAGGAAGTGAGTCAAGAGATCTTCTATCCGTACAACGCGACGTGCCTGGCCACGACGACGGCCACTGGTGCGTGCCCCACTCCGCAGAGCATCACCTACTACCCGCCCTCACAGCCCACACCGACCGCCACGACGGTGGCCGAGGTGCCGCCCACGTATCACCAGTGGGTCTCGGCGCTCAACTACACACCAACCGCCTCGACCGACACGACGCTCTTCTCCAACCCGAAAGACTTCGGCAACGCCTACCTCACCGACCCCTCGTCGACTGTCCCGCAGTACTACCGGCTCGAGGTCGACACGCTGACCTGGAACGGTCAGCCGACATGCACCTCGTCCGGCTGCACCATCCCCGCCACTGGGACCACCGCGCAATCGGAGGCACACAAGGGCTATGCGGTGCGCCTCGTGTCGGACGCCGGGAGTCCCACCCAGCACTACCTGGGAACGCTCGGAGCAGTTGCGGGCAGCACGACCAACGTGTATGCGACCTGCCCGACGAGCGGCACCACCTGCGGAACGCTCTCGTCGATGGACGACATGACGGTGTTCACTCCTGTGAACGGCGCCTCGGCCACCCAGTTCTCGATCCCACTCTTCAGCCTCGATCCCACGGCGTATGCCGGACAGACGATCGACGTCGACTTGTTCGACGTCGGTGACGTCGGAGGCGGGGCGGCGTACGTCGGATTGCAGGCGCCGGATGGCACCTGGACCACGGTGAACAGCATCACCGACCTCGGAGCGTCCCTCGCAGGGGCGAGTCCGCCCGGCGGACCCGCCAACGTCTCAGACGCGTGGCCCTCAGGCGGATGCTCCACGGCGTGCTACCAGACCGCGGCATCCGGCGGCGGCGCGATCTACAACGGCCAGTGGATCCAGCTGCAGATGACCGTGACGTCAACTGCGACCGGGTACTACAACCTCGTGTACAACGTCAACGCTGCGGCGACCGCCGGTGACACCTTCGCGGTCGAAGTCGGCTTCAGCGGTAGCCCGGACCACCTTCTCCCGTAATCGCCGCGTTCACAGCGAATTCTGAGCCGACGCTCAGATCGCCGTGAGCCGGGGCGGGCAGAGTAGGGCCATGGCTTCCCGCCCGTTCTTCGACGATCCCCCGCCGCCACCTCCGGTTGCGCTGCCTGCACCACCTCGTGCCGGTGCGGGCGCGCGTCCGGCGCCGATCCGGTGGGCGAGGCTCCTCGTCCGGGGACGCGAGGAGGACGCCGCCTGGGTTCGACCGTCTCTGCTCGGCCTGCTTGGGATCGCCGCGTTCCTCTATCTATGGGATCTCGGAGCCTCGGGCTGGGCAAACGCCTTCTACTCGGCGGCCGTCCAGGCGGGGTCGACGAGCTGGAAAGCCTTTTTCTTCGGATCCTTTGACGCCTCCAACTTCATCACCGTCGATAAGTCGCCGGCCGCGCTCTGGGTCATGGATCTCTCTGCGCGCGTCTTTGGCGTCAACGCCTGGAGCATCCTCGTGCCACAGGCGCTCGAGGGTGTCGCAACCGTCGGGTTCACGTATCTCACCGTGCGCCGGTGGTTCTCGCCCGCGGCGGGACTGATCGCCGGCGCGACGGTCGCCCTCACCCCGGTGGCGGCCCTGATGTTCCGGTTCGACAACCCGGACGCGCTCCTCGTACTGCTCCTGACGATCGCCACCTACGCAACGGTCCGGGCGATAGAGGCAGGTAAGACCAAGTGGCTCGTGCTCGCGGCAACGCTGGTCGGGTTCGCGTTCCTGACCAAGATGTTGCAGGCGTTCCTTGTTGTTCCGGCGTTCGGGCTCGTCTACCTCGTGGCGGCGCCGGTGTCGTTGCGGCGGCGGATCGCGCAACTCGCCATCGCGGCCGGGACGATGATCGTCGCGTCAGGGTGGTGGGTCGCGATCGTGCAGCTCACGCCGGCTGCGGACCGGCCGTACATCGGCGGCTCCCAGGACAACAGCCTCCTCAATCTGATCTTCGGGTACAACGGATTCGGCAGGCTGACCGGCAACGAGACGGGGAGCGTCGGCGGATCGGGTGCTGCCGGCTCGATGTGGGGACCAACCGGGCTCGATCGTCTCTTCAACGCGAGCTTCGGCGGCCAGATCTCCTGGCTGCTTCCCGCGGCGCTGATCCTGCTCGTGGCCGGGCTCGGTTTCACGCTGTTGCGCTCTCGCACCGATCGAACCCGGGCTGCGTTCCTGCTCTGGGGCGGCTCACTCGTCGTGACCGCACTTGTTTTCAGCCTCGCGGCGGGGATCATCCACCCGTACTACACGGTCGCTCTCGCCCCCTCGATCGGTGCGCTCGTCGGGATGGGCAGCGTGCTGTTCTGGCGTGAGCGCTCCAAGACCTGGGCACGGCTTGTGCTCGCCGGAGCCGTCGCCACCACGAGCGTGTGGTCTGCGGTGCTCCTCGAGCGCAGCCCCCAATTCGCTCCAGGCCTTGCCGTCGCTGTTGCCGTCATCGGCGTCGGCGCGGCAGTTGCGATCGTCGGCCTGCCGCTGATGCACCGCAGAGTGATCGCGACAGTCGTCGTTGCCGGTCTCCTGGCGGCCTTCGCGGGTCCGGCCGCATACACCATCAACACGGTTATCACCCCCCACTCCGGCGCCATTCCGTCAGCCGGGCCGACCGTCACAGCAGCAAACGCCGGTCCCGGCGGCTTCGGTGGTGGATTCACTGGACGCGGCGCAGGCGGCTTCCCGGGCGGGTTCGGCGGCGGCACAGTCCCCCGCGCCGGCACGTCCCCGTCCGGAGGCTTCGGCGGCGGGAGTTTGCCGACCGGCGGATTCGGCGGCGGCACCTTTCCCGGCGCCGGCACGTTCCCCGGCGGCGGATTTGGTGGCGGCGGTTTCGGCGTCCCGCGTGGAACCGGCGGCGCCGGCGTTGGCGGTGGTGGGTCGTTCCTCAACGCGAGCACGCCGGGCGCAGCACTCGTGAAGTTGCTCGAGACCAACGCCGGCCACTACAGCTGGGTTGGTGCCACCATCGACGCTAACTCAGCGGCCGGATACCAGCTCGCGACAGACGATCCCATCATGGCGATCGGCGGCTTCAACGGCACCGATCCGGCGCCGTCACTCGCAGAGTTCGAGCAGTACGTCGCGCAAGGGCGCATCCACTACTTCCTCGGATCGGGCGACGGCTTCGGTGCTGGCGGCAGCGGCACCTCGAGCGAGATCGCGCAGTGGGTCGAGCAGCACTTCACCGCGACCAGCGTCGACGGTGTGACCGTCTACGACCTGACGCAGCCCGCTGCGTGAGCCGCTAGCGACTCGTCCACGCGGCGGCCGAGGTCGCATCGAGGTCGACACTCGCGTTGCTGACACGGCGCGTCGCGCTCGGGTGCAGTCCACCGGCATTCGCGATGTACCAGAGCCCGAAGGTGCCGTCCGGGTCTGCGGCGTTCATGTACAGCAGGTTGTCGCCTGTCGGCGACCACGATGGTGCGTTGCACAGGCAGTTCGCGGCGAGCACCCGCAACGGACCGAGCGTGCTGCCTTCGAGGGTCGCGACTTCGAGATCGGCGCTCTGCCCGGAGTTGGTGCAGACCATTGCCACCGTGACGCCGTCCGGAGCGACAGCGGGCGCACCGCAGTCCTGCTGCGGCGTGGTGAGCGACTGCATCGGACTGTTTGGGCCTGTCTGCAGCCCGAGCACCGTCACGACGGTCCCCTTGCCGGTATTCGCATAGCTGGAATAGAGGACGCCGCCGCTCGGCAGCGGCACCGGTTCGATGTCGCCGCCGGTGTACACGTCCGGCACCGACCATCGAATTCCTCCGACGACGCCCGTGTCGCCAATGCTGAACGGCGCGCCGAGTGGCGCCGACCAGAGAGAGAAATCCACCTCGTAGCTCTTGTTCGGCGCCGGCTTGGGTGCGTCAGTCGCGAAATACACGTCGGTGCCATCAGGGCCGACCGATGGCCAGAGAATCCAGTGATCGAGCTGCAACGTCGCGTTGGTGGTCGACTGGTCGTCGGACGTGAGCTGGTTCAGCACGTGCCCCGTCGACGTCACGTGATACAGGTCGGAATACTCGTCGAATCGGCGGATCACGAGTAGCGATCCGTCCGCGAGCACCCGCGGCTGCGTCCAATCCCCACCCGACGGCAGCGCGAGCTTGCGGACCTTCGTGCCACTGATCGCGTAGATGGCGCCTTCCTGGCTCACGTAGATCGTCCCCGAGAGGCGCACCTGTGGGCTCGTGTTGTCGATGAGCACCGCGGCGGTGGTATGCGACTGCAGCATCGCAAGCGCGCGGTTCGCGCAAAGTCCACTCACGATCATCAGCGCGATGAGAACACTGGTGCGTCTCATCTCAGTTCGCCGGGAAGTATTTCGCGACCTCGGGCCGGATGAGCTGCCAGTTCGGTGCCAGCGCATCCTGGCCGGCGATGTACTCGGTGCTCGTATATGGAGGAAGCAGCACCACCTGCGTGATCGACGCCAGCGGTACCGATCCGGCGATGGGCAGCAACCCGCTCACCTGGCCGATGCTCATATCCGTCTGGAAGTCCGAGCCGAGCGACGTGGCGAGCGTCGGAATATCGGCGAGCGACACGCTCTTTGTCTTGGCCCGTAACGCGATGAGAATCTGCTGCTGGCGCTGCGAACGCGCGAAGTCGCCGTACGCATCGTCGTGGCGCGCGCGCACGTACTCGAGCGCGAGCGTTCCGCTCATGTGCTGCGCGCCGGGCAGCACGAGAATTCGCTCGTAGTCAAACGGATTCCCACCGGAGAGGTCGGCGGGGTAGTAGTCGTCCATCACCGGGTTGTTGGCGATCACGTTGACGCCGCCGAGCTCGTTCAGTACCGACACCAGGCCCTGGAGCCCGATCCACGCGTAGTAGTCGATGTGGACTCGCAGATCCTGCTCCACCGTCTGGATGGCGCACTGCGCGCCACCGTGCAGGAACGCCTGGTCGATCTTTCCGTTGTGTCCGGTGCACAGCCTGACCCAGAGGTCTCGCGGGATCGAGAGCATCGTCACGTGTTTGGTCGCGGGATCGACGCGCGTGAGGATCATCGACTGGGTCAGATAGTCGCCCTTGAACTTCGAGTCGCTGTCCGAACCAAGCAGCAGCAGCGTGAAGGGCGCGGTCGCCGAGAGGTTCTCGCTTGCCGAGACCGGCTTGAGCTGCGAGGTCCCACCCAGCGAGGTGTTGACCTGCCCTGTGTCTCGGAGCGCTACCTGAAGCGCCGGAAGGAAATACAGGGCAACGCCGGCGAGGATCGAGACCAGGAAACCCGCTGCGACGAAGGTTCCGCGGGTGAACCGCTGCCGGCCGGTCTTCCGGGATGCGCGCCGACGGCGGACCGTGCGGCGGCCGGAAAGATCGTACGAACGAGACAACCTCGAACCTCAGGTGGGACGTTGAGTGGAACAGCGAGTTCAAGGACGGGGTCGCGACGGGCACCGCCGCGGGTGTCCGATGGTACCCCGAGGTCGCGTGTTGCGACCGCGAACTGCATGTACGCTCTCCCCGTGACGATGAGCAAGGCACGTCTCGAGGCCTTCAGCGACGGCGTCATCGCAGTCGCAATCACGCTCCTGGCGCTCGACCTCACCGTCCCCGAACCGGGGCAGGTCTCGCTGCTTCAGCAACTCGGCGATCACTGGCCTCAGTTCGCGGCGTACGCGGTCAGCTTCTTCACCATCGGCATCATCTGGGTGAACCATCACGCGCGCGTGAGCATGATCGCGAGGGTGGATCGGACGTTGCTGTTCATCAACCTCGTGCTGCTGATGTTCGTCGTCCTCATCCCGTTCGCCACGGCGACGATGGCGACATATCTCACGAGCGGACATGCGGACTCGCACATCGCGATGGCGGTGTATGCGGTGGTGCTCGAGGGGATGGCCGTGAGTTTCACCGCGATGTTCGAGTGGTCGCTGCGCGAAGGCCGCACGTATGTGACCGTACCGATCGATCAGCGCCGCAGCGCCCGGCTGCGCACGTCCATCGGCACGATCGTGTATGCCGTCGTGTTCGTCGTGGCTTTTGTCAATGCGCCGCTTTCGCTGGCGATTGCGGGCTTCACGGCCGTGTACTACATCTTCGCGCCGGTGCCGCACTCGGCAGCCAGTCCCGACCTGCTAGAACTGGAAGCAGGCGAATCGTGAGGTGCCACCGCGGCCGCAAGGGTCTCAGCAATGTCACAGAGACGGCTCAGGCCACACTGAGCATCGAGGGTCATGCTCGTGAGTGTCACCCAATTGAAAACCTCGGAGCCGGAAGATGACCAACGAGATGCAGGACTACCGCCCCAACGATCCGCCCCCGCCGCCACCTGCTGAGCCCGTCGGCGGTTACTACAGCCCGTGGTCGGCCGATCCGACCTGGGGTCCACCGACCTGGCCACCGTCGCAGCAGCCGAAGAGTGGCTCCGGATTTCGCCGGACCGCGCTTGCGGTCTTTGCGATTGCGTGCGTCGGCGCCGGGGGCGGTACTGCGTGGGCGCTCACGACGACGTCAGCATCCAGCCCGTCCACTGCGTCGCAGGGGTCGGGGTCAACGGGAACCGGGCAAAACCCAGGTGGGGGCAGCACTATTCCGTCCACCGGCACCATCTCGGCGGCCACGGTCGCGCGGATCGACTCCGCGGTTGTCGACATCACCGCCGACACGGCAGGCGGCCAGGGCGAAGTCGCCGGCACCGGGATGATCATCACGTCGAACGGTGAGGTGTTGACCAACAACCACGTTATCGACGACACCGTCAACATTCGCGCGCAGATCGACGGCGCCGGGACCACCTATACGGTGAAGGTGATCGGGTACGACGCCAGCGACGACGTGGCGCTCGTGCAGCTCGAGAACGCATCCGGCCTCCCGACGGTCCCACTCGGCGATTCGTCGGCACTCACGCCTGGTGACAGCATCACGGTGCTCGGCAACGCCGAAGGCAAGGGTGGAACGCCGGCGGAGGTCACCGGCACCGTGTCGGACCTCAACCAGCAGATCACCGCGAGCGACGACAGCGGTGACACCGAGACCCTCACCGGCATGCTCGAGGTCAATGCCGGGATCGAGCCCGGCGACTCGGGTGGCCCTGAGGTCGACTCCGCCGGCAAGGTGATCGGCATGACCACTGCGGGCCAGACGTCCGGGAACCCCGGCCACGAGGCCGCCTCCACCGTCGGGTTCGCGATCCCGATCAACAAGGCCCTGCAGATCATCTCCGAGATCCGTGCCGGCAGCGGACCGCACATCCACATCGGCTACGCGGCGCTCCTCGGCGTCGAGGTCTCGACCCAGGAGCCCGTCAACCAGCCGGACTGCACCACGTCAGATGCGACAACCGGCGCCTGGGTCAGCACTGTCGTGCCGAACGGCCCTGCGGCCGCGACAAGCCTCGCATCCTGCGCACGGATCACCGCCATCGGCGGGATCTCGGTGACAAACCAGAACGACCTCCACAACGCGATGGAAACCTTCGTCCCCGGTCAGACGGTGACGCTCACCTGGATGGACTCGTCCGCCCAGACGCACAGCGCCACGATCACCCTGGGCACGGCCACCTTCCCCGACTGAACCCGTCTCTCCCACTGCGGGGTCGGGCCGGGCTGATGAGGCTCGACCCCGCGTAGGGCCCGCGCGTATCCCATCCCCCGTAACACCAGCGATTCCGGCGCGTCATGACGCGTTTGAAGCGTCAACGATATAACTCAGAAAGCCCCTGAGGGGGGCCCGCCGGAGCCGGCGCCAGGCTCACGCGGGAGATCGCGATGCACAGGGATGTGTGACGTGTCACGAGTTGTGGTGACCGCCAGGCAGCGTGCGGATGACGCCAGGGCAGGCCCGGAAAACCAGCCCAAGGCAAGCGGTGGCAACGTCGCGCCCATCTGGGTGCTGAATGTCGCGCTGTCGCTGGTCGCCGGCGCCATCTACGTGATCGGGATCGCGCCCCTGCCGCACAAGACCCCGGCCACGATCTTCCTCATCGCAGTCTTCGTGGCCACGTTCGCCGCGGGCGAGTGGTGGCGGGTGTTCATCCACTTCCGTCAGGAAGCGCAGTCCTTCTCGTTGAGCGAGATCCCGCTGGTGATCGGTGTGTTCGTGTTTGCCGGCGATCCCGGGGCGCTCGTGCTCGTTCGCGTCCTCGGTGCGGCGATCGGGTTCGGCCTCCTCCGCCGCCAGGACCCGATGAAGCTCCTCTTCAACCTTGCCAGCTTCGCGCTCGAGACCGAGACCGTGACACTCCTCGTCCACCACATCTCGGGCACCGACGCCACGAACCCGTGGACCTGTCTCTGGGTCGTGCTGTTCATGTCTGCCGCGTCACTCCTCGGTCTCGCACTGACGGTGCTTGCGATCTCGCTCGCCGAGGGCCCCCAGTCGCCCCACCAGTGGTTCCAGCCGACCGTGATCGTGCTGGTCGGCGGCTTCGCGAATTGCAGCCTCGGTCTCGTGGTGGTCGTGTTGCTGCATCTGGATGCATGGGTCCTGCTGCTGCTGCTGACGCCGCTCGCCGCAATCGGCGCCTCGTACGTGCTCTACACACGCGAGCATCAGAAGCACCAGCGCCTGCAATACCTCTACGAGTCGAGCGACATGCTCCAGCGAGCGAGCTCGGACGGCGCCGCGATCCCGGAACTGCTCGACCAGCTTTGCAAAGTGTTCCGAGCGGACATCGCGTCGGTGTGCCTGCTCCCGGTGGCGACAGGCACCGGGTCATGGCGCACGATCAGCACCACTCGCGGTATTGCCGACAACGTTGACAGTGCACTGAGCCCCGAGTTACTCGAACGGTTCGTGCCACTTCTGGATGAAACCAAGCGCGGCCTGATCGCGACGCAATCGACGTCGGATCCGGAGCTGCGGACGTGGCTCGACGAGCAGGGCTATCGAGACGCGATGGCGACGCTGCTGCAGGGCGAGGGCATGCTGCTCGGAACCCTCGTCGTCGCCAACCGGCTGAGCGACGTCGGCACATTCGACACCGACGACCTCCATCTCTTCGATGCCTTCGCCGCGCAGACGAGCGTCGCGGTGCAGAACACGCGCCTCGGTCACCGCCTCCGCCAGCAGGCGTTCCACGACACGCTCACCGACCTCGCCAATCGCGCGCTGTTCATGGACCGCCTCGAGCACGCGCTCACCCGTCGCGAGCGGCATGACGAGTCGCTCGCGGTGATGTTCCTCGACCTGGACGATTTCAAAGAGATCAACGACAGCCTGGGACATATGGCCGGCGACGAGCTGCTCGCGCGTGTTGCAGACCGCCTGAAGTTGGTGCTCCGCGCTTCCGACACTGCTGCCCGCTTCGGTGGTGATGAGTTCGCGATCCTCGTCGAGGAGACCGCCGATCCCGAGGACACCATTCGTGTTGCGGAGCGTGTCGTTTCGGTGTTCAAGCCGCGCTTCGTGCTCGCCGGACGCGAGGTCACGATCAGCGCATCTGTGGGAGTGGCAGTGACGGCGTCTCGCGATATCACCGCGGAGGAGCTGGTCGGCCAGGCGGACGTCGCCATGTACCGCGCCAAGGTCAAGGGCAAGGACACCTACGAGATCTTCGAGCCGGGCATGCAGGACGTGGTCGCACGCCGTCTCGAGGTGCGCACCGACCTCGAGCGCGCCATCGATCGCAACGAGCTCGTGGTGATGTACCAGCCAATCGTCGACATCACCAACAGCACGCCCGTCGGCGTCGAGGCGCTCGTGCGCTGGAAGCATCCGCGCTGGGGTATGGTCGCGCCGCTCGAGTTCATCGGGATCGCCGAGGAAACCGGGATGATCCGCGAGCTCGGCCTTTATGTCCTCGAGGAAGCGTGCCGCCAATGGCAGGAGTGGCAGGTCGAGCTCATCGATGAGCCCGCCTTCACGGTGAGCGTCAACGTGTCGCCGCGGCAGCTGCGCGATCCCAGTTTCGTGAGCGAGGTGTGGCGGATCCTCACGCGGGTCGGCCTCCCGCCGTCGCATCTGACGCTGGAGATCACCGAGAGCTTCATGGTCGACGACCCGGAGAGCGCGCGGGCGCGGCTGCGAGAGCTGAAGGCGCTCGGCGTGCGCATTTCGATGGACGACTTCGGCACCGGCTACTCCTCGCTCGCATCGCTGCAGGATCTACCGCTGGACGTGCTGAAGATCGACAAGCTCTTCGTCGACCACGTGGCCGAGGACCCGCGCCGGACCGCCTTTGCGCAGGCGATCATCCGGATGGGCAAGACGCTCGGGCTCGGGCTGATCGCCGAGGGTGTGGAGAACGCCGAGCAGGCCGAGCGGCTGCAGAGCCTCGGGTGCCGGTTCGCGCAGGGCTTCTACTTCTCGAGGCCGGTCGCCGCGGATGAGATCAAGCGGATGCTGCATGCGTCGCACGCCATCCGCGTCGCAGGCGGGAGGTGGTCGGAGTCTGAGCCGGACCGGCGTGCCTGGCTCCGGGTGCTCGAGGAGAGCGCGTAGGGGTCGTCGCCGGGGGTGCGGTTGGGGTGGCGACGTTGCGCTGGATAGTTCCCCGGAGTTGAGAACGGCGCCCAGAAGCACATACACTTTTTCGTGTATGCTACAGGAATGTGTAATGTCGAGGCAACGGATGCGGATCCCCTCGTCCCGCTCCTCCGGGCTATCGAGCACTACGTCGCCTCACCTGCGCGGGAGCTGACTCCCGGCGAGTTCGGCGACGACTTGATCCGCCTTCGTCATGGCATCGATCTTCTCGAGCTCGACTTTGCGATCGGTGCGTCCAAGTTCGCGTTGACCGACGAGTACGAAGCCGCGGGCTCGGTCTCCCCGATTGACTGGATCCGGCACAACTGCCACATGACGAGCGGGGCTGCGGCGAAAGCCGTGAACTCGGGCGATCAGGCGGGCCAGTTGCCGGCGAGTGTCACCGCGCTGAATGCCGGGGAGATTGGCTTCGCGCACTTCTCGTTGCTGGCGAGCGTGGCTCGGGCGCTGAGTACTCCGAAGTGGGTCGCGGCCACGAGCCTCGACGGGGCGGATCTCGACCCCGGAGTTGAGGCCACGGATGGCGCTTCCGGGGTGGATCCCACGACGCCGGCCAGCCCCAGCGGAGCTGGCGCTGCAGACCAAACGGACCCGGGTAATCCCACTCCGCAGGTCAGCGCTCTCGGCTTCGACGAGGGTCCGCTCTTGAAGATGGCGCGCGAGCACTCGGTCGGCCGCTTCGGCATGGACTGCACCCACGCCCGGCATGCCTACGACGCCGCCGCCGTCCTCCGCGAGCACGTCGACAACGCCGAGCGCAACCGCTGC
>JBEKKP010000067.1:0-14274 GCA_050010655.1 Candidatus Dormibacteria bacterium
GAGATGGGGATGACGCTGCCGGCGCTCCGTGCCGAGGTGCGAACCGGCGACACCACGCAATCGATGCGCGCCGCGATGATCAAGCGCCCGCCGAATTTCCTCGTCACGACACCCGAGTCGCTGTACCTGCTCGTCACTGCGCAGCGAAGCCGAGCGGCGCTCACGACGGTGACCACCATCATCGTCGACGAGATTCACGCAGTTGCGCGCGACAAGCGCGGCTCGCATCTCGCGGTCACGCTCGAGCGTCTCGAGCGCCTCTGCGTGCAACGGCCCGTGCGCATCGGGCTCTCGGCGACGCAGCGTCCGATCGAGACTGTGGCCCGTCTGCTCGTCGGTGCCGGGCCGGCGCGGAGCAATGCGGACGGCAGCCCGCGCTGCGCCATCGTCGATGTCGGCCACAGGCGCGCACTGGATGTTGCCATCGAACTGCCGTCGGGCGAACTCGAAGCAGTTGCGTCGCGCGAGCAACTCGGCGAGGTGCTCGATGCCATCGCCGCGCACGTCAATGCGCACCGCACCACGCTGGTGTTCGTCAACACGCGACGTATGGCGGAGCGCGTTGCCCATCAACTCGCCGAGCGCCTTGGCGATGAGGCCGTGGCCGCGCACCACGGCAGCCTTTCGAAGGAACGGCGCCAGCGGGTCGAATCACAGCTGCGTGCCGGGGAATTGCGCGCGCTGGTTGCCACTGCATCACTCGAGCTCGGCATCGACATCGGGCCGATCGAGATGGTCTGTCAGATCGCGTCACCGCGGAGCATCGCCACCTTCCTGCAGCGCGTCGGACGGTCGGGCCACAGCCGGGGCGGGATGCCGAAAGGCCGCCTGTACCCGATGACACGCGACGAGCTCGTCGAATGCACTGCGCTGCTTGCGGGCGTACGGAGTGGCGCCCTCGATGCGGTGCATCCACCGCGACTTCCAATGGACATCCTCGCGCAGCAGATCGTCGCCGAATGCGCGGCGGCCGAATGGCGCGAGGACGACCTGTTCGAGTTGATGCGCACGGCGGCGCCGTTTGCCGACCTGACGCGCGAGAACTTCGACCGCATCATCGACCTCGTTTCGGAAGGGATTCCGACGGGCCGCGGCCGGGTTGCGGCGTACCTGCATCGGGACCAGATCAACGGTGAGGTCCGCGCTCGCCGCGGCGCGCGCCTGGCGGCGTTGACCTCCGGCGGTGCAATTCCTGAGACCGGTGACTACCGCGTGCTCGCCGAGCCCGACGACACATTCATCGGCACCGTCAATGAGGACTGGGCAATCGAGTCATCGGCGGGCGACATCTTCCTGCTCGGCAGCACGTCGTGGAAGATCCGCCGCGTCGTTGCGGGAACGGTGCGAGTGGTGGACGCGCACGGCGCGCCACCGTCGGTGCCCTTCTGGCTCGGCGAGGCGCCTGCCCGCACCGAGGAACTCTCGCGAGAAGTGTCCGATCTGCGCAGCGGCGTCGAGGCATTGCTCGCCGAAGGCGGTGCGGACGAGGCGATCACCTGGGTCGAGCAGCGAGCCGGTGTCGACAACGACGTCGCCGCGATGGTGGTTCGCTATCTCGCAGCAGGACGAACCGCGCTCGGCGTGGTGCCGACACTGGAACACATCGTCCTCGAACGCTTCTTCGACGACAGCGGCGGGATGCAGCTGGTTGTCCATGCACCATTTGGCGGCCGAGTCAATCGCGCGCTCGGCCTCGCGTTGCGCAAGCGCTTCTGCGCGACGTTCGACTTCGAGTTGCAGGCAGCGGCGAGTGACGACTGCGTGCTGCTTTCACTCGGTCCGCAGCATAGTTTTCCGCTCGAGGACATCCCGAAATTCCTGTCGTCGAACACGGTGGAGGAGACACTTCGCAAGGCCGCGATCTTCGCGCCGATGTGGGCCGTGCGCTGGCGCTGGAATCTGAATCGCTCGCTCACTGTGCTGCGCTTCAAAGGCGGCCGCAAGAACCCGGCGCCGATCCAGCGCCTCGAATCCGACGACATCATGGGCGCCGTCTTCCCGCAGCTGGTCGCGTGCCAGAACGAGAACCCGACTGGGCCGTTCGAGGCGCCCGATCATCCGCTCGTCAATCAGACGATGTACGACTGCCTCCACGAGGTGATGGACGTCGACTCGCTCCGCGAGCTTGTGGTGCGCATCGAGCGAAAAGAAGTGCAGATCAGCTTCCGCGACACGGTCGAACCATCACCGCTCGCGCATGAGATCGTGAACGGCAGGCCGTACACGTTCCTCGACGACGCGCCGCTCGAAGAGCGGCGGAGCCGCGCGATCACGTTGCGCCGCGGTCTTCCTGTGGAGGCGCGCGACCTCGCTGCACTCGATCCTGACGCGATCGCGCGCGTGCGCGGTGAGGCAGCGCCGGATCCTCGCGATCATGACGAGTTGCATGACCTGCTCGTCTCCGTGGTGATCATGCGGCCGGTCGAGCGCTGGACGGCGTCGTTCGAACAGCTCACCGAGCGAGGGAGAGCCTTGATGGTCGGGCACGGTGCCGACGAGTTCTGGTGCGCGGCCGAGCGATTGTCGAGCGTTGAACGGCTGTGGCCGGATGCGCAACGCAACCCCAGCTCGTTCTCGCTGCCGCCCGCACTCGTCGACGGTGCACTCGAACCCGACGCAACTGTCACCGCAATCCTGCGCGGACTTCTCGAAGTCAGCGGACCGATGACCCCGCAAGCGCTTCGCGAGCTCACAAGTCTCGGCGCCACCGAGATCGCCGTCGGGCTCGCCATGCTCGAAGGCGAAGGGTTCGCCATTCGCGGGCATTTCGATCCCGCGGTCGAGGACGACCAGTACTGCGCGCGCCGTCTCCTGGTCCGCATCCACTCGTACACGCAGCACCGCCTTCGCGCGGAGATCGAGCCGGTCACCCCCCAGGACTTCATGCGATTCCTGCTCCGCTGGCAACGTGTCGCTCCGGGAACGCAACGCGAGGGCCGCGCGGGTGTCGCTGCGACCATCGCGCAGTTGCAGGGGTTCGAGATTCCAGCCGGCGTGTGGGAGGAGACGGTGCTCCCGAGCCGCGTGTCGGGATACCGCAGCGCGTGGCTCGACGAGCTCTGCATGTCCGGTGAGGTTGCATGGGCGCGCCTGAAAGTTCGCGAGGATGCGGATCCGGGCGCGTCGCAGCGGAGCAGCAGTTCGGCGTCGCGCGCGACTCCGGTCACGCTCGTGATGCGCTCGGACCTGCCCTGGCTGCTGCAGTCCGTGCGCGGTGATGCGCAACCCGTTGAGCCGGCATCCGGCGCGACACTCGATGTGCTCGATGCGCTGCGCGAGAACGGCGCCTTGTTCACCAACGACATCGTCACGCTATCGCGCCGGCTGCCGAGTGAGGTCGAGGACGCGCTCTGGGATGGTGTCGCGCGTGGTCTGCTGACGGCGGACGGATTCAGCGCCGTGCGCCGTCTGCTCGTCAGCCGAAGACTCGGGCGCTCGCGTCCGTACCATCGCGGCCTGCGCCACGGCGTGAGCGGGTATTCGTCTGGTGAGGGTCGCTGGTCACTCGTGCCGCGCGTGTCATCGGTGGCCGAGCACGACGCGCTCGCCGAGGCGATCGCGGAGCAATTACTGGTGCGCTGGGGTGTCGTGTTCCGCGATGTGGTGGCTCGCGAGACGATCGCACTGCCGTGGCGCGACATCGTCTGGGCATTGCGCCGCATGGAAGCTCGCGGCACCGCGCGCGGCGGACGCTTCGTCACCGGTTTCGCCGGTGAGCAGTTCGCGTTGCCGGAGGCGGTGGATCAGTTGCGCGAGGTGCGTCGCCGCGAGCGCTCCGGCGAAGTCATCCGTACATCGGCCACGGATCCGTTGAATCTCGCGGGCATCCTGCTCCCGGGTCCGCGCATCACGTCGGTGCGCACGAACACAGTGGTGTTCGAGGACGGATTGCCTGCGTCGAGCGTCGGCCCGGGTCTGGCTGCGTTCGCCGTCCGCTGAGCATCGCTGCCCCGCGAGCGGCGGCGCTCACTAGGTGTTCGTCACCGAGACGGCTTCGAACATCAGGTCGGCGGGTTCCGGATCGGCAGTGATGTCCGCGAGCGGCCAGAGAATCGTGAACGTGCTGCCACCCGACTCGTCGCTATGCGCCTTCACCGTCGCTCCATGTGCGTCGCAGAGACGCCGCACGAGCGCGAGCCCCATGCCCATTCCGCCATGGCGGCGCGTGCGGCTGTTGTCCTCCTGGTAGAAGCGGTCGAACAGCCGAGGGATCGCTTCGGCGCTGATGCCGATGCCATTGTCGATCACCTCGATCCTGCACGCGCCCGCGCCCTTCTCGGGGCGTGCAGTCACCTTGACGTGGCCGCCCTCCGGTGTGAACTTCACCGCGTTGTCGATGAGCGCCCGGAGCACCTGACGAAGCCGGAACGGGTCCGCGTTGACGACCGGCTTGCCGCGCACGTCGATGACGAGTTCGACGGGAAGCGCGTCTTTGAAGTGACGGCGCACGTCGTTGGCGGCATCGCGAATCGCGCCGTCGATCTCCACCGGCGCCATGCGCACATCGATGGTGTCCGAGTTGACGAGCGCGAAGTCGACGACGTTCTCGACGGTCTCACCGAGCAGCTTCACCGAAATGTCGATGTCGCGAACGATGTCGAGCCGGGTTGCGTCGTCCCATTTGTGCCACGCGACGTTGAGCAGCTCGATCTGCCCCTGGATCGCGAGCACGGGCGTGCGCAACTCGTGCTGCGCGGTGTCGAGGAAGTCGCTCTTCAACTGGTTCAACTCGCTGAGTCTCCGCACCGCCTCACGCTCCTGTTCGAGCGTTCGGGTGTTCTCGATCGCGACTGCGGCGTTGTTGGCGAGAGTCGTCAGCGCGCGTTCATCGCTCTCCGCGACGGGCCGGTCCGACGCGACGAGCAGCACCCCGGTGAGTGATTCCTGGTAAAGCATCGGCACGGCGATGGCGGGGCGTCCTCCTGCATCGAGGCGAACACTGCGGCCCGCGGCGAGCTCGTCCACGGACATCGTGTCCACCATGTCGGGGATCACCGGCCCACGGCTGCGCATGCGCAAAATCTCGGTGCCGCGCTTGGTGTACATCGTCGCGCTCGCGGATCCACCGGCGATCGCGTCGGCGGCGCCAAGCACTGCATCCTGGAGTTGCTCGATCCCGCCCGTCGTCATCGTCAGCGCGCGCGACACGTCCTGCAGGCGGCCGACCGACCCGTCGATGTGCCTGATGTACCCCGCGATCTGCTCGCGCATGCTGTTGACGCCCGCGGCGAGGCGCCCCAATTCGTCCCGTGACGTGACGGCGATGTCCGTGGTGTAGTCGCCCGCGGCGATCCGCTCCACGCCGCGCTCGAGGCGCGAGACCGGGCGGCGCACGAATCGATCGACGAAAAGCAATACGAGCACGCTGACGACGATGAGTGCCGTCACCGCGATCTCCGCGATGGTGCCCTCATCCTGCGCGGTCGCGGCGGCGAACAGCGCAACCGGAACCTCGACGCCGATGTAGCCCGCGACCGTCGTTCCGCCTGGCGCCGTGAGTGGTTCGAAGCTGCCGGCAACCGCGCCCACGCCGGGCACCGTGTAGATGGCATGCGCGGCGATCGAGTTCGACGCCGGATGCGGGTGAGCGGCGAGCTGCTGTGCGACACCTGAGGGGACAGCAGCCGAATCAGGCGTGTATTCGCTGCCGGCGTAGCGGACCACGCGGCTCCCGGCTCCCGCTCCGATGAACACCGGCGTGTAGCCGATGACCGGGCCGAAGCGCTCGAACTGCACCTGCAGCGGCGCGCTGTACACGACGACGCCGAGTGGCGCGTACGTGCCCGCCTGGACGTTGTACACGGGCACTGCCACGTCGAGCGCGGGCACGCCGCCGCCCAGAAGTTCGACACCCTCGACACCAGATGGGCAATGTGCGGCAATTGCGGGGCTCGCGGCGATGACGGTGCGCGACTGCTGACATGCAGTCAGCGCGGCGATCTGGAGGGCTGCGCGAACCGAACCGAGGTTGCTCGTGACGTGGCCGCCTGCGTTCTGCTCGCAGACCGCCGTCGTCGGGTGTGTTGTGGCGCCCGCCGCCGTGGTGGTGTCGCACTCACTCGTGTAGAGCACGGCGCCGCTGGCGCTCAGGATCACCACGTCGAGCCCCTGAACGTCCACCACGCGGCGGTCCGTGAACTCGGCGGCGACCAGCGTGGCCTGACTGGCGCTGGAGAGCGCCAGTTGCATCGAGGTGAGGGACGCCGTGTTCGTCGCTGCGTACTGCGCCTGCGGCTGGATGACCCGGGAGATGAGCTGGCTGGCGACACCCGCCCGGTTATCGGCGTTGGAGAGCGCCCCGGCATTGGTCTGCTGCGACCGGCTCACGAGCAGGAACCCACTGACCCCCGCGATAAGGAGCGCAGTGAAGACGATGCCGCCTGCGAGCAGACGGCCGGCAAGGCTGGTTCGCAGGCCGAACCTGCGGCGGGCAAAGTGACCGCCCGATCCACGCGCACCCATTTGATCGAGCCTAGGTGGGGAGCGGCGGCATCGAGTCGGGTGACCGCTCGCAGTCCGGCAACGGGGCAGTGACGAACACCCTCGATCCGCCTCGAAACTGGGTGTCCCCGAACGCTCCGAGACCCGTAGGCTTATGACATGCCGTTTGGACGCCGTCGCTCCGTGAACAAGGGGAATGAGGATCCAGAGCGGCGCGGGCTCGGCCCCTGGCTGAAGCGCTGGACGATCCCGATCATCGGGGCGCTGACGCCGCTGGCGCTGATCGTGGTCAACATTGCCGCGTTCATCGTCGAGCATCTCACCCAGTTCCGCTGGACGATCACCATCCTCGCCTTCGTCAGCGGGATCATGCTCAACTCCTGGACGGCGCTGAACATCTATCGAGTACTCCAGGCACGCCGGCCCGACCACCCCGTGGTGCATGAACGCAACCAGGAGGTCGTCCTCGTGGTCGGGATGGGCCTGGTGATCATCCTGGCGTTCGTCACGGCGCTCTTCTGCTACCTGGGGCTCTCGAACGCGAAGGATCTGCCCAACGGGCTGACCTTCTTCACCGGCTTCTTTGCCATGGCGGTCCCGATCCTGCTGCGAGCCGCGTTCCGCCGTGGGGCGCCGCGAAATCGTGGTCGTGGCAGGGGTCAGCCGCAGACGACGACCGTCGCCGGGCTGCCGCCTGGCGCGATGCCGTCCCCGCCCACTTCCGCGACGATCCAGGACACCATCCCGAGGCGTTAGGTTGGCCGACTCCAGCGGGTCAGGCCGCGCTGCAGTCGAAGGAGCTGGATTGAGAGACCCGCCAGACACAGCAATGCGCCTGGCGAAGCGTTCTCGCCAGGCGCATCCCGCATCCCTTCGGGAAGGGCTTAGACCTCTTTGAATTCGGCGTCGACCACGTCGTCCGCGCCTGCGCCATCAGCACCGTGCGCGCCGTCGCTCCCCTCGGGAGCCCCGCCGTCGCCGTTGCCCGCATGCGGTTCGCCCGCTCCGGGTTGTGCCTGCTGGGTCTGCGCGTACACGGCTTCGCCGATCTTCTGGATCGACGATGCAAGGTCGTCGTGCGCCTTCTTGATGGCGTCCGAGTCGTTACTGGCAATTGCGTCACGAACTGCCTTGACCTTGGCCTCGATGTCGGTGCGCAGCTCGGCCGGCACCTTGTCGCCCGCATCCGCGAGTGCCTTCTCGGCCTGGTATGCGAGTTGATCCGCACGGTTCCTGGTCTCGACTGACTCGGCCCGCTTGCGGTCCTCGTCAGCGTGCACCTCGGCTTCCTTCACCATGCGCTCGACCTCATCCTTTTGCAGGGTGGTCGAACCGGTGATGGTCACCTTGTTCTCCTTGCCGGTGCCGCGATCCTTGGCGCTGACGTTGAGGATGCCGTTGGCGTCGATGTCGAAACCGACCTCGATCTGCGGCATGCCACGCGGTGCGGGCGGGATACCGTCCAGGGTGAACGTTCCAAGAATGCGGTTGTCGCGCGCCATCGGGCGCTCGCCCTGGAGCACCACGATCTCGACGGACGGCTGGCTGTCAGACGCTGTCGAGAACACCTGCGTCTTGGCGGTTGGAATGGTGGTGTTGCGCTCGATCAACTTGGTGTTGACCTCGCCCTCGGTCATGATCCCGAGCGACAGCGGCGTGACGTCGAGGAGGAGCACGTCCTTGACCTCGCCCTTGAGCACGCCGGCCTGGATTGCCGCACCGACCGCGACCACCTCATCGGGGTTCACACCACGATGCGGCTCCTTGTTGGTGAAGCTCTTGACGAGCTCCTGGATGACGGGCATGCGCGTCGATCCGCCGACGAGGATCACTTCGTCGAGCTCCTGCGCGGTCATGCCTGCGTCCTTGAGCGCCGACTCGAACGGTCCACGGCAGCGAGACGTGAGATCGTCGGTGAGCTGTTCGAACTTGCTGCGCGACAGCGTGATCGCGAGGTGCTTCGGGCCGGACGCATCGGCGGTGATGAACGGCAGGTTGACCTCGGTCTCCTGACGTTGCGAGAGCTCGATCTTTGCCTTCTCGGCCGCCTCGGTGAGCCGCTGGAGGGCCTGGCGGTCGCCACGGAGGTCGATGCCCTGGTCCTTCTTGAACTCATCGGCGAGCCAGTCGACGATGCGCCGGTCGTAGTCGTCGCCACCGAGGTGGGTATCGCCGTTGGTGGACTTGACCTCGAATACCCCTTCTCCCACCTCGAGAATCGACACGTCGAACGTGCCGCCGCCAAGGTCGAAGACGAGGATCTTCTCGTTCTCTTTCTTCTCGAGCCCGTACGCGAGCGCGGCCGCAGTGGGCTCGTTGATGATGCGCAGAACGTTGAGTCCCGCGATCTGGCCGGCGTTCTTCGTCGCCTGGCGCTGTGCGTCGTTGAAGTACGCGGGAACCGTGATCACCGCGTCGGTGACCTTCTCGCCGAGATACGCCTCGGCGTCGGTCTTGAGCTTCTGCAGGATCATCGCGGAGACCTGCTCCGGCGTGTAGTTCTCGCCGTTGACCTCGACCTCGGCACGGCCGTCCTTGCCGGCCACGACCTTGTACGGGACCTGCTTGGCCTCGGTGCTCACTTCACTGAGCAGGCGGCCCATGAATCGCTTGATCGAGTAGACGGTGTTCTCTGGATTGACAGCAGCCTGACGACGGGCCAGCTGCCCGACCAGGCGCTCGCCGGTGCGCGTGAATGCGACGACCGACGGGGTGGTGCGGCCGCCCTCGGCGTTTGCGATGACGGTGGGCTCGCCGCCCTCCATCACTGCCACCACGCTGTTGGTGGTGCCGAGATCGATACCGACAGTCTTTGCCATGTGGGGTCCTCCGGGGACTGATAACTCAGGATGTTCGTTTGAGCGTCTGCGGGACGCCCTTATCGAATACCTCGCGCCACCGACATGCTAAACGTAGAGGGATGGATGATTCCCGACCGATTGAGGAGCAGCTGGTCGACCTGCGCCGCCGCGCCGACGATGACTACCTCAATCCCGATGCGCTCCGCGCCCCGGGACGCCACCAGCTCGATCTGCGCGAGCTCGGGCTCCGGGTGAGCGTCACCCGCTCCCGCTACCCCAACCGGCCGGACGGCATCGATCAATACGCGGTGACCCTCTCGCGACCCGAGCTCGATCGCCCCCCGGGGAACCAGGAGGTCGGGATCGTCCTGTCGTCGGCGTTCGGTGATGCGTCGACGCAGGCGGTGGAGCGTTCGGGCGGTGCGTCGCGGATCAGGATGTTCCGGGTTCCGGCCGGCTCGTCTGTCTCGGAGGGCGGTCAGCCCGGATCGGGTTCCTGATACCCGTCGGCGCCGATCAGGGGCACGAAACGGCAGGGGCCGAGCGATTCGGTCACCCAGCGGCCGCCGACCAGTCGGAGTCGGGTGAGCTGCTCACCGTCGGTGCCGTCGGTGATCGGCACCACGAGGCGTCCGCCCTCGACCAACTGCCGGGCCAGTGCGACCGGAAGGCGAGGTGCGGCGGCTCCCACCGCGATGGCGTCGAACGGGGCGCGCTCCGGGACGCCAAGCGTGCCGTCGCCTTCGACCACCTCGACGTCGAAGGCGAGACGGCGCAAGCGTTCCGCGGCCGACTGCGCGAGCGAGGAAACCCGTTCGATGCTCACCACATGCGCGCCGCAGGCGGCCATCACCGCCGCCTGGTAGCCGGACCCGGTGCCGACGTCGAGGGCGCTGTCGCCCGCGTGCAGTTCGAGCGCCTCCACGACGGCCGCAACCATCAGCGGCTGGCTGATCGTCTGCCCCGGGGCATCGATCGGCAACGCCCGGTCGGCGTAAGCCCGTGCACGGTCCTCTTCGAGCACGAACTCCTCTCTGGGCACACCCGCCATGGCATCGAGCACGGCCGGCGAGCGAATTCCGTGCTCGATCAGCGACGCCATCATGCGATCACGGTCCGACGTTGTGGCTAGCCTCTTGGTGTGAGATCCAGATCCGGCGGCGGCGTGTCAGGGAGCTTCCAGACGATCCACTCCTTCTGCCAGCGCCGGTGCAACTCGTTCGCGAAGTCGACGGACTCGTGATAGCGCTTCTCGAACGCCACGAAGTCGCGAGCGTCCAACGCCGCCATCAAGGGGTCGAGGTCATCGGTGATCCATTCCTCGATGTCGTCCGTGTACTTCGGCCTGGTCACCTCGCAGAGACGGAGGAGCTTGCGCATCTCCCGCAGTTGCCAGCTTGCGAGTGGCCAGTTGGCGGCCTGCGCCGCGTAGAAGGCCTTCCAGAATCGCGCCCCGATCTCGGGCATGAGTCGCGCGAGGCCGGGCTGGAGGGCGGTGAGTTGCTCGAGCTCGAGCCGGTCGGGGTTCTTCGGAGGGGAGGTTGTATCGGTCATCCGGGGTTCAAGTCTACGGAGGTGGCGCGATTGGGAACCCGCGGCGTGCCGAATGCGTCTCACCACCATGAGTAGTGAAGCAGCGGCATCGCGCTGGTCTCGACCGGTTGTCGGCATCGGCGTCGTCGTGGTCATCGGCGCAGCCCTTGGAGCAGTGTTCGGGATCCGGGCGGTCGCCGGCGATGGATCGGCTCCGATCGCCGGACAGCCATCCGCGCGCAGCGGCGCCGCGATGGCATACGACGCGGCCACGCAGTCCATCGTTCTCTTCGGTGGTCAGAACAGGTCCCGCAACCTGGCCGACACCTGGATCTGGGACGGTTCCGCCTGGACGCAGGCGCACCCCGGGACGTCACCCCCCGCGTTGAACGACGCCCAGATGACGTACGACCCGGTGACGCGCGACGTGATCCTCGTGGGCACGTCGGAGCCGTCAGGCATTGAGCTGCCCATCGCGTGCTCGTCGAGTTCCGGGTCATCCGGATCCGGGTCATCCGGGTCCTCGAGTTCGAAGACGACGGTTCCCCCGCCCACGCTCCCTGATATCGCCCCAGTCCCCACTGCCACGGCGAATGCAAAGGGAACGACCGTGAGCTCGTCTGATTGCGGCACCAGCCTCGCGCCCAAAGCGGCCACGTGGCTCTGGAACGGCAGCACCTGGTCGAAGTTCTCCGGCTCGACGCCACTGGCCGAGTTCGGAAGCACGACCCTCGCAACCGATCCTGTCGCCGGGCGGGTTGTCCTGCTGACGCGCGGACCGTTCGCCGAGCCTGCCGTGGGGGTCGCGCAGCCCGACTTCGCGTGCCCGCTGCAGAGCACCGCAACCCCGAATGGGCAACAGATGTGCCCATTCCTTCCCGTGGTCGCCCCCGCCTGGACGTGGACCGGACACGAGTGGAAGGAGATGACTCCGGCAGCCGGCGCTTCGGCGTTCGATCTGGTTGGCGAGTCGATCATCGACGACGCAGTCAGCGGCAAGCTCGCCACGTTCAGCGGGGGCGACTTCATCGCACCGGTCCCGTCACCGCCCTGCCAGGACTGCGTCGCGGGTGTGCCCACACCTGCGCAGTCGTCGGCATGCTGCACGGGGACAGAGAGCGTCTGGAATGGCTCGGCGTGGAAACAGGTCGCCACGTATCGGGACGGCCCCTTCACGTCAGGTGTTGTCTTCGTCGGTGATGCCGCGACGCACAGTGACGTCGTGCTGGCAGGCGACGGAACCACCTGGGTCTGGACGGGTAGCTGGAAGCAGCTCCATCCCGGAACGACGCCCCCGCTCGAGAGCGGCACAGCGTCGGCGTACGACGCCGCGAGCGGACAGGTGGTCGTGTTCGGCGGGTACGGCGTGACCGGGCATGCGACGGGGCTGTATGACCAGACCTGGACGTGGGACGGCTCCGACTGGACGCAGCGCGGCGGCACCTCGGGACCGAGCGTGACCTTCCCCGTTCCGTCGCCTGTGAGCGTTCCTCCTGGATTGCCGTGCGAGCCCGTTGTGACACCGAAGTCGCCGCTGGGCGCTCCCGTCGCTGAGCCCCAGACGGTCTGCAACGGTGTGAGCGGAGGCGGTTCGGGGAGCACTGGGAGCGCCGGCGGCGTCGCCGTTGGCAGCGGGGTCGCAGCACCCTGAGCAGCCACAATGGCTGCGCATGGGAGATCTCGACGACGTTCGCATCGAGCGACTTGCCGACCACGACGATGTCCAGGTTCAGGCGATGCTCGTCGACCTCGCGCTCGCCGAGCAGCCGCATTACGACCATCCCGAGGAGACTGCTGAGCAGCTGAGCGCGCGATTTCGTACGGCTCCTCGATTCACCGGTGAGAACCACATCCTGGTTGCACGTGGCGCAGACGGCGAGGCGATCGGGCTGTGCTGGGTCGTGCTCTTCGATCCGGGAACCGGGCTCGAGGCGGAGGTTGCGGAGTTGTACGTCCGCCCCGAAGGACGTGGCCAGGGCATTGCGCACCGGCTCATGGCCGACGCGATGGAGCTGATCCGCAGCCGTGAGGTCACCTTCGCGTGCGTCTGGACCCGAGGCGACAACCAGGCGGCGCTTGCGGCCTATATCGCTGCCGGATTCGCGCCGACAGAGCAGACCGTCCTCACCTGGCTGCCGCTTGAATAGCGAGCGGCCGGGATAATAGCCGCTCCATGACACTTTCTCGGTACGAGGTCGATCACGTTGCGATGCTTGCCCGCCTGGGCCTGAGCGACGCGGAGAAAGGCCGCCTGCTCGGCGAGCTGGAAGCGATCCTCGGTCACATCGCGCGGCTGCAGGAGGTCGACACATCGAAGCTCGCGGAGACTGCGCAGGTCGGTGACCTTGTCAATGTGATGCGGGCCGACGTGCCAGAGCCGCCGATCGGTGCCGCTGCCGCACTGCGCAATGCGCCCGTGACAGACGGGAGCTATTTCGTCGTCGGCGCCATTCAGGGCAACGAACTTGACACGTAACACGATCACCGATCTCGCCGCCGCGCTGCGGGGTGGGAGTACGACACCGCGCGCGCTCCTTGCCGACGCGTTGGCACACGTCGAGAAAAGCGAGAAAGACTTGAATGCGTATCTCGTGGTGACGCGCGAGCTTGCGGAGCAGCAGGCTGATGCAGCAGCGCGCACGCTCGAAGAGCATCCCGACACGGCTTCGCCGTTGTGCGGCATTCCCATGGCGCTCAAGGACGTGCTCTGCGTCGACGGCATCGAAACCACCGCGGGATCGAAGATGCTCAAGGGATTCAAACCGCCCTACACAGGAACGGCTGTTCAGCATTTGTTTGACGCCGGGGCGGTGTGCATCGGCAAGACCAATTGCGATGAATTTGCGATGGGGTCCTCGACCGAGAACTCGGCGTATGGACCGGTCGGGAATCCCTGGGATATCGAGCGGGTACCGGGCGGGAGCAGCGGTGGCAGCGCTGCCACGGTCGCCGCGGGATCGGTTCCCTATTCGCTCGGTACCGACACCGGCGGCTCCATCCGCCAGCCCGCGGCGCTGTGCGGTGTGGTCGGATTCAAGCCGACGTACGGGCGCGTGTCGCGATATGGGCTCATCGCTTTCGCTTCGTCGCTCGACCAGATCGGTCCTTTCACACGCACCGTCGAGGATTGCGCGCTGGTGTATTCGGCGATTGCGGGGCACGACCCGCGTGACAGCACCTCGGACCCTCGTGCGGTTGACGATCCACTCGCATCGCTGCACGCCGGGGTTGCTGGAATGCGGCTCGGGATCCCGCGCGAGTATCTCGGCGCCGGCACCGAGCCCGGTGTGCGCGCAGCGGTCGAGGCCGCGTTTCGCGTGCTCGAAGGCCAGGGCGCGACCCTGCACGAAGTCTCGCTGCCGAGCACCGACGTAGCGTTGAGCGTCTACTACATCATCGCGCCGGCGGAATGCTCGTCCAACCTCGCTCGCTATGACGGCGTGCGTTTCGGCAACCGCGTCGAGCGGCCGTCGCTCACCGACATGTACCTGCAGACGCG
>JBEKKP010000068.1:0-14171 GCA_050010655.1 Candidatus Dormibacteria bacterium
CGCGATGCGCTCACCGGGCTGCGCAACCGGCGTCACGTCGACACGGAGTTGCCGATTCTGCTTTCGCGCTCGCGAGAGGACGGGTCGGCGCTCTCCATGGGGCTTGTGGATCTCGACCATTTCAAAGCGATCAACGACCGCTTCTCGCACGCCGTCGGCGACAAGGTACTGGTCCGCGTCTCGGGAATTCTCGCTGCCGCCACCGCCGAATCGGGGTGGGCGGCGCGCATGGGCGGCGAGGAGTTCCTCCTCGTCTTTCCTGCCATGGACGTCGACGAAGCCGAGCGTCGCTGCGAGGACGTGCGTCATGCCATCGAATCGGTCCAGTGGGACGGTGCGATGGCCGGTGAGGTCGTCACCGCGAGCATCGGTTTCACCGTGCTGCAGAGCGGGCGCACGAGTCAGGCCGCACTGCTCGGACAGGCCGACCGAAATCTCTACGCGGCGAAGCACCAGGGAAGGAATCGAGTAGTCTCAGATCTCGCCTGAGGGCGGATCTGCATGACCACATTACTGCTCGTTCACGCGCACCCCGACGACGAGTGCATCGCCACCGGCGGTGTCATGCTGCGCGCGCATCACGAGGGCATCCGGGTGGTGCTGCTCACCGCAACGCGTGGTGAGGAAGGCGACATCCACAACATGGATGCCGTGTCAGTGCGCCCGCGACTCGGTGAGGTGCGAACCGAGGAACTCATGCGCTCGTGCGCGATCCTCGGTGTCGATCGGCATGAGTTCCTCGGCTATCGCGATTCCGGCATGTCCGGAGCCCCGAGCAATGCCGATCCCCGCGCGTTCCATATGGCGCCGCTTGGTGAGGCGGGCGAGCGCGTCGCGAAGGTGATGCGCGAGGAACGTCCTGACGTGGTGGTCACGTACACGCCGGACGGGACGTACTGGCATCTCGACCACGTCAAGGCACACCTGTCGATGTTCGCGGCGCTGGATCTCCTCGACGCCGAAGGGTGGTCGCCTGCGAAGGCATATATGCACGCGGTGCCGCGAAGCGCTGTGCGGCACATCGAGCGCCGGGCACGCGACTCGGGCGCCGACCTTCCCATCGAGGTCGGTCAGATTGTCGGGATCCCCGACGAAGAGATCACCACCGACGTCGATGTCTCCGCGTTTCTCGAGCAGAAGCGCGCGGCCTTTCTCGCACATCTGAGCCAGTACGAGACCGACAGTCCGTTCTCGACAATCGCGGCGCAGATTTTCGAGGCGACGCTCGGGACCGAGCGCTTCATTCTCGCGCGCGGCACGCTCGGCGAACCTCGCCCCGAGACGAGCCTTTTCGCCGGCCTGTAGGGGGCGTTGTCAGCGCGTCAGGGTCACCTTGGTCAGTCCGGCGGGTGCATCGGGATCACGGTGTCGCGCGAGTGCGGCTGACATCGCAATCTGTTGACCTCTGACCGCGGCGACGATGGGCTGGAGGGCCTCCGGGACGCCGCGCGGCAGTGAGAGATCGGCACCGTCCTCGGTGCCGATGGTGCTGACGGCGACGCCGCGTTCACGCAGCACAACACACAACTCGGCAACGTCGGCAGCGGCCGGGCCTGCCGTCGAGAATGCGAGCACGGGCACGTCCGGTGTGACCGCCGCAATCGGTCCATGGCGAAGATCCGCGGCCGAGAACGCCTCGGCAAAGATCGCCGAGGTCTCGCGAATCTTCAACGCGGTTTCGCTTGCGGCGGCGAGGAGCGGTCCTCGCGCCACCGTCAACACGCGGTCGGCGCCGTCGAGGCGGCGCCCAATCATGTCGGCTCGAACTCCGTCTGCGAGCACACGACTCACGTGCGCAGGGAGGGCGCGGAGGTCCTCGTCGCTCCACGGCACCTCGCCCATCGCTGCTGCAATCAGGGACAGCGCAAGCAGTGTTGCGGTGAATGTCTTCGTTGCGGGGACCGCAACTTCGCCTCCTGCGCCGAGGTCGATGACGACGTCCGCAACATCGCCGAGCGGGCTCGGCGTGTCGTTGACGATCGCGACGGTGCGTGCGCCGCTGTCTCGCATCCGCTCGAGGACGCTCACGACTTCCGGCGTCCGCCCCGACTGGCTGATGCCGATCGCGAGGTAGCCGCGATGGTCGGCGGGGATGCGGTACAGGGTGTGCAGGCTCGGCGATGCGAGTGCGACGGGTCTGCCGCTCGCCATCTCGAACAGGTATCGCCCGTACAGCGCTGCGGTGTCCGACGATCCACGGGCGAGCAGGACCGTCCCGCAGAGGTGCGCGGGCAGCAGCGCGCCCACCGATGCCGCCACTGCGGCACGACGCGAAATCAGCCGCTCGAGAACCGCCGGCTGTTCGGCCATCTCCGCCGCCATGTGCTCGCCGTTCACGCGCTCTCCTCGGCCGGCGCCTCATCGAGCCATGCGAGCAGTCGCGATTGGGCACTGCCGTTGGCGCCGGCGAGGGACAGCCCCGCGATCGCCGCCCCGACCACCGGCCGCGTGGTGGAGAGGCTCGTCTCGGCCTTGGGTGCTTCGGCGCGGATGCCTTCTGCGATGAAGTCCAGGAGGATCGATCTGCTCGACACGAGCACGGATCCCCCAAGCACGACCTGCACCGGGGAGTCCGCCATCTCGAGTTGATGCAGTGCGGCAACCGCGAGCCGCGTGACCTCGGTTCCCTGGTGACGCATGATCGCCAGCGCTTCGGCGTCACCGGCCTCCGCGGCGCTGACCACGAGCGGTGGCAGCTCGATGAGTCGCGGCACGGCGAGGGTGCCCTGGTGAATCGCGACTGCCACCTCGAGCGCCGTGCGGAATCCGAAATATCCGGCGACAGCGCCGGCAAGGGTGGTTGCAGGGCCACGCCCGTCCTCGCTGCGCACGCCCGCGCCGAGCGCCGCCATGCCGATATCCGGTCCCCCGCCCCAGTCGCCGGTGATGTCACCGAGCGCCGGGAACCAGGCGCGACGCCCCGAGGGCGAGGTACCGACGCAGTTGACGCCCGCTCCGACGGTGACCGCGACGCCGTGTCCCGTGCCGGTCGCCGCCCACAGCACCGCGAACACGTCGTTCGCGACGTGGTTCTGCTCCGCCCAGCCGCGCGCGGCTACCGCATCCGCCAGAGCCCGCTCCTCGGCGGGAAGGTCGGCGCCTGCCATGAAGACCGCGGCGATGCCGGCACGGGCGCCGTCGCGTGACGGCAGGCCCGCCTCCAACCATGCACGGTCGACGAGGTCCTCCACCACGTCGATGGCAGGCCCGAGGCCGAGCTGGTGCGGCGAGGAGCCCGCACCGCGGACCGACGCGAGCACCGTGCCGTCGGCGTGCAGGAGCAGGACATCGGTCTTGGAGTTGCCGCCGTCCACCGCGACGATCAGTTCGCTCGTGCTCATGCGAACGCCGGGAGGTACTTGCGGTTGGCTGCGAGCAGGTCGGCGAGCAACTGTTCCGCAAGGCCGCTCTGGCCGATCAGCGGATGCGTGAGCAGCGCGCGAAAGGCGACCTCGCGATCGCCGGTGACAGCGGCCGACGCGGCGAGCGCTTCATACGCCGCGACATGCGCGACAAGCCCCGACTGATGGGACGGCAACGCCGGCACCGGTAGTGCCACAGCTCCGGTTACACCCACATGCGCGGGAACCTCGATCACGGCGTCCGCCGGCAGCTCCGGGATGAGCCCGTTGTTTCTGACATCAACGACTTGAACATCGTCGTTCTCGCCGAAGAGCGAGCTGAGCAGATTGATCGCCGCCTCGCTGTAGTAGGCACCGCCGCGCTGCATCAACAGCTCGGGCTTGTCGCGCAGGTCCGGATCCCGATACAGCTGCAGGAGCTGACGTTCCACCTCCATCACCGCCTCGGCGCGGCTGGGCGATTCCAGCAGCTCCTGGACGACGAGGTCGTGCTGGTAGTAGTAGCGCAGGTAGTACGAGGGGATGGCGCCGAGGTTGTCGATGATCCGCCGTGGCAGTTCGATGTGAGCGGCGATCTCGTCGCCGCGCGTGCGCAGCAGCATCGGCAGCACGTCCTCGCCGGACACCTCCACCGATCGGATCCACGTGAGGTGATTCAGCCCCGCGTGCCCGAGCTGCACCGACTCGGGGCTGACATTCAGCCAGCCGGCGAAGAGCCGCTGAAAGCCGATCGCGACGTTGCACAGTCCGATGGCCTGGTGACCGTGGTCAAGCAGTGCCCGGGTCACGATGCCGACCGGGTTGGTGAAGTCGATGATCCACGCGTCGTCTGCTGCGAGCCTGCGAACCCGATCCGCGATGTCGAGCACCACGGGCACCGTGCGAAGCGCCTTTGCAAACCCGCCCGCTCCGGTCGTTTCCTGGCCGACGCAGCCGCATCGTAGCGGGATGGTCTCATCGGTATAGCGGGCCGTCTGACCGCCGACACGAATTTGCAGCATCACTGCCGATGCACCATCGACCGCTGCATCGAGGTCGCTCGTCAACGTGAGGCGTCCGTTGTAGCCGTGCGCTGCAGCGATCCGCCGCGCGGCGCCACCCACCACCTCGAGCCGCTCGGCATCGGTGTCCTGGAGCACGAGTTCCTCGACCTCGAGCCGTTCTGCGATTCGACCGAATCCATGCACCAGTTCGGGGCTGTACGTACTGCCCCCGCCGACAACCGCTACCTTCATGCGCTCTTGTCGGTGGGGGCGTCCTCGCTGCGGCGCTGCTCGCGCACCTTCATGAGGTCGATCGCGGTGCGTGCGATGGGTGTGTCGGAGCCGAAGATGCGATCGAAGGCAAGCCGCAAACCGGTTGTGCTGCAACCGGCGATGACGGCATCCACACCGAGCGTCGACACCTCGAGCCGCGGCGAGAAGGGCGATATCGACGCGAGCGCCTCGCCAATTGGCCGGAGCAGAAGATCCCCGCCGCCGGTTCCGATGCCACCGCCGAGGACGACCAACTCCGGATCCAGCACCGCGGCGACCGCCGCGATGGCGTGTGCGAGGCGGCTTGCCTCGATGCGCACCACCCGATCCGCGTTGGGATCACCGTGACGCGCGGCGTCGAAGATCGCCGCGACCGAGTCCGCGTTGGGCACGCCGTGCTCGCGTGCAAGCGCAACGATCGCGGCCGATCCGACAAGGCTTTCGTACGCGCCTGTCCCCCACGTCGCGCGATGCCCGGCGCGAACCTCGGCGCCGAGATCGAGACGGAGAAACCCGATCTCCCCGGCGAGACCTGCCGCACCACGACGCAGCGCGCCGTCGACGAAGACCCCTGTGCCAACGCCGGTGCCGACCGACAGCAGGACGAAGTCATCGCTGTCCTGCGCTACGCCGTGCACGTGCTCTCCGACGGTCGCCATGTTGACGTCGTTCTCGAAGATCACCGGTGCGACCAGCGCCTCGCGGATTGCCGGGATCACCTTCGGGCTCTCCCAGCCGGCAAGTTGCGGTGCGAGCGACAGATGATCGGCGCCCGGCCGGAGCACGCCCGGCGTGCCCACGACGACTTGATTGATGTCCTCCAGCGAAATTCCCGCCTCGCCCGTGAGCGTCTCCGCCGCCTGGCGCAACTGCGAAATCACCGCCTTGGCGGTGGTACGGGGCGTGCGGGCAGCGGAGCGACCCACCACGGCGCCGGTGAGGTCCACCAGGGCCGCGCGGACCCACTCACGGCCGACATCGAGGCTGAGCACCCAGCCGGCACGCGGGTTCACGTCGTACAGCTGCGCGCTCGGCCCGGGCAGCCCGCTCGTGCGTCCGACCCTGCGCAGCAGGCCGAGATCGACAAGCTGCCCGAGGACCTCGGAGACGGTCGGCTTGGAGAGCCCGGTGCTGCGGACCACGTACGGAGCAGCCACGGGACCGCCTGCATGCACCAGTTCGAACGTGGTGCGCAGATTGATGGCGCGAAGCAGGCTGGGCTTCGCCGCTTCCGGTGCCGGCATCGAGTTGTCTCTCCCGACGGTGGTTAGTAAGGGTGGTTGACTACAGCATCGTGCTGCAAGTCAAGGAACGCTCGGGTCGTTGTCGATCTGCCACGCGAATGCCATCGGCGACGAAGCGGTGAGGTCGAGCGCGGGCTCGTCGGTCGACCACGACTGCACGTTGTCCTGGAACACGGCCGTGGCGCTGTTGAACTGCGCGAACGTGTCGACTCCGTTGGCAGGGCAGGTGCGCATCCCCGCAACCACGCCCGTCGCCGCGAACGAGTTGGGGCCCTCAACCGCCGCGCCCGCAAGCACTGGAGTGGTGCCGTTCAGGGAGCCGGCGAGGTTGGCGACCTGGTGTTGCATGCAGTCCGGGAACGTCGTCCCGTCGCCGACGATCAGCGACGTGCCCCATGCGTTGGCGCCGAGGATGTTGCCGAGCCATCGCGAGTCGTCGCTCGCGTACGCATCGGTACCCGTGAGCTCGTCGTACTCCGCAGCCATCACGACAAGTCCCGCGCCGTGGCTGGTCGTGTCGAAGGCATCCCACGGGAATCCGAATCCGAAGGGATCCGAATTGCTCTGCGCGACAGCCTTGTTGAGTTGCTTGGCAAGGTCCGCGAGGAGCTGCGCCTTGGTGACCTCGAGGCCGCTGGGATTGCCCGCGTGCTCGATCGCCTTGTAGAGCTCGAAGTGCGCAAGGCCGGTGACGTCATAGAGATTGAGTGTGTCGTCGGCGTCGTACGGGCCGGTGATGTACGCGTGCGCCCAGTGCGCGCCCTGGCGCAGGTAGTACATCGCATTAGTGCTTGGCATTCCGGCCGGCACAGGACCGGCGGACAGGGCGTCGTAGATCTCTGTCGCGCCCCACTCGAGGTCATCGCGCCACTCCTTCTCGGGGTAGAAGTCGTATGGAATGGCCGTCTGCAGGCGACCCGGATGCGTGTCGGCGAGCGCGTAGATGTCCTCGGCATCCTTGAGACATGTCGCTGCCTGCGTGGGCTCGGTCACCCGATCGAGCTGGTAGCAGAGCGCGAAGTCCGCAGCGAGCCGTCCCGCGAGGTTGGGGCTGATGAGCGATCCGGGCGCACCGGCGCGGAATACCGGGCGATTGCGGATGTAGCGGTCCTCCGGGTTGGTGCCGCCGTATGTGTCATCCGCCTGCGGCAGCCGCCAGATGTCGTGGTCGCCGGTGATCTGGCTGTTGCCCTCGCCGATGCCGACCTGCAGGTACAGCGTCTTGGTGCTGTCGTTCCACATCTCCTCGAGCCAGTTGATGCCGAACGCCGCTTCAGCGGTGTAGTTCGACGTCGCGGAACCGGCTCCAAGCTGGTTCGGGAAATCGCGGACGTCGGTCTCCATCATGCCGACGACGTAGCTGATCGTCTCCGTGAACTTCAGGTAATCACCGGCATCCCACCAGCCGCCGGCGGCGTCCATGGTCACGCCGAGGGGTGTGAGATCACCTTTGAAGTCGCCGTTGCTGTTGACGACAGGGATGAGATACGTCATGGCGTCCTCGTCATTGAGGTGCCCGGGCGCGGTGCGCAATGCTGATGGAATGTAGTCAGGGCCGTCACGCTCGTTCTGATAGAAGGAGAGGGAATTCGCCATCGCCGTCGCGTACAGCTGCGCCGGCTTCTCGATGCGAAACACCGGCGAGCGCACCTGCATCGAGCCGACGCTCACCACGAGGTGATACGAGCCCGCAGCGCGCACCGAGTTGAAATCCATCGCGTAGACGTCCGGGTAGGACGTGCTCCACGCGCCCTGATTTGCGCCGACCACCGACGAGTACAAGCTGACGCCGCGGGCGTTCACCACCTGGAACGTCGCACCCGGTCGGGCCACCGACGTCATGAGGTACGCGCGCTTCGTGGCATTGGTGGCGTAGCCCACCTGGTCAACACGAACCTGCGCGTGAATCGGGGCCGCCGCCTGAGCGCCTCCCGCCGGGAGCAGCGCCGGCAGCGTGATCAGGACGGCCGCGGCCACCAGCACCACCTGCCGGACCGCGATTGACCGTCGACGGAGCCCTGGACGAGGTGTCATGGTTAGGGATTCTTCCTATCAGATGGCCCCGCTGTCAAGCGGCGGCCTCGATGGGAACTCGGGAGGCCGCGTCGAGGGTCCGCAGAACGAAGCTTGAAGAATGGTTGACCACGGCGCTGATGTTAAGGTAGCTTTCCTATAAATTACCGGCCGCGGGACACCTCTCACCCACCCTGCGGGGACAGCGAGACTTCGGAGGAACCCGGATGCAAAGGACGTGGCGACCGAACAGGAACTCAGGCGGTCGGTCAACGCGACGCCTCAAGCCGATCACCATGATGGTCGTGGCGGGCGTTCTCGCGGCAGCCTGCGGGTCGGCATCGACAGCCACCAGCGGCGGGACCGCGAACACGGGCAAGATCGGCGGCAAGCTGCTCATCGACAACGAGAGCGGGAGCACGTGGACCTGTCAGTTCAACCCGTTCAACCCGTCGGTGAACATCACGTCGATCGGCTTCATCTACGAGCCACTCGAGTTCATCAACATCCTCCAGACGAACCCCGACGGCACGCCCAAGGTGACCCCGTGGCTCGCCACGGGATCGAGCTGGAGCAACGGTTTCACCACGCTGACCATGACGATCCGGTCCGGCGTGAAGTGGAGCGACGGCAGCCCCTTCACGGCGAACGACGTCGTATACACCTTCAACGCACTGAAGGCTGATCCCGCGCTTGACCTCAACGCGCTGTGGTCGGTCGACAGTGGACCGCTCACCAACGTCGCGCTGCAGGGCACCAACCAGGTGGTCTTCACGTTCAACGCGCCGGCGCAGTCGTACTTCTATTACGTCGCGGACCAGACCCCGATCATTCCGCAGCACATCTGGGGCAGTCTCGACCAGACCAAGCTCGACACCGTCGCCGATGCGACTCCCGTTGGTACCGGCCCGTATCTCATGTCGAACTGCTCGCAGGACAACATCCAGTACCTGCGCAACACGCACTACTGGCAGAGCACGCCCGGGCATCCGGTTCCCCAGGTGCAGGAGGTCGACTACCCCGCGTTCCTGAGCAATACCTCGGCCAACCTCTACCTCGCGCAGGGCGAGGCACAGTGGGGCGCGCAGTACATCCCCAACATCCAGTCGTACTACATCGCCAAGAGCCCGTCGACGCGCCACTACTGGTTCCCGCCGACGCTCAACGTCTCGCTCTTCCCGAACCTGAACAACCCGCTGCTCGGCCAGCTGGCGGTTCGGCAGGCGATCTCCATGGCGATCGATCGCTCCCAGGTGTCGCAACGCGGTGAGAGCGGCTACGAGCCGCCGGCGAACCAGACCGGCATCGTCCTGCCGACGTACCAGGCGTGGTATGAGAAGTCGCTCGACACCACGACGTACAGCCCGTCGAAAGCCGAATCGACCTTGCAGGCGGCCGGTTTCACGAAGGGATCGAACGGCATCTACGCGAATGCGCAGGGCCAGCAGCTCTCCTTCACCATCAAGACGATCAGCGGCTACACCGACTGGGACGCCTCACTTCAGGTCATCACGCAGGAGCTCAAGGCGGTCGGCATCGCGGTGACCGTCCAGGACGAGGACAGCACGCCGTACACCAACGACACGCAGAACGGCAACTTCCAGCTCGCGTATGGAGAGATGCCCGTCGCGGGGCCAGGCCCGTACTACGAGCTCCGTCCCATGCTCTTCAGTGGCAGCATCGGATCCACCAACTACGAGCGCTACAAGTCGGGCACGACCGATGCGCTCTTCAACCAGTACTCAGGTGCGACGCCGGCGGAGCAACTCTCGATCATTCATCAGATCTCGGCTGTCATGGCGCAGGACCTTCCGGTGATCCCGGTGGTCGAAGGTGTGGACTGGTACCAGTACGACACCACGAGCTTCGGGGGATGGCCGACGCCGTCCGATCCCTATGCGCAGCCTCCGGTCTGGGCGACACCTGACGACGGCATGGTGCTCACCAAACTCTATCCGGTGAGCTAGCGTAGCCCCCATGCGCTGGGTCAGGGCACGGCCGACGCGGCGGTGAGGTACGTCTCCCGCCGCGTCGGACTCTTTCTCGTCACGCTCTGGGCCGCGCTCACCGTCAACTTCATCATCCCGCGCGTCATGCCGGGCAATGAGGCGACTGCGGTGCTGGCGACGTATCGCAACGTCAATCCCGCGGCCCTGCATGCGCTGCAGATCGAGTTCGGCGTCAATGTCCACCAGAACCTGCTGATCACGTATTTCCAGTACATCGGGAACTGCCTCACCGGTCAGTTCGGTCTCACCGCACAACGCGTTCCAGTCTTGACGGAGATCATCAGCAAACTGCCCTGGACGCTCGGACTGGTTGGCGTCACGACCGTCATCGCGTTCCTCATCGGCACTCTTGTCGGCGTGCTGGGCGCCTGGCGTCGCGGTGGCCGGCTCGACGGCATCCTGCCGCCGATGCTGTTCATCGTCGCCTCGTTTCCGATCTTCTTCGTCGGCCTCCTGCTCCTCTATGTGTTCGCGGTCACGCTCAACTGGCTGCCACTCAGCTCCAACTACAGCATCGGCAGCGAACCATCGCTGTCGCTCTCGTTCGTCGGCGATGTGATCGTCCACGCGATCCTCCCCGGCGTCACGCTGGTCGTCGTGACGGCGGGGCTCTGGATCTATTCCATGCGCAACAACATGATCACCACGCTTGCCGAAGACTACGTGAAGATGGGCCGCGCCAAAGGCCTGAAGAGCTGGCGGATCATGGTCGACTACGCTGCACGCAACGCAATTCTTCCCAACCTGACGGGATTCGCGATGCAGTTGGGATACGTGCTCGGCGGGTCGATCCTTGTCGAATACACGTTCTCGTATCCAGGCCTGGGCTATCTCTTCTACACGAGCACGACCGACCACGACCTGCCGTTGATGCAGGCTCTGTTCCTCGTCTACACGCTCGCGGTGCTCGTGTGCGTGCTCCTCGCCGACCTCGCCACAGCCGGGCTCGACCCGCGGACCCGCGATGCATAGGAAGCACGTGGCATGACCACGGCCACGATCACCGCGGACGCCGCCCCCGTCGAGACGACGCGACACCAGAGTGCCTTCTCACGCTTCACGCGGGCGATCCTTCGCAATCGCAAGGCCACCGGCGGTGCGGTGATCCTCCTGATTCTCGTGATCCTCGCCATCTTTCCCGGCGTCTTCGCGCGTGACGATCCGCAGGCGGCCATCTACGGTCAGGATCTCGGTCCCTCGGCGCAGCATCTGCTCGGTACGACGCAACTCGGCCAGGACGTGTTCTCGCAGCTCATCTGGGGCACGCGACTCACCCTGATCGTTACCGTCGTGGTGAGTGCCATCGCGACCGTGATCTCCATGGTCATCGGCGTCACCGCGGCGTATGTCGGCGGGCTCACCGATCGCTCGCTGTCGTTGCTCACCGACATCTTTTTGATCATCCCGACGCTGCCGCTCCTCATCGTGCTCGCGTCGTACCTCCCGCCCGGTTCGGTCACGATGATCGTGGTGCTCACACTCACGAGCTGGGCGTTTCAGGCACGCCAGTTGCGCTCGCAGGGGTTATCGCTGCGCGCTCGCGACTTTCTCTCGGCGGCGAAGGTCCGCGGCGAACGCACCTCGTACATCATCTTCGTCGAGATCATCCCGACGATGACATCGCTCATCGTCGCGTCGTTTCTCGGCCTCTCGGTGTTCGTGGTCGGATTCGCGGCCGGCTTGCAGTTCCTCGGTCTCGGGAACAGCACCGAGCTGACCTGGGGAACGATGCTCTATTACGCGCAACAGGGCGGCGCGCTCGAGGCCGGGAACGCGTGGTGGGCATTAGCTCCCGGCGCTGCCGTCGCCTTCATGGGCGCCGGATTCGCGCTCGTTAACTACGCCTTCGACGAGATCGGCAATCCCGCGCTCCGGCCGGTGAGAAAGCGACGTGCCAGAACCACTGCTTGAGGTCGAGGACCTCTCGGTCTCGTATCTCACCGACAACGCGGATATCGGCGCTGTGGAGCGAGTCAGCCTGACCGTGCACGCCGGCGAATTTCTCGGCATCGTCGGCGAGTCCGGCTGCGGCAAGTCCACGTTGCTCTTCGCCATCGCGCAGCTCCTCTCCCCGCCCGCGGAGATCACGTCCGGTCGCGTCGTCTTCCGCGGTCAGGACCTCGTCCAGCTCACCGACAATGCGCTGCGGCTCGTGCGCTGGCGCGATTACTCGGTGGTCATGCAGAGCGCCATGAACGCGCTCAATCCGATGAAGAGCATCGGCGCGCAGTTCAAGGACACCATCCGTGCGCACGAGCACATGTCCGCCGACAGCATCCGTACGCGATCAGCCGAGGTGCTGCACCTGGTCGGCATCGATGCTGCTCACCTGGAGAGCTACCCGCATCAGCTGAGTGGCGGCATGCGCCAGCGGGCCATGATCGCGATGGCGCTGCTCTTCACGCCGCAACTGGTGATCATGGATGAGCCCACATCCGCGCTCGACGTCGTCGCGCAGCGCTCGCTCATGACCCAGATCAAGGAGCTCCAGCAGCAGTTCGGCTTCGCGGTCATCTTCGTCACGCACGACATGTCGGTGGTCGCCAACTACTCCGATCGCGTGATGGTCATGTACGCCGGGCAGGTGGCCGAGCTCGGCGACACGAACTCGATCTTCGAGCGGCCGTTGCACCCGTACAGCAAGGGGCTTCTCGAGGCGTTTCCGTCGGTCCGTGGCCCGCGTCGACCGCTCATCGGTATCCCCGGAAGCCCTCCCGACCTCGGCCGCCCGCCGTCGGGATGCCGCTTTCATCCGCGTTGCAGTGAGGTGATGCCGCAGTGCCTCACCACTGATCCCGAGTTGTACTCGGTGGATGAAACGCAAGTGCGCTGCCTGCTCTTCGCCGAGAACGCCGCGACGGTGGCCGCACGATGAGCACCGTGCCTGCGCCGACCCCTGACGCCGCGCCGGACGCGACACCCGCCGATCAGGACGTTCTGCTGCGCACTGCAGGCCTGACCAGACACTTCCGCCTCGGCGGTCTGCTGTCGCGGCGCACGCTCCATGCCGTCGACGACCTCGACGTCGTCATCAACGAGCGTGAGATCGTCGCCCTTGTCGGCGAGAGCGGGAGCGGCAAGACGACCGTCGCGCGACTGCTCGCGATGATCTATCCGCCGACACGTGGCGACATTTTCTATCGCGGCCGGTCGGTGCACAAGTTGCGCTCGCGCAAGGACGTCCTGTGGTATCGCGGTGAAGTGCCGATGGTCTTCCAGGATCCATACAGCGCCATGAACCCGGTGTTCCGTGTGTCGCACGGGGTGATGCGCAATCTCAAGCTCCACCGGCGCGACTTGAGCGCGGCACAGCGCATCGAGGAAGCAGAAAGAGTCTTCGACATCGTGGGGCTCAATCCGGCCGGTGACATGCTGCGCAAGTTCCCGTACGAGATGAGCGGCGGCCAGCGTCAGCGCGTTGGGTTCGCGCAGGCGCTCGCGGTACGTCCCAAGTTGATCCTCGCCGACGAGCCGGTCTCCATGCTCGACGTCTCGATCCGCGCCGGCATCCTCAACATGATGGCGAAGCTCCGTGCCGAGGAAGAGTGCTCGATCCTGTACATCACCCACGACATCGCCAGCGCGCGCTACGTCGCCGATCGGATCGTTGTCATGTACGCAGGCCACGCCGTCGAGCAGGGCCCGACCGAAGTCGTGCTCTCACGACCGAAGCATCCGTATACACAGCTCCTGCTCTCCGCCGTGCCGGACCCGCGCGAGAAGGCCGTGGCCGTGTCTGCCGACAGTGGCGAGCCGCCGCGCGTCATCGACCCGGGTGAGGGGTGTCGTTTCCGCCAGCGTTGTCCATATGCCATCGACAAGTGCGCGGAGATCACACCGCTGCTGCGCTCGATGGGTCCCGCGCACGACGCCGCATGCCACGTCGCCGTCGCCGACGCGAATGACCACGAGGTCGCGGCTGGGGCGGCGTTGGTTTCGTAGCGGACACACGGGACTTTCGCCACGTGGCACTATCCGCGCGTCTTGATCCTTTGCGGCCATTGCGGGGCCGATCGGCTGGTTCCGCTCAGCTTCACGCCGCCCCGGCGCGATGATCGTCTGATCGGTGGTTGGCCGACGGCCCACCGCCGACCGACGTTCAAATGCATCGCATGCGGGTCGCGACTCCGTGCCGAGGAGCTTGTGCGCGCAGCGTACGGCGACGTTCGTGCGCTCAGCGAACGGTGACGGGTGGTGCGCCCCGCGCGCGGTGATGTTGGTGCGTGCATGTGCGCGCACGCGCTCGAACGTATCCACGAAACTATCGTCCGGACGGAAACGCGCCCG
>JBEKKP010000069.1:0-14169 GCA_050010655.1 Candidatus Dormibacteria bacterium
AGCTGGCGAGCATTTCGGGCATGAAGGAACTCCTGTGACGGGCGGCTGCCTCCAGCCTACCGGTCATGGTTCCATGAGCGGCTCGTCAACACTGAGTCGCACGGAGGCACCACGGATGCGGGGCATGTTCCCGGAGATCGAACCGCGTGACACCGGCATGCTGGCCGTGGGCGACGGGCACGAGGTGTACTGGGAGCGCTGCGGCAATCCCGCAGGCAGACCGGCTGTCTTCCTCCATGGCGGGCCCGGGTCGGGGTGCCGTCCGAATCAGCGTCGCCTGTTCGAGCCGGAGCTGTACGACGCGGTGCTCTTCGATCAGCGTGGCGCGGGGCGCAGCCGGCCGCTGGCGAGCGACGCGAACGCCGACTTGAGCAGCAACACCACACAGCATCTGATCGCCGATATCGAGATGCTGCGCGAACATCTCGGCATCGAGCGCTGGACAGTGCTCGGGATGTCGTGGGGATCCACCCTCGGCCTGGCGTATGCGGAGGCGCATCCCACACGAGTCGCAGCACTCGTCCTCGCGCTCGTGACCATGACCACACGACGCGAGGTGGAATGGATCACGCAGGACATGGGACGCATCTTTCCGCGGGAGTGGGACCGTTTTGCGGCCGCGGTGCCGGAGGAATTGCGCTACCGGCGCCTCGTCGACGCGTACGCGACACTTCTGTTCGACGCCGATCCGGCGGTCTGCGATACGGCCGCGCGTGAGTGGTGTGCGTGGGAGAACGCGCACGTCTCACTCGCGCCGAATCACACGCCCAATCCTCGGTATGAGGACCCCGAATATCGTCTCCGATTCGCCCGCCTGGTCACGCATTACTGGCGCAACGCCGCGTTTCTTGAGGATGGGCAACTCCTTCGCGACGCACCGGTGCTGAATGGAATCCCCGGCGTGCTGATCAGTGGCCGTTACGACGTCAGCGGTCCGCTCGACACGGCGTGGCACCTCTCCCATGCGTGGACGACGAGCAGGCTCGAGGTCATTGGCGATGCGGGGCACGGTGGCGGCGATGCGTTCCTTTCCGCGGTCATCGAGGCACTCATCGAACTGGCGCCATAGAGCGCCTGGTTCGGACGTCCATGCCGTATGCGGGAAGCGCCACCGGGTGGTGGTCAGTTTGAGACTGGATGCCGCGCGCGGTAGTTGACCCGCCAAGCACCGGCGTATGCCAAGGACTGCCCCACTACCCCTAATAAGACGACGTAGGCTCCAGTCGGCACAGGCCCGTACGCCGCGAGCACAGCGAAGCCTGCCGCAATCCCAGTTCCGCTGCTGATCTCAGCCACGCCCATCAACCGTAGAGCAGCCCGAGTCGTCGGATAGTTCCAGCGCGGGATGGGGAGTAGTGGCCTTGCGTTAGCCGCCATCCAAATGCCGTCCAAGACGGCGACCGCTCCGACCAGACTCCCGATGAGGTAGGCGGCGTTCATGGCACTTCGAATCCTAGTCCACACCGAACCTGACTATCCGGGTAACGCGACCCACTACCGCGACCACGCTGCTTGCGCATCGAACATCTGTTCGTTACACTGGCGTCCCGCCTCGGCGCTCCTGCTTCCGTCCCAGTAGGCGATGGCTTTACCCCAGTGAGGAGCGATGTCCGATTCCCTGTCCGCCGCTCTGGCGACACTTCGAACCCGCTACGGTCCCCAGGCACTCCGTCGTGGCGGATTGCCGGAGGAGGCAGGCGCGTGGTCCACCGCGGTGCCGGTGCTCGACGACGTGCTCACTCCGGGTGGGCTGCCGCATGGCCGGGTGACCCTGCTTGCCGCGGCCGGACGTGGTCCCTCGGGCCGGCTGACACTGCTGCAGTCGCTCGTCGCGCTGGCGAGTCGCTCACACGACACCGGCTACGTGGACCTTGCGGGCACGCTCGACCCCGGCTTTCTCGCCGACCTCGGCGCTGATCTCGACGCCTGCCTGGTGATCTCTCCCGGCACCGAGAAGTGGGAGCGGGGGCTGGTCATGGCGCGTGCCCTGGTGGTCGCGGGCATGCCGTGGGTGGGAGTGGCACTGGGCGGGGAGCAATCCCGGCCGTCGCTCTGGGAGCACGCGCTCGCAGCCCTCGCCGAGGCGGTTGCCAAGCGGGGAGCGGTCTGCGTCATCGCCACGCCCGCCCCGGTTGCGGCGCCGCTTCGCCACGCATCCTCGCTCACGCTCATCTGCACCGCTGCGGGCTGGCAGCGTGCCAATGGCGATGTGGCCGGGCTGCGGGTCCGGCTCACCACTGGCAAGAGCAAGCTCGGTGCGCCCGGCGCCGAGGCCACCGTGCTGCTCCGCTATCCCCGCCCGTATGCCACCGCCGAGGTGGTGGGGTTGCCGAGTGTCGTCGTGCCGCGGTTGCAGCCGATCTCGATACCGCTTCCGGATGTGGCCGGCGTGGCGGCTCGAGGTTGAGATGCGCGTTCTCTGCGCTCGCCATCCGCATCTCGGGTTGCTGGCTGCCCTCCGCCGCTATCCGGAGTTACGCGGCGAGCCGGTGATCCTGGGCGGCGCACCCGAGTTGCGCCTCCCGGTCGTCGCCGCTTCCGCGGCGGCGCTGGCGGCCGGGGTTCGGGTGGGGCAACCGCTCCGCCAGGCGCAGCAATCCTGTCCAGCGGCGGTGTTCGTCCCTCTCGATCCCGATGGCGTCGCACGGCTGCGCGCCGCTGTCTGTGCCGAGCTCCACCGGCTCTCGCCCACGGTGGAAGCCGGTGACGAGGAGGCGTTCGGCGATCTCTCCGGCCGTCATGCCGAATATTCCGATGAGGCCGCCTGGGCGTCCGCGCTGGCTCGCTGCCTTCGTGGCGTGCTCGACGTGGAGATCGCCGTGGGTGTTGCGGGCTCGCGGTTCGTCGCCCGCCTGGCAGCGCGGGCCAGCCATCCCGGCCGGATCCGCCGGGTCCGCTCCGGCGAGGAAGCCGTCTTTCTGGCGCCGCTGCCGCTCGACGTGCTGCCGGTCGACCCGGCGGTCACCGCCCGGCTCGCGGCCTTCGGGCTCGACTGTCTCGGCGCGGTGGCGGGCCTGGGTCCGGCCGACCTGCAGCGCCAGTTCGGCCCCGACGGGCTCCGGCTGTACCGCCTGGCGTGCGGCGAGGACAGCGGCGGGATCAATCCCACGCCGGCGCGGCGGGCATGGAGCGAGCGGCTCGTGCTCGATGGCGCAACCGGGGATCTCGAGATCCTGCTTCGCGGAGTCCGGCAGTGCACAGCAGCCCTCGGTGGCCGGCTCGCCGCCGAGGCCCTGGCGGCGGGTGAGGTGAGCGTGGTGTTCGAGATCGAGGAGGCGGAGGCGATCTCGGTTTCGGTGGTGCCCCCGGCGCCGTCGGGCAACGTTGGGGAGCTCTGGACGGCAGCGCTCGGCCTCCTCGGTGAACTGAAGATTCAGGCTCCGGTGGCAGCGGTTCGGGTGGGAGTCACCCGGCTGACCGCGGCGGCAGGCCGGCAGGCCGATCTGCTCCGCCCCGGCGACGGCGCCCACGATGCGGTGGTCGCAACGGCGGATCGTCTTCGAAGCCGCTTCGGCGCAGCCACGGTGCGCCGGCCGCGGCTCGCCCTCGATCCAGGCGATCTTCCGGAACGGCGCTTCACGTGGGAGGTGCCGGTTCTGGCGTCGACGTCGTAGGCTTCGCTCACTGGTCGAAACGAGAGGAGCCGTCAGTTGATCTGCGCCAGCTGTGGCGGTGAAAACGAGCCCGGACGTCGCTTCTGCGGTGACTGCGGACGTCCGTTAGCCGTCGCGTGTCCCGCCTGTGGCGCCGCCAACTCGACGCGAGCGCGCTTCTGCGGCGACTGCGGCGCCCCACTCGTGGCTGCGGCTGGGGCACGCGACCCCGAGGACGAACCGTCCATCAGCGCCCGTACGGCCGCACCGCTGACCGAGCGCCGTCACGTCTCGGTGCTCTTCGCCGATCTGGTCGGTTTCACCACCCTGGCTGAGGTTCGGGATTCAGAGGAGGTGCGCGACCTGCTCACCCGGTACTTCGACGCCTGTCAGACGGTGATCGGACGCTACGGCGGTGTCGTGGAGAAGTTCATCGGCGACGCGGTGATGGCGGTCTGGGGGACGCCGGTGGCGAAGGAGGACGACTCCGAGCGCGCCGTCCGGGCTGCGCTCGAGATCGTCGACGCCGTGACCCAGCTCGGCATCGAAACGGGCGCGCCGCAGCTGCGCGCTCGAGCGGGGGTGCTCACCGGTGAGGCGGCGGTGAACCTCGGTGCGACCGGACAGGGGATGGTCGCGGGTGATCTCGTCAATACAGCAGCCCGCGTCCAATCCGCGGCCGCACCTGGGACGGTCCTGGTTGGCGAGGCAACCAAACGAGCGACCGATGCGGCGATCGAGTATCGCGATACCGGCCTGCACGAATTGAAAGGCAAGGCCGAACCGGTGCGTCTCTGGCAGGCGGACCGGGTCGTTGCGGGCGTGGGCGGGCTGATGAAGCCGGAGGGTCTCGAGCCGCCCTTCGTCGGCCGCGACCGTGAGCTCAAGCTGGTCAAGGACCTCTTCCTCGCCAGTGCCGACGACGGCAAGGCACACCTCGTCCAGGTCACCGGGATAGCGGGCATCGGCAAGTCCCGCCTGAGCTGGGAATTCTTCAAGTACATGGACGGTCTCCAGCAGAGGTTTCGCTGGCACCGCGGCCGCTGCCTGTCATATGGAGAAGGAGTCACCTACTGGGCGCTTGCCGAGATGGTGCGCGGACGCGCGGACATTCTCGAAGGCGAGGACCGGACGTCGGCGATGAACAAGCTCCGGGCGACCGTCGAGCGCACGGTTCCCGACCCCGACGACCGGAGTTTCGTGGAGCCCCGGCTCGCGCATCTTCTCGGGCTCGAGGAGCACGCGGCGTCCGATAAATCCGACCTGTTCGCCGGCTGGCGGCTCTTCTTCGAGCGACTCGCTGCAGCCGACCCGGTGATCATGGTCTTCGAGGATCTGCAGTGGGCCGACCCGTCGCTGCTCGACTTCATTGATTACCTGTTGAACTGGTCGCGCGCCTTTCCGATCTTCGTCATGACGCTGGCCCGCCCCGGGCACGAAGCCGGCGCGGGACCCAAGCGCAACGCCACGTCGATCTCCCTGGAGCCACTCCAGGCACGCGCGATGGAACTACTCCTGACTGGCCTGGTTCCCGGGTTGCCGTCCGAGCTCACCGCGAAGATCCTCGAGCGGGCCGAAGGCGTGCCCCTGTATGCCGTCGAAACGGTGCGCATGCTGCTGGACCGCAACCTGCTCGTCCAGGAGGGATCCGTGTACCGCCCCGCCGGTCCGATCGAGGATCTTGAAGTTCCCGAGACGTTGCACGCGCTCATCGCCGCACGGCTGGATGGCCTGTCCGCGCCCGAGCGGCGGCTGATCCAGGAGGCATCAGTTCTTGGCAAGACCTGCACGCCCGCTGCGCTCGCCGCGATATCCGGCCTTTCGGAAGGTCAGATCGAGGCTATCCTGGCGGCGCTGGTCGCCAAGGAGGTCCTGACCGTCCAGGCCGATCCCCGCTCGCCCGAACGCGGCCAGTACGCTTTCCTGCAGGACCTGGTTCGAACCGTCGCGTACGAGACGCTGCCGAGGAAGGACCGCAAGGCGATGCACCTGAGTGTTGCCGCGTTCCTGCAACGGGCGTGGGGTGCGGACGAGGCAGAGGTTGTCGAGGTGGTGGCGTCGCACTTCCTTGAGGCCCATCGACTCGCGCCGGACGCGGAGGACGCACCCCAGATCCGGGAGCTCGCCTGCGCGATGCTGGTCAGGGCTGGCGAGCGTGCTGCATCGCTCGCCGCGCCCTCGGAGGCTCGAGCGTATTTCGAGCGCGCCGCCGAGTTGACCACGGCGTCAGTCGAGCGTGCGGCCTTGCTCGAACGCGCGGGCCGGATGGCACTCCTGATGGGACACCTGGAGCAGGCGACGACGGTTCTGATCGAAGCGAAGCGGCTCTTCGAGGAGTCCGAACAGTGGCATCCGGCTGCCCGTATCGAGGCGGGCATGGCCGAGATCCATTTTGAGGAAGGTCATCTCGACCTCGCCATCGAGGCGGCGCGACGTGCGCACGGCGTGCTCGCCGGGGACGAGCCGGACGCCGCCTTCGCGCTGGTGACGGGTCAGCTGGGACGGTTCCTCGCACTCGCAAGCGAAGACGAGGCGAATTCGGTGATCGAAGAAGCGCTGGGGCTTGCACAGCAACTGGAACTTGCAGAGGTGTACTCGCAGGCGTTGAGCAGCAAGTCGGTGGCCATCGGGCGCGAGGGGCGGCTCGATGAGGCGGCGACGCTGGTGCGAAGGGCACTGGAGATCGCGATCGAAGGCGACTTCATGAGCGCGACTTTTCGCGCCTGGAACAACCTGGCTGTGTACCTGCTGTATCAGGACCGCAATCTGGAGGTGGTCGAGCTGACCGAGTCGATGTTGGAGCTGGCGCGGCGCAAGGGAGACCGCAGCAGCGAGCTCACAGCGCTGCTCGGAATGTGCACACCGCTCGCGGCGCTTGGACGCTGGGATGAGGCCGTCCGGTACGTCGAGGAGGCGCAGGCTGCCGAAGAGCTCGAAGCCATGAAGTGGGCAGCCATTCGCGTCGTCGAGGTGATTCCGATCCAGGTCCGGCGCGGCGACATCCGGGGGGCTCGCCATGCGTTCGACAGGGCGAAGGAGCGCGCCGATGAGCGCAACTACGAGACCCGCACACGCCTCGGCTCAATCGAGGTCGAGTTGCTCAGCGCTGAGGGCCGGCAAGCCGAGGCACTGACAGTGGCACAGCAACTCCTCGAAGCCCTCCCGAAGCTGGGCCTGGCCGACGTCGGCATCAAGCGCATCATCGCGCATGGCGTCGCCGCCGCCCTCGAGCTGGGTGTGCTCGATGCCGCCGACTCCATACTGGCGATCGTTCGGCAGGCCAGACCCGGGCTGGTGAGTCCGGAGCTGCGCGGGCACGTTGCATACCTGAACGCCCGCCTGTCGGCGCTCCGCGGCAACCACGACGCCGCCGAAGCGGGATTCGAGACAGCGATCGCAATATTCCGCGGTCTCGGCATGCCGTTCGAACAGGGGAAATCTCTGTACCAGCTCGCCGAATGGCTCGAAGGGCAGGGACGTTCCGACGACGCGGCGACACCGGCACTCGAGGCGAGCACGTTGTTCGAACAACTCGGTGCGCGCCCGTGGCTGGAGCGGGTTCGACCGTTGCTCGCGGCGGCCACGTCATTCCCGCTTGCCACCGCGTCCAGCTGAGTGCGCCCGCCTGAACCGTCGGCGCTTTTGGAGGAGTGGAGATGTCCAGGGACTGTGTGAGCACCGCCGCGGCTCCGACCTCGCCGGCGTACAGCCAGGCTGTGAAGGCCGCGGGACTGGTCTTCGTCTCGGGCCAGGCCGGCATCGATCCCGCCACCGGTCAGCTTGCCGGCAGCACCATCCAGGAACAGACGCGGCAGTGCTTGCGGAACGTGTCCGCGATTCTGGAGGCCGCCGGAAGCTCACTCGACAAGATCGTCAGCGCCACCTTCATCCTGCGAGATCCCGGGGACTTTGCCGGGATGAACGAGGAGTGGCAGGTGTGGTTTCCGAAGGATCCTCCCGCCAGGCAGGGCGCCAAGCTTCCCATTGACGCAGAAGGCCTTCTGGTGTCGATCGCCGTCATCGCCTCCGACTGACGCCGGGCGGCGCCGCCTGCGAATCGACCACAGCCGGCGCCCTGGATTCGTTGTCCTTGGCGCGGGCCCGTTTATAGACCGAGGAGCCAACCGTAGATGGCGTCGAGCTCCTCGTCTCCGAGGAGGTGGCCGGCGGGCAATTCATGGCGCTCCGCTCCGGGAATGTGCGCGAGGAGCCATTCGGCGTGAGCCCGAGGACAGAGAACATCGTCGGGTCCGTACCAGACGCTCACTGGGACGCTGATCTCTGTCGGATCGAATCCCCACGGCTTCACAAAGGCTACGGCGTCATCGATCCATCCATCGATGCCGCCGGTGTGCATTGCGATGGTCCTTTCGAGATACCCAGGGTCCGTCATTCGTGTTCTGAGCGCTTCGACATCGGCTTCGGGTAGCTCGTACTCGGGACCGAGCGGCACTTCTCCCGACCGCACCGCTTCCACCGCCTCGTTTGCCAGCCGTTCGACGAGCGGGCGGTAGGAGGCTTCCCCCTCCAGGGCTCGGTCGAACTCCTCGACGTTGCCCGGCGACATGCCACCAATCCAGTTCAGCCCATCGGCGTCGTACGGAGCCGGCCCTACCACCGAGGCACACCGCTCGACGCGGTCTGCAAGCAGGGTCCCGCAGGCGAGAGCATGCGGCCCACCGCCCGAACCGCCCCACACCGCAAACCGATCCCAGCCATGCAGGTCGCCCACCATCGCCACGTCGCCGACGACGTCGGCGACACGACGGCCGGGCCAGCGCGACGATTCCCCATAACCGGGACGATCGAGGACCAGGATCTGCGCACCCCGCCGGGCGAGGACATTTGTCGCGCGCTCTGACAGGTGGCGTGTCCCCGGCGTGCCGTAGTGAAACACCACTCGGCGCCCTTCGGCCGGACCGTAACGGCTGAAAGTAACCAAGCGTCCATCGGCAGAGCGGAACTCGCCAGATTCCTCAATCACACGCCACCTCGCTTCATCCAATGCTTGTGCAGCCGGTCTGCTTCCCGGGAGGTTATCGCGGCTTGCGAATCGAACATCTGTTCGTTACACTGACCTCCCGGAGGAGGCGGGCCGATGACCGAGCTGCTTGAAGGCACCATTGAGGTTCGTACCAATGCGGCCGGCCGGCCGGTCGCGATCCGAAACGGGCAGGTGTGGGCACGGGTGGCCGAGGTGGTGAACACCTGGCGTGTGGAGACCGACTGGTGGCGGATCCCGGTGGGCCGCGATTACGTCCGATGTCTCCTCAATGACGGTGAGTGCGTCGATCTCTACCGAGACCTGGCGACTGGCGCCTGGCATCGAGAGCGCCGCTATGTCTGAACGTGCGGGACCTCGAGACCGGCGAGTGGCATCGGGAGCGCCGCTATGACTGACCCGAACGCCACCCCTCCCTGGTGGCCGCCGGTTGAGGGGAACCGGCGGCCGGGAAAGGGGAGAAGCCTCATTTGGTGGCGGGCTGACCCGGCGAATAGTTACACAGATTTGTAGTAGTTGTCAAGCCGCCACACCGTGCAGATGCCCGGATTTGCCGAACTCGCCGCCCGTTCCCACTACTCCTTCCTGGAAGGGTCCGCCTCACCGAAGCGCATGGTCCAGACGGCCGCTCGCCTCGGGATCGCCGCGCTGGGTCTCTGCGATCGCAACGGCCTGTACGGAGCCGTCGAACTGATTCAGTCTGCGAAAGCGCAGGGGATTCATCCGATCATCGGGACGGAACTCGAGCTCGCCGGCGGTTCACGAATCCGCCTGCTTGCCCGAAGCAGGACTGGATACCGTCAGCTCTGCCGGGCAGTGAGCGCATCCCAGCTTGCCGGCGTCAAAGGTCAGCCCCGCCTGCTGATAGACGGGATTTCGAGCGGAGCGCAGATCCCACCTGCACCGAATCCACGCAAGCGGCCGACATTGCCGCCGCCTGAACGTCCTGCTTCGCTGCGGCCGACTGCGGGACCGTTTCCTGAAGGGTGGCCGGGATTGCCGTCGACGACGTTGCTCGTCGAGAGCGATCCCGCGCGTATAGATCCCGCTGCGCTCGACGATTGCATCGCGCTGATCGGTGGTTCGCGCAGCGCTGTCGTCGATGCGCTGGTGCGCGGTGATCGACGCGACGCGCTCCGTCACGCGCAGCTGGTGCGGGAGTGTTTCGGGCGCGAGCGCACCGCGATGCTGGTGAGCAATCACCTGCATCCCGCGGATCGCTGGCTCGTCGCGGAATGCGCGGCAATAGCGAAGGCCGCGGACATCCCGCTCGTGGCGAGCGCGATACCGGATCACGCCACCGCAGACGACAAGCCGTTGCTCGACGTGCTCACCGCGATCCGTCATCGCACGACTCTCGACCAGGCCGCGGCGCATGGTCTGCTCCTGCCCAACAGCGAGCACCGGCTCCACGATGAGGCAGAGCTTCGCGTCCTGCTTCCAGATCTCCCCGAAGCGTTCGACAACGCGGCGCGCATCGCTGCCGCCTGCGAGGTATCGCTGGATTTCAGCGACGTGCGCTTCCCCGGTTTTCCGGTACCGGCAGGGGAGACGCCATTCTCCGTGCTCTACGGCTTGTGTCAGGAATCGGTGCAGCGCAAGTACCACCCCATGACTCGCGCCGTTGCCGCGCGCTTGCAACGCGAACTCGATGTCATCGAGAAGACGCATCTCGCCGAGTTCTTCCTGATCACGTGGGACATCATGAAATTCGCTCGTGAGCACGGCATCCCGGGACAGGGACGTGGCAGCGCAGCGGACTCGATCGTCGCTTATCTGCTCGGCATCACGCGTGTCGATCCCGTTGCGCACGACCTGCTGTTCGAGCGCTTCCTCCACGAGGATCACCAGGGCACGCCCGATATCGACATCGATTTCTCCACCGACCACCGCGAGCAGGTGCTGCAGTACGTCTACGAGAAATACGGTCCCGACCGCACCGGGATGGTGGCCAACGTCGTGACCTTCCGGCCACGCATGGCGATTCGCCAGGTGGGCACGGCGATGGGCTTTCCGGAAACCGTGGTCGACAAGCTCAGCACGCACACCGACAGTTGGTACCTGGCGGACGTCGAGTCAACGCTCACCTCCGCCGGCATCGGGACGACACACGACGGCACCGTCACGAACCGCGCGTGGGAGCAGTTTATCGGCGTGCTGCGTCGCATCGAGGGGACACCGCGGCATTTGAGCATTCATGTCGGCGGCATGCTCGTGACGGGAGAACCGCTCGTCGATGTCGTGCCGGTGGAGCGGGCGACGATGCCGGGCCGAGTCGTCGTGCAATTCGACAAGGACGACGTCGAGGACCTTGGGCTCATCAAGATGGATCTGCTCGGGCTGCGCACGCTGTCGGCGATCGCGGAATGCCTCGACCTCATCGAGCGGACGACGGGACAACGGCCCGACCTCGACGAGTTGCCGCTCGATGATCCGCGTGTATACGACGTGATCTGCAAAGTCGACACCATCGGGCTGTTCCAGATCGAGTCGCGCGCCCAGCAGCAATCGCTCTGGCAGTCACAACCGCGGTGTTTCAACGATCTGATCGTGCAAGTGGCGATCATCCGCCCCGGTCCGATCCAGGGCGATGCGGTCCATCCCTATCTCCGCCGCCGCCAGGGACTCGAACCCGTGACCTACCTGCATCCCAAGTTGGAGCCGATTCTGGCGGAAACATGCGGAGTCGTCCTGTACCAGGAGCAGATCCTGCGCATCGTCATGGAGATCGCCGCATACACCGCAGGTGAGGCGGACCGGTTCCGGCGGGCGATGAGCCGGCACCGTTCACGGGTGGAGATGGAGGAGCTCCGTGACGGCTTCATCCGCCGGTGTCTCGAGCACGATCTCAGCGAGGAGGTTGCCCAGCAGATTTTCAAGAGCGTTCTCGGCTTTGCGGAGTTCGGGTTCTGCAAGTCGCACGCCGCGGCATTCGCACGCACCGCGTACGAAACGGCGTGGCTGCGTATGACATATCCCGCGCACTACACATGCGCGCTCCTCAACGCGCAACCGATGGGTTTCTACCATCCGTCGGTCCTCGTCGACGACGTCAAGCGGCACGGCGTCAGGGTCCTGCCGGTCGACGTCACGAAGAGCCGCGCCCGCTGCCTCGTCGAGGAGACCGGCCCTGCGAAGTTCGGGATACGGCTCGGCTTCGCTTACGTGCGAGGGCTGGGACCGAGTGCACGCGCCGCGTGCGACGACGCGGTGGTCGCCGGGGCGAACACATCGGTTGCCGCGTTCTGGCGGCACACGCTGCTGCCGCGGGTGGCAATGGAGAACCTCATTCGCGTCGGCGCTTTCGATGCCGTTGCCGCGGGAAAGTCGCGCCGCCAGCTGCTCTGGATGTTGAAGGAGAGCGAGGAGTCGCTGCCGCCCCGAAAGCGCCGGAGAGCGACCATCGCGCCGGCCGAGCAGACGGTCATCGCCGCCGCGGTGGTGACCGGTCCGCCGCGGGGCAGTGGGGCAGTCGCCGGCAACCGGCTTGGCGATGCGCCGCATATGCCGCACGATCCGAGCAGCGACCCGGCACCACCACTCGTGTCGCTCCCGGCGCCGCCACCGGTCCTGCCCGAGATGGACGAGCGCACAAGAGTGAACACCGAGTACGCGATCAGCGAGGTGAGCACGGGCCCCCACCTGGTGTCGTTCATGCGCGAGCGGCTCAACGCGCTCGGCTGCGTGCCGCTGGCGAAGGTGCGCGACATGGTCGACGGCACGAGGATCCGCGTGGCAGGGCTCGTGATCACGCGCCAGCAGCCGTCGACGGCTCGGGGATTCCGATTCTTCACGCTTGCCGACGAGGATGCCCACCTCGACCTGGTGTTCCGTCCGGCGGTGGTACAGCGCACCCTCGAGGTGAGCCGGCATCCCCTGCTCATGGTCGACGGCATGCTCCAGGTGGAGCTTGGCCGGGTCAATGTGGTCGTCGAGAAGGTGACGGCGCTCACGCCGGACGGTGACCCGATCGACCGCCCGGGACCGGCATCTCCCGGGACCGAATTCCCGGGATCGCACGACTACCGCTGACCCAAAAGCCATCACCACACGCCGTGGGCACGGCGTGACACATCCGTGACACTCCGGCAGCAGTGCCCTGACATGGCCTGTGCCGCCCGGGACAGCCGTCATAGGCTCTGTGCATCTCGATTGCTACGCCGCGCGCCGTGCCGGATGGGAACACATGACCGAGCACACCCAAGAGGGCGGCGGAACACCCCTCTCGTTCAAGAAGGTCCCGGACCCAGCGCACTTCGAACGCGCCCCGATGCCGAAACAGCCGGTGCTCGATGCCGGTGACCCGTCGCTCGCGTTCGAAGCAGCTCCCCGGGTGACCTTGCCGCGCCCCGTCACGCCCGATCCGCGCACGCTCAAGAACTCGCCACAGCCTCCCCAGACGAGCTTGCCGGCTGCACCGCCGATCGGAGCTCCGCCCAGCGGCGCACGGCCGGCGTTCGAGGCGGTCCCGGCTTCACTCGGCGTCGCCCAGGGACGCCTCTCGACGCCCACGATCGGTATTCGCCCCGAGCCGCCCCCGGTGGCCGGACCGGTGAGCCCCGGCGGCAGCGGGTGGAACATCCGTGGTCGCGACGAGACTCTCGCGCTGAACCGCGGGAAGGCCGAGGAGGCCTCCGCCGCGTGGGGAACGCGGCCGCTTCCGAATGCACATCGCGACCGCTCCGCCTGGGACGTGCCGGTTGCTCCTCGCAAGCGCCAACTGTCCGGCAAGGGAGTGCTCGGCATCGGTCTCACCGTGATCCTGGTCGGGATCCTCGGATTCGCGGGCTACGAGTGGCTCAACAGCCGCGCGCATCCAGACCACACCATCACCACGCCCACGGCGGTCGGCGCGTTGACCGCCATCCACACGCCGGCAACCGCGGCCGTGACCCAGCAGATGCAGCAGGTCATGCAGGAGGACGGCGCCACCCACGTGGTGAGCGGCGTCTACGGCAAGGCCGGACGCGCGATGCTCGTCGTCCTGCTCGCGCAGGGGCCGAACATCGAGAGCAGCACCACGCAGTTCTTCAACGACTTCACGACCGGGCTCAAAACCCAGGGCGTCAGCGTGATCAGCGGTAAGACCCTCAACACCACCACCGACGGCAGCGACTTCATCTGCTCACCCGCGACGGGGCCCGCGCCGCTGACGTCGATCTCACTCTGCGGCTGGGACGACGGCGACACGATCGGGCTGGTTCTGGACGTCAGCGGCGAGTCGGTCAGCGCGACGCTTCGCGAAGCAACGGCAGCGCGGGCAGCCGGCGAGCACTGAGCTCAGGTCCCGAACCGCCGTCACGCACCGGCCGACTAGCATGCAAGGGTGATTTCCGAGCGTGGCCTCTCCGATCGGCTCGCCGGCATCACCGACCGCAGACGGATCGCGGTGGTCCAGGTCCGGGGCGCGATCGGCGGCGCCGCGCGCACCGATGACCTGATCCGCACGATCGGTCAGGCGCGTCGCAATCCGAGGATTCGCGCGGTGCTGATCGAGATCGACTCTCCCGGCGGCACCGCGATCGCATCCGAGCAGCTGTACATGGCCGTGCGCCGCCTTGCCGCGAGCAAGCC
>JBEKKP010000070.1:0-13953 GCA_050010655.1 Candidatus Dormibacteria bacterium
CGAAGAGGCCGAGCACCGTGACCACCGTGGCCGGCAGCGCCCACCAGGGCAGCGAATTGAGGATGCGCTCGAGCAGCCCGGGACCGCTGTGAGGGGCGGCGGCGAGCGAAGCGGGTGAGACCTTCGTTACCTGGGTGGACAAGCGAGCACCATCCTAGCGTCGCGGCTCGCGCGCGCGATCTCGCCGTGCCGAACGGGTCACACGGACGCGGCGAATGCTCCCCGTGCGGATACGTGTTCGCCAGGCGATACGCCCGCGACGCTCGAGAGCACATCGACCACCTCGCCGACGACGAGCGTCGATGGTGGTTGGAGGCCCGCGGCGCGCGCGGAGGCGGCAATCCGGCCGACTGGGGCGCGAACGACCTGTTGCTGTGCTGTCGTCGCCTCGGACACGATCGCCGCCGGTCGATCCGGGCCGAGCACCGACGCCAGCCGCATGGTGAGCGCCTCGAGGTCTGATGGCATGAGCACGACCAGCGTGTCAACAGCCCTCGCGAGGTCTTCGAGCGCGGCCGGAGCGTCGAGGGCCCGATGGCCGGTCACGAACGCGACCGATGCGGCGACCCCGCGGTGGGTCAGCGGAATCCCGGCCGCCCCGGGCGCGGCAAGGGCGGCGCTGACACCGGGGATCACCCGCACGGGGATTCCGGCACGCTCCAGCGCGAGAACCTCCTCGCCGCCACGGCCGAAGAGAAACGGGTCTCCTCCCTTGAGCCGTACCACGAGGTTGCCGTCGCGGGCGGCGGCGATCATCGCTTCGTTGATGCTGGTCTGCGAAGCGGAGCGGCGCCCGGCGCGTTTGCCGACGTCGGTCAACCGCGCTCGTGGCCCGCAGAGCCGGAGCACGTCCGGACTGATGAGCGCGTCGTGGAACACAACATCGGCGTCGGCGAGGACGGCGCGCGCCCCGACGGTCAGCAGGTCCGGATCCCCTGGCCCTGCACCGGCGAGGACCACTTCGCCAATCGTCGCCGAACCGTCGGAGTCGCGAGCGCCCTGCTCGATCGTCAGCGCGAGCGCGGCGGCCGCATCGGGGTCCCCGTCGCGGAGCATCGCCGTCGCGCGGGATTGCAGCAGCCGCCGGTAGGCACGCTGCTGCGCGTCGGCCGGCACGCCGGCGCGGCGAAGCCTTCGTCGCATCCGGCCCATGAGCTGCGTGAACGGTCCCCACTCGGAGCCAAGCGTTGTCTCGATTCGCTCGCGCAACGCGCGGGCGAGAAATGGGCTCTCGCCGGACGTCGAGATGGCCACTTGCAGCGGGCCTCGTTTGACGAGTGCCGGCGCGATCCAGTCGCACTGATGCGTCACGTCCGCCACGTTGAGGAGTACGCGCTCGCGGTCTGCCTCCACCCGAGCTTCGCGCTGTGCATCCGGATCGTCACTTGCGTCGACTGCGAGATACGCGCCCGCCAGGTCACCCGCCTGGAACGGACGCCGAAGGTGGATGACGGTCGCTCCGCTGCTCCGGAGCCCTAATGCCTTCTCATCGGCCAGGGGTGTGTCGCCGAGGACGACGCAGCGGCGCTCCTGGAGATCGAGGAAGACCGGGTAATACGTCTGCGCATTCACACGGCGCCTCGCCGTACCGGCTCTTTCTCCTGACGCGACACCCCGGTCAGCTCTGTGAGCTCAATCGGCGGATGGAGCAGGCACTCCTTGTGCGTATCGCTCTCCCACCACCACCGGCCGGCGCGTTCCTGCTCGCCGGGCTGCGTGGCCCGCGTGCAGGGCTCGCAGCCGATCGACATGTATCCGCGGTCGTACAGCGGATGGTGGCGGATCCCCTGCGCACGGAGGTAGTCCCATACCTGGTCTCGACTCCAGGTGGCGAGCGGCACCACCTTGGTCATGCCGTCATGTCCGGGATCGCTCGCAACGACGGGTGTCGCCACGCGCGTCGGGGTCTGATCGCGACGGAGGCCGGTGATCCATGCGTCGTAGTCGCGAAGCGCACGCGTCAGCGGGTTCACCTTGCGCACCGCGCAGCACTGGTTGCGCAGCGGCACCGACTGCCGGAAGAGCATGGCGCCGTGCTCCGAGGTCATGTCCTCGAGCTCTTTCGCGTCCGGCGCGAGGATGCGCAACCTGATTGGAAACTGCGTGCGCACGTACTCGATGTAGTCGTGCGTCTCCTCGTGCAGGCGTCCGGTGTCGAGTGTCAACACCTCGGGCTCCGGAACGATCCTGCACGCGAGATCGATCAGCACCAGCGACTCCGCCTGAAAGCTCGCGACCAGCGCGACGCGGCCGAAACGCCGGTACGTCCAGGCGAGAATGTCCTCGGCAGTCGCGTTCTGCAGGTCGGTCGCGTTCATGCGGGAACCGCCAGAAGTGCGTGCCGTTCTGCGAGCTCGGAGATGCCGTTGCGCGCGCACCAGTCGCCGAATCCCTCTCCGGGGAGTCGAGTGCTCGCATACTCGAACAGCGGACCGCGAAGCACGCGCGGAATCTCCTCGAGCTTGACGTTGTGCATGTACGGCTCACTGAGACGCGTCCCCTCGAAGTCGCCGCCGAGGAACACGTCGTACTTGCCGAGCGTGGTGCCGACAAAGCCCACATCGCCGAGATATGGCCTCGCGCAGCCATTCGGGCAACCCGTCATGCGGTAGCTGATGCGCTGGTCCTCCACGCCCGCGTCGCGCTGGACCAGCGCGATCTCACGGATGAGGGTGGGCATTGCGCGCTCCGACTCGGCAACCGCAAGTCCGCAGGTCGGATACGCGGGGCATGCCATCGAGTCGCGGACGGCGTTCGGGAGCGACTCGGATCGCACGATCCCCCACCGGTCGAGGATGCGCGTGAACACGCCGCGGTTCTCGACAGTGATGTTGGTGAACATGATGTTCTGCTGCGGCGTGAGCCGGAGCTCCAGGTGCAACGTCTCGACGATCTCGCGGACGGCCGAGCGCACTCCCCCGCTCTCGGTGTCGTGAATACGTCCGTTCTCGACGAACAGCCCGTAGCAGGACGTGCCGTCTCCCTGGTCGAACCAGCCGAAGTGATCACCGGCCGCTTCCCACTGCAGGCTTCGTGACGGCTCGAGCGCGAACGGCAGCCGTGACTGCACTTCCGCGCGGAACCAGTCGATGCCGCGATCGTGGATCAGATACTTCAGGCGCGCGTGACGGCGATCGGTCCGATCGCCGTAGTCCCGTTGCACGGCGACGACAGCTCGCGCCGCTGCGACAACGTTCTCAGGGAGGACGTACCCGAGCGGTTGCGCCACCGCGGGCCAGGTATTCGGCTTGTTGGCTGTGCGCCCCAGACCACCGCCGACGAGCAGGTCGAACCCCGCCAGCGCTCCTGCATCGGTCGCGTGGGCGACGAGTCCGAGATCGTTGGCATAGATATCGACGCAGTTGTCGCCCAGGGTGGCGATCGCGGTCTTGAACTTGCGCGGCAGGTAGCGTTCTCCATACAACGTGTCCGGCGGATCGGGCTCATTCGATGCGGCCAGATCGCCGTCGAGCCAGATCTCGCAGTACGCCCGCGTGGTGGGAGTGAGTCCTGTCACGAGCGCCGACAACGACCTGTGGATGTCAGCGTGGAGTCGGTCGTTCCATGGAGCCGGGCAGCACATGATGTTGCGCTCCTGGTCACCGCACCCGCCGAGCGTGGTGAGCAACCCGTCGTTGATGGCGCGGATCGCGCGCTTGAGGTCGCCCTTGAGGACGCCGTGGAGTTGCAGATCCTGGCGTGTGGTGACGCGGAGTGTTCCGTTCCCCCATTCGCCGGCAATGCGATCGTGTGCGAGATACGCGTCCGGTGAAACGATGCCGCCGGGAATCCGCGTGCGGATCATCATCATGTGGTGCTTGTCGCCACCAAGCCGGCGCGCTTCCTTGCGCAGGTCGCGGTCGTCCTGCTGGTACACGCCGTGAAACTTGAGGACCACTTCGGCGTCATCGCTGAAGACGGGCGTGTTCTCGAGCAGTTCCTCGGCAAGCGTGCCGCGCAGACGCCGGCTGCGCGCCTTGACCTGCTCGGCGCCGGACATCTGCTCGAGTTCCGTGGTGCAACCGCACGTATCGCACATGCTCAGAGGGACTCCCGTACTGCGCGCTGTCGGAATCGGCGTGCTGTGCTGCGCATCTCTTGTTGTTTGTTGACCTGTGATCACGCGCGTCATTCACGCGTGGACTGACTTGTACTGTCTCGGTGCGGCGCGCGGGCCGCGATGTCGGCGAGGCGCCCGTGGCACCTCAGCGCGAAGTACTAGTTTTTACAGAATGCGATGCCCGAGCGAAACCGGCCCCAGTCGAGCCAGAAACGCCGGGTGAGCGTGGGAAGATCCGCGCCATTCATCTCGTCGCGCATCTTACGGAATCCCCACTCTTCTAGTCAACTTTCGTATTCACGACATCCACGTCGACGGCCGTGAAGAAGCATGTGCGCTCCCCTGTGTGACACGCGGGACCATCTGCATGAACGCGGAGCAACACGGCATCACCATCGCAGTCAATGCGAACTGCTCGCACATGCATTGTGTTCCCGCTCGTCTCCCCTTTCTCCCAGAGTCGCTGACGCGAACGGCTGAAGAACGTGGCGTGACGCGTTCGCAGCGTGGCGTCCCAGGCCTCGCGATTCATGTGAGCGACCATGAGCACTTCGGACGTCTCTTCGTCCTGCACCACGGCGGTGATCAATCCGTCGGCGCCAAAGTTGGGTTGCACGGCACCGGTCATATGCGCACGTCCACGCCGTGATCACGCAGGTATCGCTTGGTCTCCGGGACCGGATACGCGTCGAAGTGAAAGATGGATGCGGCGAGCGCCGCGGCAGCGCCTGTCTCGGTGAGCACGATGCGCACATGTTCGGGATTGCCGGCGCCGCCGCTCGCGATGACCGGCACGTCCACCGCTGCGGCAACCGATTCCGTGAGCGCCAGGTCATAGCCGTCGTTGGTGCCGTCCTGGTCCATCGATGTGAGGAGGATCTCGCCGGCGCCGCGAGCGGCGACCTCGCGTGCCCATTCGACGGCTGGACGCCCAGTCGGGCGTCTCCCGCCGTGCGAGTACACCTCGTGACCATCGTCTGTGCGTCGCGCGTCTATGGCAACGACGACACACTGCGCGCCGAACCGGTTCGCCGCATCCTCGACGAGCGTGGCGTCGTCGAGCGCTGCCGTGTTGATCGAGACCTTGTCCGCGCCGGCTCGGAGCAGCACGTCGATATCGGCGATGCTCCGGATGCCGCCACCGACCGTGAGCGGGATGAACACACGATCGGCGGTGCGACGAACCGCATCAAGAAGGATGGCGCGCCCGTCACTCGATGCTGTGATGTCGAGAAACACCAATTCATCAGCCTGGTCCGCGTCATACCGCGCCGCAAGCTCCGCGGGGTCGCCGGCATCGCGCAGGTCGACGAACGCCACCCCCTTGACCACACGCCCTGCAATCACATCGAGGCAGGGGATCACCCGTTTCGCGAGCGCCATCAGGCTGCGGCTCCCACCGCGCGAAGCGCATCCGCGAGATCGACCCGACCTTCGTAGAGCGCCTTGCCGACGATCGCGCCGGCTGCGCCGGCCGCAGCGCATGCCCTGATGTCGTCGATGCTGCCGATCCCTCCCGAGGCGATGACCGGCCCCGCGTAGAGCTCCTGACACGTCCGGAGGCCATCCAGGTCCGGTCCCGCGAGGAGCCCGTCGCGCGCGGTGTCCGTGTACACGACACCGGCGGCCGGCCAGCCTCGCCACCGGCGAAGCAGCTCCGTGGCCGCAAGGCCGCTCTCGGTCCAACCCTGCACCCGCGCCACACCTTCACGAACATCCAGTCCGAGCAGAACGCGACCTCCGACGGACTCGCAAATCGCAACGGCGAGCGCCGGATCGCGCGCCGCGACACTGCCGAGGATCACGAGCGACGCCCCGGCAGCAATCCATCGTGTGGCGGACGCGGCGTCCCGGATACCACCGCCCACCTGAACGGCGCACCCCGCAGCGACGCACACAACCACCATCCGCTCCACCGCGTCATCGCTGTCGGCGACCGCAGCACCGCGGGCGGCATCGAGATTGACAACGTGCAGTCGAGTGGCACCTGAGTCGATGAAGCGCTGCGCCGCGGTGACCGGATCCTGCTCGTAGACGGTTGCATCGGCATGCGCGCCCTGCCGGAGTCGCACGCACCGGCCGCCCTGCACGTCCACTGCAGGGATCACATCCATGACCTATCCCGTGAGACGCGCCGGAACCGGCGCCGCGCAGCGCGCAACGAAATTCGCATACACCCGCAGCCCGGACGGTCCGCTCTTCTCTGGATGGAACTGCGTGCCCATTACCATTCCGCGCTCGACTGCGGCAGCGAGCACGTCGCCGTACTCCGTCGTCGCGATCGTGTCTCCGGCGGCGGGGACAGCAGCGTAGGAGTGCACGAAGTACATGTAGGCGCCGGATCCGACGCCGTCCAGCAGCGTCGACTCGCGAACGATATCGATGGTGTTCCAACCCATATGCGGCACCTTGAGACCATGCTCGGCGGAGAGGCGCACGACGCGCCCGGGAAGCAGTGCCAGGCCCTCGAAGCTTTGGCCCTCGTCGCTGCCTTCGAAGAGCAGTTGGTGGCCGAGGCAGACCCCGAGCACGGGGCGCTCGCGCAGAGCGACGTCGCGTACCGCGCCGCCGAGCCCGGTCTCCTGCAACGCACGCGCAGCGATCGCGAACGCGCCGACACCGGGAAGCACCACGCCATCACAACCCGCGATCACGTCGGGATCGCCGCTGATCACCGGCTCGGCGCCGGACACGCGCAGCGCGCGCTCGACGCTTCGGAGGTTACCGACTCCGTAGTCGCAGATACCGACTCTCGGGGTCACAACGTCCCTTTCGTGGACGGAACACCGCCGCCGATGACGCGGAATGCATCGCGCGTTGCCAGACCGAGCGCCTTGAATGCCGCCTCCGCGATGTGGTGCAGGTTGTCACCGCGGATGCAGTCGATATGGATCGTTGCGCCCGCTGCCTGCGCGTAGCCCTTGACGAACTCGGCGATGACCTCGACGTCAAACTCGTTGATACGCCCGCGCAACGCATCCATCGCGTAGACGACATGAGGGCGGCGCCCGTAGTCGACGACGCACCGCACCAGCGATTCATCGAGTGGCGCGTGTGCTTCCCCGAATCGCCGGATGCCGTTGCGGTCGCCCAGCGCTTCGCCCACGGCCGCACCGAGCACCAGGCCGACATCCTCCACGAGATGGTGCGCGTCGACTTCGATGTCACCGGCGCCGTCGAGCGTCACGTCCATGCCGCTGTACTTGATGAACGCCTCGAGCATGTGCTTGAAGAAGGGCAGCGGCAGCGTGATCTGCGCAACACCGGTACCGTCGATGGCTACCGTCGCCCCGATCTGCGTCTCGCGCGTATCGCGCCGGATGGTCGCGGTCCGTGCGTCCTGAGTCATTGGCGGCTCCATATGTTCATTGCTGCCTGACCCGCATGCGGGCTCGAATCGCCTGCTCGTGCGCTGCCAGCCCCTCGGCCTCCGCGAGACTGATCGCGACGGGCGCCAGGGCGTCGAACTCCACATCCGACAGGCGCACGACACTCGGCCAGCGAACGAAGTCCATTACCGACAGCGGCCCGCGATACCGCGCTGCACCCTGGGTTGGCAACGTGTGGTTCGGCCCGGCGACGTAGTCACCGATGCTGACGGGTGACATCGCTCCCACAAATACAGCCCCTGCATTGCGCACCGAATCGAGCAGCGACTCGGCGGCAGCCCCCTGCAGCGACAGGTGTTCGGGGGCGAACGTCGCCGCGAGCGTGAGCATCTCGTCGTGCGAGGCGCAGAGCACCACCGCTGCATGCTTGCCCGCAGCCATACCGATGATCTCGCGACGCGCTGCGTCGCCTGCTGCCTCGGAAAACCGCGCTGCCACCGACTCCGCGAGCACCGCGTCATCGGTGAGACAGACTGCCCATGCGAGGGGATCGTGCTCGAGCTGGGACACGAGGTCGGCGGCCACCATCTCGGGATCCGCGCCGGCAGTGGCGATGACGAGGATCTCACTCGGCCCCGCGAGCTGGTCGATCCCGACGACACCGAACACCTCGTGCTTTGCGAGCGTCACGAACGCATTGCCCGGGCCGACGATCTTGTCGACCCGCGCGATGCTCTCCGTTCCATATGCGAGCGCCGCGATCGCCTGTGCCCCGCCGGCGATGACGACTTCAGTCACGCCGAGCAGGTGCGCCGCCGCCGCAACAAGCGGATGCACGCCGCCAGTCGGAGCGGGCGGGCTCGTGACCACGATGTGCTCCACACCTGCCACCTGCGCGGGAATCACCGACATGAGCACGGTGCTCGGATACGCGGCCCGGCCGCCGGGTACGTAGCACCCCACGCGACCCAGTGGCACCGGATGCAGCCACGCGCCTGCGATGCCTCGGTCGAGTGTGTCCACCTGCGCCATGTGAAACTCGCGAAGCCGCTTTTCCGCGGCGCCCAGCGCGTCGCGGACGCCGCTCGCAAGTCCCTCCCACGCCGCCGCCATGTCGTCCGGCGCGACATGCACGGTGTCGACATCGACGCCGTCGATGCGATATGTCCACTCGCGCAGCGCCGCATCGCCGTGGAGCCGCACGTCGCCGATGATCTCGCGCACCGCATCGCGAACATCGATCTCGCGATGGAAGAGCCGCTCGAGCCGCTCGGACGTGGCTGCGTCGACATCCGAGGCCGAGAAACCGTCGCGCTGGCGCTCAAAGATGACGGCGCGAAACGCCACCGGGTCGAGGCGGGCCAGCGCGATAGTCATGCCGCACCCGCAGTGAGCTGCGCAGCGGCTGCGCGTCGCAGGGCAACCGCCACCGCGGCGACCGCTTCATTGCGCGTCTTCAGGGCTGCATGGTTGGCGATCAAACGAGCAGTCGAGGCTCCGGCCTCGGCGATTTCGACGAGATTGTTGGCAGCCAGCGTCCGTCCCGTCGCGGTGATGTCGAGCACGCAGTCGGCGAGACCGGTCAGTGGCGCGAGCTCCACCGACCCGTGCAGGCGGATGAGCACCACGTTCAGTGAGCGCGCCGCGAAGAAGCGCCCTGCGGACACCGGATATTTCGTGGCGACGCGCAGTGACTGCGGCCATACCCCATGAGCAAGTGCCGACTCGCGTGGGGCGGCCAGCACCAGGCGGCACTGGCCGAAACCGAGGTCGGCGAGCTCGTAGCACTCGCGACTGCTCTCCCACAGGACGTCTTTGCCCACGATGCCGCACTCGCACGCACCCATCTCGACGTACACCGGGACATCGGTCGGGCGAACTTTCACGTAGACGTTGTCGCCTTCGCGAATGCTCAGCTCGCGGTCGAATCGCCCTGGGTCGAGACGAGCGATTTCCGCCTGCTGCAGCAGGGTGCAGGCGCTCTCGAAGAGCGTGCCGCCCGGAAGCGCGATGCGCAGACCGTTCATTCGACTTCCATCGCGAATGCTTTAAGGGCGGCATCGATCGTGCCGCGTTGATCGCGTCCGTCTTGCGACCAGCGTGCGCCGGATGGGCTCACGGTGACGTCACCGTCGCCGCCTGCGACGAGATCGCATCCACACGCGACGCCACGATTGCGGAGGTCGCGAGCGAGCCCGAGCGCGTCCGCGTGCGAACCGTGTTCCCAGCTGACCTGCAGCGCCACAGGGGCGTCGTGCGCCCCCTCGCGACGAACGATGCTGTCGTGACAGCGATCGACGTGAAGCACGAACCCCGTCGCCGGGTGCGGCGTCCCGAATCGAGACAGGAGTGCGTCGTAACGACCTCCTGTTCCGAGCGCAAAACCGGAGTCGACGCTGAACACTTCAAAGGTCGGGCCCGTGTAGTAGTCCCAGTCGCGCACGGCGCCGAGGTCGAGATGGACCCTGTCGGTGATCGCATGTGCATCGAGCAGATCCCAGAGTTGCGCCAGTTCCTGCAGCGCTCGATGTGCGCGTTCGCCACGCAGCCCACCGGCGGCGCTGTCGAGGATTTCGCGCCCGCCGCGGAGCGTTGGAAATGCCAGCAACAGACGGCGCTCCGCGTCCGCGGCATCGGTGCCTTCCAGTGCTGACTCGACCGCGACGAGGTCGCGCCGCGCGAGTGCGGCGAGCACCTCCTCGCGCGCCGGCGCATCAAGTCCGGCCGATTCGAGCAACCCCGGGATGAAATCGGCGTGGCCGACATCGACCTGAATGTGCTCGACACCGCCACGTTCGAGGGCCGCCGCGGCGAGCGCGATGCATTCGGCGTCGGCGGCAAGGCCGCTCGCGCCGACCAGCTCGCACCCCGCCTGGAGACTCTCGCGACGGCGGCCCGCGTTGAGCGTCTGGTTGCGCAACACCGAGCCCGCATAGCAGAGCCGGAGCGGAAACGGCCCGTCGTGGAGCTGTGTTGCGACCACACGCGCGACGCTGACGGTGCGCTCGCCCACCAGTGCCAGCAGCGCGCCGTCGGAGTCCATGAAGCGAAAAAGCCCCGACTGCTGCGCCCCAGCGACACCGGCGGCGATCGTGTCGAGCGGTTCGATGAGCGGCGTGGCCATGAACCCGTAGCCCCATGCCTCGAACGTCTCGATGAATCGATCCGTCAGCTCGCGCCGGCGCGCCGCCGGACCGACGAGGTAGTCGGTGAAGCCGTCGGCGCGCCCGCGAACCGATGCGCCGGGCGGCAGCGCGTCAAGGCCTGTCATGTGGGGATTCTACGTGCCACTCAGGATTGCGCCGTGAGGCCGGAGATCGCGGCGAGCAGGCGGTCCGTCGCGGGACCGTCCCCGACCGTGATCCGGAGTGCTTCCTCCAGGCCTGGGGTCGTGAAATGTCGGATGAGAATGTGCGATTCACGGAGCCGTTCAGCAACGCCGGCAGCGCTCATTCCCTGCGGGGGCGATGCGAGCACGAAATTCGCGTGCGACGGGACCACGGTCCATCCGAGCGCACGAAGTCGTTCGCTCAGGCGCGCGCGCTCGCGAACCACGGTGTCGACGATCAATTGATGATGGGCTCGATCATTGATGGCGGCGATCGCTCCGGCGATGGCACATCGGTCGACTGGATACGAATCGCGCACCGCGTTGAGATCGGCGATCAGCGACCGGTCTCCCAGCGCGTAGCCGACACGAAGGCCGGCGAGCGCATGCGATTTCGAGAGCGTCCGGACGACGACCCAGTTCGAATGCGCCGGAAGCAGCCGGACACACGAGGCGGGCGCAAAGTCGCAATACGCCTCGTCGATCACGACGACTCCACTCGCCTCGCGCAGTCTCGTTTCGAGGGTTTCCGGAGGCGTCCAGTGGCCGGTTGGAGAATTCGGGTTGACGACGATGCGCAACACGCCCGCACGCCTGGCGAACTCGTCGGGAAGCGACCCGTCGCTCTCGAGGGCGACGGCCTCGTCGCGTACGGAAAAGAGCGCAGCGAGCACGGGCAGCAGTGAGTAGCCTGGCTCGGTCCGCACCACCGCATCACCCGGGGACGCGAACGCACGAAAGCAGCAATCCAGCACCTGGTCGGCGCCGTTGGCGACGAACACCTGCTCCGGCTCGACACCGTGGAGCAGCGCGATGACACCCCGAAGTGGCTCGCCAACTGGGCTCGGATACCGCGCCAGGTCGGCCGCCGCACCGGCAACGGCGGCGGCCACCGACGCCGAAGGCGGCAGCGGCGATTCGTTGCTGTTGAGCTTCAGCCAGCCACCGGAATCCGAGGGTTGCTCGCCCGGTGTGTATCCGAAATCGGCGCCCAGTGACGCGCGCAAGTACTTCGACATGGCGTGATCAGGGCGCTGCCGTGGCGTGCTGCATGGCTGGCGAAAGGATAGGTTGTTGACGCGAAAGATCGAGCGCTGCTACGCTGCACCGGTCATGCAGCCATCCGCGCGCCTCGCCAAAAAAGCCGTCTCGCTCCCGAGGAGTGGGTTCTTTTGCGCACGGATGAGGTGACGGCAGGCAACTAGCACCGGATCAGATTCCGCGAAGAGCCCCTTCCTCGAAGGGGCTCTTTTCTTTTGTCCACCACCACATACGGAAGACATGAGCATCACTTCGTTTCGCATCATCGACAGCACGCTCCGCGAGGGCGAGCAGTTCGCGCTTGCCCATTTCACGATCGAGCAGAAGCTCGCAATCGCAGCGGCGCTCGACGAATTCGGCGTCGATTACATGGAACTCACCTCGCCGGTTGCTTCGCCGCAATCGGAGTCGGACCTTCGCCAGGTGGCACACACCCCGCGCAATTTTCGCCTCCTGACCCACGTTCGTTGCAATCTCGACGACGCGCGAGTGGCAATCGACACGGGTGTCGACGGTGTCGATGTGCTCATCGCCACATCGTCCCGGCTCCGGCCGGTCTCGCACGGGATGAGCATCGACGCGATCATCGATCGCGGCACCGAGGTGGTCGGGGCGATCCGCGGCGCCGGGCTTGAAGCGCGTTTCAGCACCGAGGACTCCTTCCGCAGCGATCCCGACGACCTCGTCCGGATCTATCGCGCGATCGATCGGGCGGGCGTTGATCGAGTCGGCCTCGCGGACACGGTGGGTGTCGCCACACCGCCGCAGGTGCATGACCTCGTGTCCCTGGTGCGCCGGAATGTGGGCTGCGATATCGAGTTCCACGCGCATGACGACACCGGATGCGCCGTGGCGAATGCGCTCGCCGCGCTCGAGGCCGGCGCGACCCACGTCGACACCACCATCCTCGGGATCGGAGAGCGCAATGGCATCGTCCCGCTCTCGGCGATGATGGCCCGGCTGATCACGCTCCAGCCGGAGCTGGTGGAGCACTACCGGCTGGCGATGCTGCCAGAGCTCGACGCGATGCTCGCGGAGATGCTCGGCATCGCCGTTCCGTTCAACGCCGCGGTCACTGCGCCGACTGCCTTTCACCACAAGGCGGGCATGCATACCAAGGCGGTGCTCGCGGATCCCGGCTCGTACGAGATTCTCGATCCGGCGCAGTTCGGACGCGAGCGCAGCATTCTCGCGGGCCACCGGCTCGCGGGTCGCCATGCGATCGGCGACCGCGCCAGCGCCCTTGGTGTGCGCCTCGACGACGCCGGTCTACGCAGCCTCACCGCCGAGGTGAAGCGTCGTGGCGATGACGGGCCGCTCGATGTCGACACCCTCGATGCATTGATCGTCAGCTGGGAACAGGCGTAGGAGAACGAGATGGGAACCATCACCGAGGAATTGTTCAGCCGCCGCCTGGGTCATCCGGTCCACGCGAGAGACACGGTCATCGCCGAAGTGGATGTCGCGATGGCGCACGACGTCACGGGCCCACTCGCCATCGATGCGTTCCGCAGCCTCGATCTGCCCCTCTGGGACGCGAGCCGGATCGTCTTCAGCTTCGATCACGTGATGCCCGCAAACACCGTCGCAGCCGCGGAGTTGCACCGCGCGATCCGGGAATTCTGCGTCGAGCACACCATCACAAACCTCTTCGCCGAAGGCATCTGCCACCAGGTCATGGTCGACCGCCACCTTGCGCAGCCGGGTGGGATCGTCGTCGGCGCTGATTCTCACAGCACGACGTATGGAGCACTCGGGTGCTTTGCCACGGGGCTCGGATCCACGGATATCGGCGTGGTGTTCGCCACCGGCAAGACGTGGTTTCGGATTCCGGAGACGATCCGCATCGACGTCCGCGGCGCGCTGCCGACGGGCGTCTACGCGAAGGACCTTGCGCTGCACGTCATCGCGCGAATGGGTGCAGACGGTGCCGATTACTGCGCGGTGGAATGGGGCGGTGAGGCCGTGACGGCGATGAGCGTCGACGAGCGTCTGACTCTCTGCAATTTGAGCACCGACTTCGGCGCCAAGACGGGCATCATCGAACCCGACTCGACGACCTTCGCGCACTCGGGCAGCGAGGAGATCGACCTGCGTCCGGTTCGCCCGGAGTACGCGCAAACGCTGGTCGTCGACGCCGAGCGATTGCGGCCGCAGGTCGCCGTGCACCCGAGCATCGACAACGTCCACGACAT
>JBEKKP010000071.1:0-13495 GCA_050010655.1 Candidatus Dormibacteria bacterium
ATCTTCACGCTGCGCATGAACGGTGCATTGGCGATCAGCCCTCGTCCAACCGAGTCGGACATCCAACCCCATCATGCGGGTGGGTCCACCTCGGTCAGGCAGAGCCAGGCGACCCTTGCTGCGATCGTGGAGTCCTCGGACGACGCCATCTTCTCCAGAGATCTCAGCGGCAGAATCGTCACGTGGAATCACGCCGCGGAGACGCTCTACGGGTATTCGCAGCATGAGGCGATCGGACAGCAGGCGATGATGTTGTCGCCGGCAGACCGGATGCATGAGCTACACACGTTCAAAGCCGGGAAGCGTGTGCACATGGAAACCGTACTCTTGCGTCAGGGCGGCGGCCGTATCGACGTTTCGCTCACCATCTCGCCAATTCAGGACGCGGCGGGACACCTTGTCGGCGCTTCGGTCATCGCCCGCGACGCCACCGAGCGACATCAAACCGAAGAGCAACTCCGTGCCTTCCTCGAGGTAGCGCCCGACGCGATCGTCGTCATCGAACACACCGGGATCATCAATGCCGTCAACAGTCAGGCTGAGGCGACATTCGGCTACGACGCGGACGAGATGATTGGACAGCCGCTCGAGATGCTGATGCCGGAGCGGTATCGCGACCAGCACGTCGCGGATCGGCGTGCCTTCACGGCGTTGCCGAAGCTACGCCCGATGGGAACCGGACTAGATTTCCATGGGCTCCGGCGCGACGGAACAGAGTTTCCGGCCGATATCCAGCTCTCCACGATTCCTACAAAGAGCGGGGTCCTGCCCGTCGCAGCGATTCGGGACATCACCGAACGCAGAAGGCTGGAGCATCTCCGGGACGATTTCATCGGCAATGCGTCCCACGAACTCCGCACCCCACTCACGACCCTCGCCGGCCTTGCCGAGACTCTGGCAAAGAGTTACGACGTCATGGATCGAGATGACATCGAGGCTGCATTTGCGGCGATGGCGCGGCAGGGCGAGCGCGCGCGAGTACTCATCGCCAATCTCCTCGATCTTTCGAACATCGAGGGCGGGCGCGCCGACTTCACCGTCTCCGACGTCGAGGTTGCGTCACTGGTCGATCGTGTCCTTGAGTCGACACCGCCGCCTGGCGGAAAAACCGTCTCCAGCTCGGTACCGCGCGGCCTCAGCGTCCGCTTCGACCCTGGGCGGCTCGAACAAGTCGTCACCAATCTTCTCGTCAACGCCTATCGCTATGGCGGGACAGCTATCGTGATCGACGCGCGGCCTGACGCGACCGAAGTGATTCTCTCGGTGACGGATGACGGACCTGGCGTCGCCCCGGACTTCGTTCCCGAGCTCTTCGAGCCGTTCACGCGTGGGAAGCAGGCGAATGTCGTTCGCGGATCGGGGATCGGTCTCGCGTTGTGCCGCCGCGTCGTGCGGAGCATGGATGGCGATATCTGGTACGAAGCCGACGCTCATCATCATGGCTCGAGCTTCCGGATCAGTCTGCGGCGCTCCTCATGACCACTACGGTGCTGGTCGTCGAGGACGAGGCCGACATCATGCTCACCGTTCGACTCACGCTCCAGGCCGAGGGATATCGAGTCGTGGGCGTCAGTAGCGGCGAGGATGCGCTGGCGTTCTTCCGCACGCGCCCACCGGATGTGACCATCCTCGACATCGGCCTTCCCGGGATCGACGGTCTCGAGGTCGTTCGCCGGCTGCGAGCGGACTCAGTGCTGAGCGGGGCTCGCATCATCGTTTCGTCAGCTCACGCGTCGGGGGACGTTCGGCGGCTGACCGAAGCGCTGCGTTGCAGTGCGTACCTGACGAAGCCGTTCAGCACATCGGAGCTCGTGGCGGCCGTTGGAGACGCACTCGAGAAGCGAGAGCAATGACAGGTGACGCGGCCCGCTTTGGATGTGCCTGACGGTCAGGCTGATCCGTGCGTTCCTCGATACGGCAGCGTAGATACGGCGTCGCGCGCTCACCCGGTTCGACGACCGCGCCGCGCTACATCGTCCGGAATCCAGCCGCGAGCACCTCGCCTCGCGCGGCGTTGCCCACGAGCACACTTGCATCGGGATGACGGGTCGACAATGAGCCTGCGATCGCAAGGAGCGACGCTGTCAGGATTGCCGGCGCAACCTGACGAGCGGCGAGAACAGTGCGAAGCCACGCGACAAAGTCCGTGAAAATCCGATCGTCGCGAAACCGGCTGGCGATCAGGGCGAAGCCGACGGTGACTTCGACATCCTTCCGCGTTCGCACCCAATCCTCTGCGCCGAGACTGGACAGTTCTGGGAACTCTGCGAGCAACCGTGCGACCACCTCTGTGCGGAGCGCGCTCAGATCCTCATTCATCGCTGGTTCGGGTTCGCATCGCCTCGACTGCAGCGCTGGTGTCTCGTCGGCCCACCGGGCGAGGACTTCCCCGGCAACCGAGGGATCGTCAGTCCATCCATCGGCACCGATCATCGAGGCGCGGTAATCGTCGGTTCCGAACCCGCGGCCGCCGACCAGCACCGGAACGCCCGCCGAGTGGGCGACGACGATTCCTGCGGCAGCTCCTTCGAGGCACATGGGCGACGAACAGGTGAGGGCCAACGCCAGAGGTCGCACTCGCTCCAGGTAGCCGCCCAGGTGCGACGGTGGGACGGAGCCACCGAGAAAATGGCATGCAAATCCCGCCTCCGCGAGCACCTCGGAGAGCATGCGCAGCGGGATGGTGTGCCACTCGCCGGGTGCGCAGGCGAGAACCAGCGCTCCACGAGCCGAGTCGATTCGCTGGGTTCGCATACCCGCGACCATCAGCGCGGCTTCCGTCACGGCGGACGCGGCGTGCTCGTCAGCAACACTCCAGTCGTTGCTCTGCCAGCGGCGCCCGACCTCGGTCTGCGCCGGGCGGAGCACCTCTTCCACCACCGCCGCTATGCCTTCGCCGCTGTCGAGCAGGCGCTCGACAACCGCCGCCCCTGCCTGGACGTCGGGATGCTCCAGATGCTCGAAGTATTCGTTGCGCGCGTCCGCCCAGTTGGTACTGCTCACCGGGAACGCACCCGCTTCGGCCGGCTCACGCGGAGGCTGTCACGGTGAGCAGGGGCGGGCGCCGTGATCGCCGGTTCTTGTCCTTGTAGAGGGCGCGGTCCGCAACGGCCAGCACCTCGGCGGGATCCCGGCCGCGTGCCATGGCGGCTCCGGCCGAGAAGCTCACTGGGTGCGGCCTGAGCAGTTCCCACGTGGCCCGGCACCGTACGAGCAGTCGGTTTGCGTCCTCGAATGAGGCGCCCGGGAGGATGGCCACGAACTCGTCACCACCCAGCCTTCCAATCCGATCGCTGGCGCGTCCTTCCTTGCGCAACACCCGCCCGAAGGAAGTCAGGACGAGATCCCCAGCGGCGTGACCGAGGCGATCGTTGATCAATTTGAAATCGTCCAGGTCCATGAGGAGGATGACGTCACCGGCGTTGATGCGGGCCAGGATGCGGTCGACGGATCGCCGGTTGAGAAGCCCCGTCAGCCCGTCAACGGTTGCCTCGTTGGCGAGAACCCTGGTGCGCCGCAGCCGGCTCGCTGTCGTACGAGCATCCTCGAGGAGATCAGGAAGCAGCGTCTCGAGCACGTCGCGGACCTCCTTGGTTGGCGCGATAGGGAGCAGTGGTTCGCCCTGACCGAACGAGAGCTCGACCGCCAGCGCGTTGGCCCCGGCTATTCGCGCCGGCACCACTGTGCCGCCGAGTGAGCGGACCACGGAGCAACAGGTTTCGACCACTTCCTCGATGGTCCCGGCATGGTGGAGCGCCCGCGTTCCTTGCACGAAGACGAGAAGGTTGCGGGCTGCCTCGTTCAGGACCGTTCCGACGCGCAGAGCGTGCGGGTCGATGATCTCACCGCTGGCCCGCTGCCGCTGTGCCACTCGCAGACGCGGGCCGAGAGGCTCATGCGGCGATCGAGCGACGTCACCTGCCGCGACGATCTCGCCAAGCGACTCCTCCTGCGGAGTCGTATGGACGGAGAGCACCGGCGCCTGGGCCCCGGTGATCCGAGGTCGTTGAGCGGCACGCCACGTACTGAACTCATCGACAGGTTGCGGCCTTGCGAACAGGTAGCCCTGGCCGCGGTCGATGCCCAGAACGGCGAGGGCCTCGGCCTGTTCGGTGGTCTCAACACCCTCCGCAATCGTGGTGAGTGACAGTGCTCGCGCCATCGCGGCGACGGCTGCCACCACCTCTGCCGCCCTCGGATCAGTCGTCATCGCGGTGACGAACGAGCGGTCGATCTTCAGCACATCGACAGGGAGCTGCCGGAGATACCCGAGCGAGGAGTAACCGGTTCCGAAATCGTCGAGATAAATAGTCACACCAGCGAAGCGGAGCGCTGTGAGATTTGCTTGCACCGCATCCATTTCTGCGATCGCGACCGACTCAGTCACCTCCACGCCGAGGACCGATCCAGGAAGCCGATGCCGGCGTAGCACACTCAGGGTTCGATCGGCATAGCCGGGGTCCACGATTTCGCGTGCCGCGGCATTGACCGAAATGACAAAGCGTTCCGCCTCGGGGAGTCCCGACAGGTAGTTGCATGCGGCCTCGAGCATGGCCGTGCCAATCGCGTGAACGAGGTCAGTTTCCTCCGCCCACGGCACGAACTCTCCCGGTTGCAGGAGTCCACGCGTCGGGTGCTGCCAGCGTACGAGTATCTCTGCGCCGGCGATGCGGCCGGACGCGAGGTTGATGACCGGCTGGAGATAGCCGACAAGCTCGCCACGAGGAATGCCGGCACGCAACTCCTGCTCCAGAGCGAGGCGATCCTCGACACGACGGCGGCTGTCCGCCCCGGACATGACGATGCGGTTTCGACCGGCTCGCTTGGCTTCGTCGAGCGCCGAGTCGGCGCTCGCCATCAACCCCGCAGGCGTCTCGCTCGTCGCGCCGTGCGCGGCGATACCGATGCTTACCGTGACGTGGAGGTCATGGTCTCCGATGATGATCGGTTCCTGAGCGATCCGAGAAAGTTGCTCGGCGAGCGCGACGACACTGAGCTCGGTGGTTGGATGTCTCACGAGGATGGCGAATTCATCGCCTCCAAAACGAGCGAGTGTATCTGCAGGTTCAGTCGCAGTACCGAAGCGGCCGGCGAGACATTGAAGGAGACGATCGCCGACTTCGTGGCCGAGCGCGTCATTGATCAGCTTGAAATTGTCGACACCGGCGATCAGCAATGTCGGCGGAACGCCTGGAGCGGCCAGCGATCGACCGATGCGGTCGGCCAACAGCGTTCGGTTGGCGAGATTTGTCAGCGGGTCATGCAGCGCCTGACGGCTCAGTCGCTCCTTCGAAATTTCCCGCTGGGCAACCAGCGCGGCGAGATGAACAGCACGTGAAGCCCGAAGCGCGCTGAAGGGTGTCTTTGCGTCACCGGTTCCGCTGCCTTCGATCAGCATCGCTCCCACAACCGTCTTGTCGACTTCTATTGCGGTGCGCGCAGAGCGCCGGCGGCCGGGGCGGATCCTGGTGTCGAGTTGGAAATCCGGATGATTGAAGATGTACGACACGCGCGCCCCCTGGCCGTCGCCGACCGCAATCTCCGCGATAGCGTCGAGCACGTCGGCCACCGGTGCATCAGCGGCGATGCGCTCACTGATTCCGGCGTGAAGGGCCAGAATGCGCTCGGCCTCGACGCGATCGGTGACATCGCTCGAGACTGCGATGATCGCCGTCAAGGCCCCCCCGTCGCCAAGGAGCGGCGTGGCGGTGACGTGTGCGCAGAACGGAGTCCCGTCCTTTCGCCGGCGGATCAAGTCGCCCGTCCACCTTCTACCGGTGCGGAGCTCGGTCACGATCGTTTCGGCGCGGTCTGCATATTCGTCCGGCATCGTCGTCGCAGCGCTTGGCTGACCGATCATCTCGAGATGCGACCAGCCATACAGAGCCTCCGCGGCTCGGTTCGCGTACGTGATCACGCCCACGGCGTCAGTTGCGATGATCGCTTCACCGGCCGCCTCGAGCAACTGTGCCTGGAAGCGTATCTCCCCGTCCGCTCGCTCCTCTGCGCTGATGTCGGTGATGACCAGCGAATTGGTGAAGTGCCCGTCGAGCTCAAACGTGCTCGACGAGACGCGCACGGGCGCATCGACGCCGGTGCTCGTGCGCAGTGTCAGCCGTACCGCAGGCGCGGGCTCGGCGGCGAGACGAATGACTTTATTCCATGCCACTCTCGACGCATCTCCGGCCATCGAAGCCGCGCGTGAACCAACGAGAGCCTCAGACGTCACGCCAAGCATGTCGCACAGGCGGCGATTGACGTAGAGCACGGTGCCCGCGCCGGAGATGGTCATCGTCCCCTCACTCATCCCCTCGACCATGAGGCGGTAGGGACGATCAGCGCCGCTGACCGTGCGCACTTCCTCGCCGTTACCGCTGTTGATGACGAGTGCGTCGACGCCACCATCCTGAATTGCGCGGAGCGTTGCGCGTGCCTCGTCCAACTGGAGTCGAAGTCGCGCATCGGAGCGCGTCCTTGCTGTGGGTTGCGCGAGCTTCCTCACGGTCTCACCGCTTCGGCGGCAGCTTCAGTGCGATCTGTCCTGCGTGCCGCCCGCTCCGCTCGCTGCCGCCGGGTCAACCGAGCCGGTTGAGGAAGCTCGCTCCCGATCAACCTCGGTGCCGGAGGCCGTCCATCCAGTGCTGCAATGTCCGTCTGCGATCCCACGTTGATCACGCGGATGCGAAACCCTCCTGGGAGCGCGTCACAGAAACGATTGACGGTCTCGACCGCGACCGCAGAACGTTCCGATGCGCCACCGACGTAGAGCACGACGTGAGGCACCGGTCGAACCGAGGTCACGCGGTCATGGTGATGGCGCGATTTGCAGACCGACGAGCACCTTGCTCGTGTCGGAAAGATCGCCGATGATCTTGCGCAGCGGGCGCGGCAATTGCCGCACGAGGGTGGGCACAGCGATGATCTCGTCTTCCCGCGCGCGCTGCGGATGCTGCACGAGGTCGATGATCTCGATGTGGTAGCGGCCCACGAGCTCGTCCTCACAGATGCGCTGCAGATTGTCGATTGCTCGTAGGGACCTCGGGGTCTGGCCGGCAACATACAGCCGCAGCACCAACTTCTCGGGCTCGGAGCTTCGACCGTTGCGCTTGATCCGCGCGGGCTCCACCGTGACCGTCATGCGCTGTCTTCGTTCCGGTCGTCCGTGGCAGACGGCGTCGTCGCCCAACGCAGCCGATCGAGCATTGCACGACGCAGTTCGGTGTCCTCGACATGACGCTGGTACGTTGCCCTGCGCTCCTCCATCTCCTCCAACTCGGTGGCGAACTGCGCGTGCAGGACGGCGACCTCGGCTTCGAGCGCGGCACGGCGGTGGGTGAGCGCTCGCTCAGCCCGCTCGACATCCTCCACGCGGTGCTCGCCGGCTGCGGCATCGGTCATCTGCTGGATCATCCGTGCAGAGCCGGTCAGCACGCCGGCAGGCCCAACATACGGTGCGAGCAAGTCAATGCCTTGCGCACCGATGGTGAACTCACAGTGCTGGTTGGAGTGGGGCATGCCCCTCGACTTCATGACACACATGACCCGATCGCGCTCGCCATTGCTTTCCGTCGTCTCGGCGAGGAGCCATGTGTCGATAAACGACGAAACCTCCAGCTGCTCTTCATCGACCACGCCCGAGCTGATCAGCGTCGTGAAGAAGGCGGTAATGCCGCGTGATTTGAGCAAATCGATCTCTCGCGCGATCATGGATGTGACCTGTGCGCGACCGCCCACCTTCAACATGCTGCTGATCGGGTCGATGATCACCACGGCGGGCTCGAATGTCGTGACAATGCCATACAGCCACGCGAGATGCGTCTCAAGGCCGAAGTGCGTTGGCCGGATCGACTCGATGCGAAGCAGGCCAGCCCGGGTCCACGCTCGGAGGTCGAGACCGACCGTCCCCATGTTTCGCATGATCTCGTCCGGTGACTCCTCGCGCGAGACGAAGAGCACGCGTTCCCCACGCCTGCAGGCAGCATCAGCCAGGGACGCCGCAAACGTTGTCTTACCGGTTCCCGACGAGCCTGTAAGGAGTACGGAGCTGCCCCGGTAGAACCCTCCGGAAAGCATCGCATCAAGGCGGTCGATCCCGGTGGATATCCGTTCATTGGAAGCCGCACTTGTCAGGCCCAGCGACGTGATCGGCACGACGGTGACGCCGTCATGGGAGATGAGGAACGGGAACTCGTTCGTGCCATGCACCGACCCGCGGTACTTCACCACTCGGAGAATCCGAGTGGACACGTCGTCCTTGATCCGTTGATCCAGAAGGATCACGCAGTCCGAGACGTACTCCTCAATGCCATGACGGCTCATACCGTTGCCACCGCCGCGTTCGGCGGTAACGATTGCCGTTAGTCCAGCATCCTTGAGGTACTGAAAGAGGCGCTGCAGTTCGCCTCGGACGAGCATCGGGTCAGTCAGCGCACCGAAAAGCACCTCGATCGTGTCGACGACGATCCGCTTGGCTCCGACTTCGTTCACTGCGGCACCGATGCGCAAAAAGAGGCCCTCGAGATCGTATTCGCCCGCCTCAACCATCTCAGCAGGGTCGAGATGGATCGCCTCGATGCGCAACAAACCATCGCGCTGCAGCTTGTCGAGGTCATATCCAATCGAGGCCATGTTCGTGGTCAGGTCAGCGACGGTCTCTTCAAATGCGACGAAAACCCCGGGTTCACCTGATTCGACCGCCCCGCGGCAGAGGAACTGCATCGCCAGGAGGGTCTTGCCGCACCCCGCGCTCCCACAGAGCAAGGTTGGCCTCCCCTTCGGAAGGCCACCGTCGAGGACGTCATCGAGACCCTTGACCCCGCTGGGGACCTTTTGGAGCGGCCGGAGGTCGCCCGGACCAGCACCGCTTCGCGCTGCGGGCTTTAGGTCAATCGCACGCTTCGGTGTTCGCCGTTCAGTTCGCGTCGAAGGGCGCGAGTGAGTCGTAGTCATCTCAGCACCCAGGCGCCGAATGGCCTCATGCGACTTTGCGATGTCGCCGACCGGCCGATGCTCAGACGTGTGGCGTCAAGGCTCATGGTGCTGAGCGTGCGCCTGACGTCAAACCGCTGCGCCACAACGCGGTTACGGTATTGGTCGAGGCGGAATTGCACGGAAGGATCCCGGTCTCTCGTCAGGACGACAATATCTTTGAGGGCCACTAACCGATGCCCTCTGACGGTGGTGTGCGTCTGCGGTTGATCCCGACATGTGCTGCGGGGGCTCGCCGCGATCCCCGAAGGAATCGCCATCTCGAATCGCCTCGCATCGTCACATCGTCGTCGCGCTCGCTGGATGTCAGCCGAGTGATGAGGGCGCTGAACGGCTCGTCGAGGTCAATCGCCCCGCTTGCCGGAACGGCGACCGGATTTGTCAGCGCGCCAGCAATCTGCGGAGGCACGCTCGCATGAACCGACACTGGGTACTGCACCGTCACAACACTCACCTCCCGCGGACGATGGGTCCGCTCCCAGCCATGTTGCGCCCCTTTCCCTCAGTACGCCAACGTACCGACCGCGTGCGCCGTTCCGTGACGACATCGAGTCAGATAACTCGGATGACGACGGTCCAGGTTGTTTCAGATCGGTCAGTGTCTTTCAGCCCACCCAGCGCAGAGTCACAACCGTTGCGTGCGAGTCCGGAGATCCTGGATGCCCGCCTCATCGATGACATCCACGGGCCGCCGCACAATGCCCACGCACGCTTCCCTGAATTCATCGAGCGCCGCGAAGTACGCCGCGCCTTTGAGGTCTGGGCTCACAGTGACCATGAGGTCCACGTCGCTTTCAGGCCGAGCGGTGCCCCGTGCGACGGAGCCGACGACACGAACCTGCTGAATGTCGCGCGCGGTCGCCGCGGCACGGATCCGGCCGGCGAGGCGGCGGAGTTCCTCGGTCGACGGCGGGGTGGCACGCCCGGAAACGATGGTGGTCGTCAACGCCCTTCCTGTGGCAGTGGCGAAGCGCTCGAGGAACGACAGCGTGTGCGAGGGTCCTGGTCCCGCTCTCAGCGCGTGCGATCACCGATTGGGTTGTTCCCATGCGTGCGGCGAGTGACAGCCTGAGAGAGCCCGGCAGCGCGCCGGTTGGCGCGGAGCACCATGTAGAGCGGGTCATGCGGCATGGAGGCAGTATCGAGATTTGCGATAATCGTTCTCAATGACGTATGCCGTGCTCGGCGCCGCTTTGGCCCGCAAGCGCTCGCCAACTCGTTCCGCCGCTCCGAGTTGACCCACCGCACCAGCTGGTGCGGTTTAGGACTCTGTTGGCGTAAACGACCAGGAGCCCAAGGACGCGAGAGCGCAGATCCTGACTACCGATCCATGGAATGGATCTTGTCGACCGCGATCGTCAGGATCACCCGAACCTGATCCCGCCCGCCGTACCATTGGTATGGACCACCGGTGTAACGCTGGGAGAGGCGCTCGATGTGCTCCGCGCCGCCTTCGGTGGTGATGTTCGTGACGTGCCCACGAACAGCGAAATAGCGGGAGAAGTTGGTGGCGTCGGCGACGGCGACGGCCACTCGATGATCTCGCTCGATGTTGCGAAGTTTCAGGTGCGTCTGCACCGTGTTGATGACCACGTGCTCACCGTCGGTGTCGACCCAGGTCTCTGTCGTCTGCGGTGAGCCGTCGGGCATGAGGGTGGTGAGGAAGCATGGGTTCGGACCCTGCATCAACTCCACGAGGCGGGCTGGGAGAGTCACGTCCACGATGTTAGGTCACGGCTCGAAGGAGTCGATCAATCGTTGGCTGCGAGATGGATCACGAACTGTAGATCCAGACCTCGCTGAACGCTTCGTCCACGACCCATCGTGTGCGTACACCTCGTGGGAGGGTGACGATCGTTCCCGGCCGGAGGTCACGCGGCGGATCGTCGTTTACCTGAAGGCGCGCGCTGCCGGAGAGTACCAGAAGTGTCTCGCGGGCTTGAAGGATCACCTCGATGGTGGTGTTTGCCGTAGCCCCCGGTCTCCAGAGGCCGACCTCGACGGCGTCGTCTGAATGAAGCATATGAACCAGGCCACCCGTCTCGTCATCGTGCTCCCACGTAACTGCGTCAACGTGCGAAGTCGCGACGTCATTCAATCCCATCAGTCATCCGCCCTCCGTGGTGTTGACGCCACCCGCAGCCGGCATGGCACGGCAATTGTGGGCCCAACTGGCGAAGGCCATCCTTGGCTTCGTAGCAGCGTTGACGCCGGCTGACACTTGCTCAGCTGATGTCGCCGAGTCACTCGAACGTTGGGTGCGCGAGCAGCTGGCGGCCGTGGCGGATCGTGCCACGGCCGCCAAGCATGGCCTGCTACGCGGCGACAGCCTTCGCGAAGGCGTCGAGCCCGATCTGCCAGCCTTCGTCGTTGCCCACCATGTCGCGATATCGCTCCCACCCGTCGCCGTGCGCGTCGAGCTTGCTGTGCGTGAGGTCGACACGGGTGCGACTCGGTCCCTCCGCAGTGAACGTCACCTCGACTTCGCTCGTCTTGCTGTGATCGGTCTCGATCTGCCACTGCATGCTGATGTCCCAGCTGAACACCAGACGGTACGGCGGCTCGTATGCGAGCACACGCGCCCAGCGGCACTCACTCCCGTCGGTGGCACGGTCGTAGATCTCGCCGCCGACGCGCGGCTCGAACACCATCTCGGCGAGCTCACCCTCGAGGATATGGTGCGACGGCGGCCACCAGCTGCCCATCCCCTCGGTGAAGACGGAGAACGCGCGCGTGATGGGTGCCTCGACGATGACCGTCGCACGGACGGATGTGTCTGTTGCCTGGATCGTCATGGTGTCTCCTCCTTGGTTGGAGCCTCTGCGGCGGTCTTGAATGCGCTGAGCGAGTGATGCCAGAACTGGTCGAAGTAGGCGCGGAGCTCTGCCACTCCCTGGGGGTCGATGCTGTACATACGGCGGTTGGCGATCGGCCTGTCGCGCACCAGGCCGGCATGTTTGAGGACGCGCAAATGCTGCGAAACGGCCGGACGGCTGACCGGCAGGTCGCGGGCGATCGCACCCACCGACAGGGGTCCGTCCACCAGGCGCTCGAAGATCGCCCGGCGGGTCGGGTCGCCGAGGGCGGTCATCGCTTCTGCGTTAGCCATCACTTACGGTAAGTGTAGGCGCACATACTGGATCAGGTCAAGTCGGTAATCGGCCTGGGAGCAGCCCGTAGCAGAACCTCACTCTAAAGTGCGTATCACGCACTACTTGCGTATCGCGCAAATAGTTGCTAGGATGCGCACATGGCGTCGACACCCCGCCCCGAGGCCCCGACCGTGCGGCGGCGCGACCTGCAGAAGGAGCAAACCCGCCTCGATCTCGCCTTGGCCGCCTTCGAGCTGGCCAGGACGAACGGCTTGGCCAGCGTGCGCATCCCTCAGGTGGCTGCCGCAGCTGGCGTCTCTCCCCGAACCTTCAACAACTACTTCCCGAGCAAGGAAGCAGCCATCGTCTGGCCGTCCACACTTCGGACCGGCCGCCTCGTGGCGAGTCTGGCCGGTCGCCCTCCGGCAGAGCCCATCGGCGACGCCCTCATCGCGGCGGTTGCCGCCCTCTACAGCGACACCGGAATGGACGGCCTCCCCGACGCGTGGCTCGGCCAGTTCCGCAGGCTCGTCGCAGCTGAGCCGACACTCGTCGGTGAGTATCTCAAGGCCAATGCGGCTGCCGAACGCGGTTTAGCCGAGGTCATCGCCGCCCGCACCGGCAGCGACGCCGGTGAACTCGAGCCGCAGGTGGTGGCGGCTGTCGTCGCCGGAGCGGAACGGGCGGCCGTCCTGTTCTGGGCTCGACCAGAGCATGCATCCGCCTCTCTGGTCGACGTCGTCCGCAACGCCGTGTCCATGGCCGTGCGGGGGCTGACCGGCCCCGGCTCGATCGTCACATAGCTCAGTTCACACAACAAGGAAAGGAGATCCTCCGATGCTGCTCCTCATCAACCGCCGTTACCCAGCCCTCGGCGCCGTGCTCAGCGTGATTGCGGCAGTCGGCTTCATGACCATCGGGGTGGTGACCGCCCAGTGGGCCGTGGTCGCGATGGGCGTGCTTTCTGTGGTTATCTCGATTGCCCGCACCGGGCACCGTCGGCGCTCGGACGTCGCACAGGCCGGCCGATGAGCATCGAAGCCGACGGCGAGTGACGCACCAAGCGTCTCCACGATTCGCGGTGCGGTTCACAGTGCGCTCATGCGACGACACGAACGAGTAGCAACCAAGCGCTGACCACCCCGCCTACGAGCGCGATTACCGCCGCAGCCGCGAGAACATACAGGCCGGCAGCAACGCCAAAGACCAACAACCCACCCGCCGCGAAAACCAATACGCAGACCACGATATTTGGCGCAATGACGTCGAGAACGTGGGCGATCTGTTGCTCGCTCTTCTGTTTGTTCGCTCGCCGGTCGAGCAGGCGCAACGTCACCGCGGCTACCAACGCAACGAACATGATCTCCACGCCAACAACCCATCTGTGCTGATCCGGAAGGGATACGGCAATTGCA
>JBEKKP010000072.1:0-13196 GCA_050010655.1 Candidatus Dormibacteria bacterium
GCCTCGATGCCGGAGCGACCGGGGAGGCGGACGTCCATGATCACGACGTCCGGACGGCTCGACTCGACCGCCTTCAGCGCAGCGTCAGCATCGCCGGCCTCGGCCACGACCTCCATGCCGCCGGCGTCCTCGAGGACGCTGATGAGACCGCGGCGGACCAGCTCGTGGTCGTCGCACAGCATCACCCTGATCGCAGGTTCAGCAGACACGTCTGCACTCTAGCAGCGTGCCGTTCCTATTGATTCTGCCGATCGACCCTGCTTCTTTGGGACGTTCTCCTCTGGCCGAAATACGTGGCCGGCGCCAGCATGAGGTCCACGGGTATCGATATGAACACCATGCTTCTCCACGACTTCGCCTATGTCCCCGTTCCCGCGGAACGGGTCTGCGAGCGAGTCCTCGCCAAGGACAACGCATGGCTCGTGCCCCTCGCGGCCGCCGCCATGGACGAGGGTGAGGCGCTTCGGTTGCGCGTCGGACCGCTGGGCGCGCTTCCCATGCTCGGCAAGACAGTGAGTTGCGAAATCGGGCAGGCGCTGGTCAGAGGCGACATGACTGTCGTGCCGCTCATCTGGAGAGCGACGTCGACGCCCGGGCTCTTTCCAGTGCTGAGCGCCGATCTCGAGATCGCGCCAATGGACCCGCAGCTCACGCAGCTCACGATCCACGGGCGCTACGAGCCCCCGCTCGGAGCAGTCGGGCGGCGCCTGGACCGGTTGCTGATGCATCGGATCGCCGAGGCCACCATCCGCGCGTTCCTCGTCCGGCTCGTTTCGACCCTTGCCGCAGAGCCTGGCGCGCCCGCTCCGTCGGGCAAGATCGCCGTCTCCCACTGAGCTTCGTTGTTGTCTGCTTCACCCACGGCGACGTGGCCCGGACGTAGCGAAACGCAGCCGCAGCTATCATCGCGAAGGATGGCATTGGGTGGCGGCCGCGCCGAACGTCTGCTTGAAACGGGCCTCGCGCTGGCGGCAGAGCTCTCGCTCCCGGCGCTGCTGCAGAGCATCGTCGATCTCGCGGTCGAGTTGACGGACGCGCGCTACGGTGCCGTGGGGGTGCTCGCGGCGGATGGCGTCGACCTTGCCGACTTCATCACGAGCGGTTTGAACGCGGACGAGCGCGCCGACATCGGCGAGCTCCCGCACGGACGGGGCATCCTGGGCCTGCTGATCCGCGAGCCCGCCGTCCTGCGCATCCATGACATCGCGGAGGATCCGCGTGCAGCGGGGTTTCCGCCACATCACCCGCCGATGCGCTCATTTCTCGGAGCGCCGATTCGCGCACACGGCCGCGTCTTCGGCAACATTTATCTCACCGACAAGCGAGGGCAGACCGAATTCTCCCAGGATGACGAGACGGCGGTTGTTGTGCTCGCGAGCCAGGCCGGCGTCGCCATCAACAACGCGCAGTTGTACGCGGAGCTTCACCTGCGCGAACGATGGTTGGACTCGGTGCGCGAGGTGGCGACGACGCTGCTTGCCGGCGACACAGCCCGGGCGGCGCTCCAGTTGGTTGCACAGCACGCGCGCGAACTCGGCGATGCGGACATGGCCACCATCAGCATCCCGGAGGGCGACGGCCTGCGCATCATCATCGCGGATGGCGCGGGAGCGCAGGAACTGCGTGACGTCGAAGTGCCGCTTGCCGGCTCGCTCTCTGCGGAAGTGATCCGCACCGAGCAAACCATGGTCGTTGCCGACGCAAGCAGATCGACATTGACGCAGCCGATGGTGAGCATGGCGGGCGTCGGCCCGATGATCATGGTCCCGCTGGCGCTGAGGACGAGCACAGCGGGAGTTCTTGCAGTCGGACGCAAGGCGGGACGTACCGGCTTCGCACCGGCCGACATCCCGCTGCTCGAGAGTTTTGCGGAGCAGGCGAGCCTCGCCCTCGAATATGCGCGCGCCATGTCTGAGGTCACACGTCTTGGAATGGTGGAGGATCGCGAGCGGATCGCTCGCGACCTGCATGACGGTGTCATCCAGTCGCTGTACGCAGTGGGGATCGGACTGCAGGGCACCGCGGGTCTCGTCGGCGACGCACGCCTCGCCGATCGCATCCAGCAGTTTGTCACGGAGATCGACCGCGTGATCGGTGACCTGCGGAGTTACATCTTCGGATTGCGTCCGAGCGTCCTCGGCGCCGGCAATCTCACCAACACGCTCGAGCAGATCGCGCACGAGACCGAGGAACGTACCGGCGTCACCGTCGTCGTCGACGTCGACGTGACGTTGGAGCCGGCACTCGCGAGCAGGTCGGCGCATGTCGTCCACATCGTTCGCGAAGCGCTCTCGAACGTCGGTCGTCATGCCGCGGCGACCACGTGCAGAGTGTCGGTTCGCCGCGAAGGCTCGTCGGCCGTCATCGAAGTGGATGACGACGGGAGGGGATTCGACCGCACCACGACGTCGAGCGGTCTCGGCATGGGCAACCTGGCCGAGCGCGCTGACGCCATCGGTGGGACGTTGGCGATCGAGTCGGTACCAGGGCGTGGCACCACGGTGCGCGTCACCGTCCCGCTGTGACACGCATTCTTCCTTGAGCGAGCCACTTCCGCCCGGCTATCCGGCGGCATGGGCGATGGACGCCGTCCTCGCAGATGGCGGGACCGTGCACGTCCGTCCCATCCGACCTGACGACGCGGCTGCCCATCGTGCGTTCTTCGCACACCAGTCGCCACAGAGCGTGTACTTCCGCTTCTTCGGCCCGCGCTCCGCGCTGACCGACAGCGAGGTCGCTCGCTTCACGACCGTCGACTATCACGACCGCATGGCGTTTGTTGTCTTTCTCCGCGATGACATGATCGGCGTCGGCCGTTACGACCGGCTCGAGGGCGGCGACGCGGCTGAGGTCGCATTCGCGGTGGCAGACGCACAGCAGGGCCGAGGGCTCGCGACGCTCCTGCTGGAGTACCTCGCGAGCTATGCGGCCGCGAACGGGATCACCCGGTTCGCAGCTGACACGCTGATCGACAACAGGCGCATGCTCGAGGTGTTTCAGGCGGCAGGTTTCCGGCGGGAGAGCCGCTCGATCGAGTACGGGGTCGTGCACCTCTCATTCGACATCGAGCCAACTGGAGAGTCGCTTGCCGCAACCGAGCGTCGCGCCTGGACAGCCGGCGTGCAGAGCATCGCGAGAGTGCTCCGGCCGCAGTCCATCGCGGTCATCGGCGCTGGAAGAAGCCCGAGCGGGATTGGGCATTCGGTCGTTCGCAACCTCATCGACGGCGGATTCAAGGGATCCGTGTATCCCGTCAATCCCAACGTCGAGACGCTGCTCGGCCTGACATGCGCACCGTCTGTCGAGGCAATCGACGGTCCCGTCGACCTCGCGGTGCTCGCGATCCCCGCGGCGCTGTGCATCGAAGCGGTTGACGCCTGTGCGCGCAAGGCGGTGAAAGGCCTCGTTGTGATTTCGTCGGGATTCGCGGAGGTCGGCGCAGAAGGCAGCGCTTTGCAACGCGAGCTGCTCCTCCACGCCCATCGTGGCGGCATGCGCGTCGTCGGACCGAATTGTTTCGGTGTGATCAACACCGCTCCCGATGTGTCGATGAATGCGACGTTCGCGTCGCGAGCGCCGATCCGCGGTGGTCTCGCATTCGCTTCGCAGTCGGGCGCACTCGGTATCGCCGTCCTTGAACAGTCGCTCACCTCAGGGCTTGGACTCTCGAGCTTCGTGAGCATGGGCAACAAGAGCGACGTCAGCAGCAACGACCTCCTGCGCTTCTGGCAGCAGGACGGCGAGACACGCGCGATCCTCCTCTACCTCGAGTCGTTCGGCAATCCCAGGGCCTTCGCGCGCGTTGCTCCTGTCGTGTCGCGCACCACGCCCATCGTCGTGGTGAAGTCGGGGCGGAGCACTGCGGGGACGCGCGCTGCGGCGTCCCACACTGCCGCACTCGCGAGTCCCGACACCGTCGTGGATGCGCTGTTCCACCAGGCGGGAGTCATCCGCGTCGACACGCTGGAGGAACTGCTCGACTGCGGACAATTGCTTACGAACCAGCCGGCGCTCGCCGGCAATCGCCTTGCGATCATTGGGAATGCCGGCGGTGCCGCCGTCCTTGCGGCCGACAGTTGCGAAGCCGCGGGGCTCACCGTCCCGGAATTCGACGCCGCGACGCAGGCAGCGTTGCGAGACCTTGCGGGACCGAATGCGGGCGTGAGCAACCCGGTGGATCTCGGTGCCGGCGCAACCCCACACCTCTTTGAGGAGGCACTGCGCCTCGCGCTTGCGTCGCCGTCGATCGACGGCGTCGTCGTGATTCTCGCGCCGGTCGCCACCGCGGATCCGGAAGACGTCGCCGGGGCGATCGCCCGAATGAACGCGGGCACGCGTCCGCTTGTGTTCGTGCACCTCGGCGAAAACACGGCTCCGGCGGCGCTCACGCAGGGGGAACGTTCGATCCCCTGCTACGCGTTTCCGGAGCGCGCAGTCCGCGCCTTGGGGCGCATCGCCGGGCACTCGAGCTGGAAGAGCCGTCCGGTGGGTCAAGTTCCTGTCCTGGATGGTGTCGACGTCGCCGCGGCGCAGACCGTCGTCAAGCAACATCTCGCCGCGAACCCCGACGGTGGCTGGGTCTCACCTGGCGACGCCGTTGCCCTGCTGCGTGCATTCGGCATCGCAACTGCCGGCGAGGTGGCCGTCACCTCGGCATCGGAAGCGTCCACTGCGGCGACACAGCTTGGATACCCGGTTGCGCTGAAGGCGGTCGGGGCCACCATCCTGCACAAATCCGACGTGGGTGGCGTGCGTCTCGACCTCGCCACGCCAGCCGACGTCGCGGCCGCCTACACGTCGATGTCGGCCGCACTTGGCGCCGCCATGGAGGGGGCGATCGTGCAGTCGATGCTGCGTGGAGTCGAGCTGATCACCGGGGTGGTGAGCGATCCGCTCTTCGGGCCCGTGGTGATGTTCGGCAGTGGCGGCACCGCAGTCGAGCTCTTCGGCGATCGCGTGCTGCGCATTCTTCCGTTGACCGATCAGGACGCGCACGAGATGGTGCGATCGATTCGAGGCGCACCGCTGCTCTTCGGGCATCGCGGCGCGCCGTTGTGCGACGTCAAAGCAGTGGAAGACGTGCTCCTGCGCGTCGCCCGACTCGCGGACGAGGTGCCCCAACTCGCTGAGATGGATCTCAACCCGCTGATCGCGTCGCCGAGCGGCGCCGTGGCGGTGGACGTGCGGATCCGTCTGGCGCCCTGGCGGCAGCACGCGGAAACCGAGGTTCGCCGCCTCCGCTGACGCAAAGTCAGGTCACTGCGGTGGCGGGCGCCTCGACGTTGCGCGCCGGACGGGAGCGGCAGGCTCGAACGCCAGTTGTTCGAGCGATTCGCGTACGCCGGCGAGCCGCTCGGGGGTCCAGTCGATATCCGGATCCGGCTCGAGGAAGGCGTCGGCGATGCTCGCCGCGGTCAGGCCCGCGAGTGACCACTCGGCGGCCTCCGTCGCACCGAGTGGCCTGGCCTGGAGCCGCCGCGACGCAATGTCCGGAGTGGAGAGCGCCATGATGACCAGCCCGCGAAGTGTGGCGCTGGCCAGTGTGGCGACCGTTTCAAACGTGGCGTCGAGCTCGGCCCGGAGTCGATAGCCGAATAGCCCGGCGAGCTGGCTCCAACCGCGTGCGATGCGAGCAATGAAGTCCCGGTCTGAGTCGGCCAAAGCAACCTGCAAGGAGCGCCGCAGGTCGTCGTCTGCGACGCTGAGAAAGGTGGAATGGAGTGCGAGGTACGTCCGCCACTCAGTAGATCCGAACATGGTCTCGAAGTCGTTCAGCGCGCCTCGGCGGATCAGTTCGCGAACAAGGTCGCCTCGACCTTCAGCACTGCCCAACGAGTCCAGATGGTCGAGAGCGATTCCCCGCATCAGTGGAACCGTCTGGGCGAAGCCCGCGACCGCCGCCGGGCGCGCCGCTTTGGCGAGCTCCTTGAGCAGGTCGTTGAAGAACATCTCCTTGTAGGGCCAGCGGCGGTAGGCCGCGCTCCGGGACACCGCGGCACGTTGAATGACGTCCTCAAAGCTGATGTGATCCAGGCTCACCGTCAGGCCGAAGCGCTCGATGATCTCGGTGGCCGCGTGGAGCATCCGGGCTTCGGTCTCCTCATCCGACAGGCGAGTGCGCCCGGAACGCAACGGCGCTTGCGCGATGGGGGACAAAGGCGTACGCTTCATTGAGACATGATATTCCATATTTCGAGTGTCAGCTTCTTCCGCAGCCTAACACCCTTCGCGGGGATGAGGTCGTTCCGATGATTGAGGTCGTTCCGAAGATCGCGGCGGGTCCGCCACCACCCCCGGCCAGAAACGGAACGCCCGTCAAACGACAGCGCCGACGCCGGTGGCTGCGGTGGACGGGTGGAGTGGTCGTCACGATCGTGGTGGTCGTCGTCGGTGGCCTTGCTATCGATGCTCACCTCACCACGGCCCCCGCGTCACTTGCGCTCCCAAGGGTCACTGAAACCGCGCCTTCAGGATCGACAAGCGCAACCGTCGACGGCGTCTGGAGCGCCGGCACTGGTTCCATCGTCGGCTGGCGAGCAGACCAGGTGCTGGTCGGCCAGCACTCGACGCTTGTCGGCCGAACCGGCAAGGTCTGGGGCTCGCTCACGATTACAGGCGGGACGGTGAGCCGAGGATCGTTCACCGTGGATATGGCAGCACTCACCAGCGGGGAGAGTCAAACGACGCAGCGCGCTGTCTTTGATGTCACCGCCGACCCGACCGCGATACTCGCTTTGACGAGTCCGATCGCGTTGGGGACGGTCCCCGCTGACGGCGCGATTCGTCGCTATGCCGCTACTGGAACGCTGACGTTCCACGGCGTGAGCCGCACGGTCCACTTCATGGTCTCAGCCGAACGCACCGCCACGGGCATTGACGCCCTTGCCGACATCACGCTCCCGTTGGGTGAATGGAATATCTCGGTGCAGGGCGTGCCGTTCCTCGCCGACATCCAGAGTCCCGCGGTCGTCGAGGTGTTGCTGGAGCTGACTCAGGCAGACGGCAACCAATCATCGTCGGCACAGGTGGGCTGATGTCCCGTGCGCGCTTATCGGTCGACCTGCCACGCACCGTCGCGTGATGCACTGGTATGCCTCGTACCTGCGCAGGGCGTATGAGGCTCGCCACCGGACGGCCGTTGTCCGCTTGATGAATCGGATAGGAACTGTTCTCTTCGGCGCTGGGATCGGACCACGACGTGCGGCCGCACTCGAGGTGGTGGGAAGGAGCAGCGGTCGCGTCGTCTCTCTCCCTGTCGTCGTGACCGACTGGAACGGCGGGCGATATCTTGTCTCGATGCTCGGTGATCGTGCGAACTGGGTTCGCAACGTTCGGGCTGCTAACGGTCGCGCGGTACTTCGACACCACACACGCGAGGCCGTCCAATTGACTCTTGTGGCGCCCGCGGACCGGCCGCCGATCCTTCGGCGCTATCTAGCCATCGCGCCAGGGGCGCGCCCGCATATCCCGGTGGACCGCACCGCGTCGCTGGACGACTTCGCAGCGATTGCCGATCAGATACCAGTGTTTCGCGTAAGAGCGCTGGGGGCGCCCGGCGCTCCGGCCGAGACGACACAGTCCGCTCCGAGCTAACAGTCGTCGAACGTATGGTTTCGCCTCGCAGAGCGCTGCGAGCAGTCGTCGTCAGCGCATTCGATCATGTGACCGTGATGAGATCCGCTGGGACAGCACTGGTAACGTAGCGCGCATGGCAACTGAAGTCCGCAGCCGCGTGCAGCGTCGCGCCGACACCGTAACGCGACTGGAAACTGACGTTGACATCTGGGTGGCAACCGCCCATGGGGATCAGCCGCACCTGATTCCCCTGTCGTTCGCATGGGACGGCGTCCGAATCATCCTGGCTACTCCATCGGGCTCGCCGACGGCGCGCAACGCGGCAGTGAGTGGGCGCATTCGCCTCGCACTTGGGCCGCCTCGAGATGTCACGATCTTCGACGCCGCGACCGCGGTGGTTCCGTGTGCAGCGGCCGATGCTGACATCGCAAATGCGTTCAGGCGGCGCGTCGACTGGGATCCTCGGGACGAGGAGGTGGAGCACTCCTTCTTGATTGCGACACCGACGACTGCCCGTTCGTGGAGAAGCGTTCCTGAACTCACAGGGCGAACGCTGATGCGCGAAGGGCAGTGGCTCGACGCGTAAACGTCCCAGAAGTTACTGACCCTCCGTCTCGAACGTCTCGATCTCGACCTCACCATGCAGGTACCGCTCGGTCCTGGCTGAACTGTGCGCGTGTATCACCTCGAGACACCGGTCGGCCTCACGGTCAAGGTGTGCCTCCGCGAGATCGCAGAAGACAGTGAGCGAGAGCGCCAGTTTCGCGCGATCCATGGTCGGTGCCCATGTCCACGCGGTGATCGCCGAGGCGAGTTCTTCGAGGCGCGTGTGGTCGTCGCGAAGCAACGTCAGACCTGTCCCGCCGAAGCGTTCAGCGTACGGGTAGATGATGTGCTCCTCGGCACGACCGTGCGCGGCGAGGTGGTTGATAAGCGGACGAATCCGTGTGATGGCGTCGACGACGTCGGCATCGGAGAGCCCCGGCAGATGACGGACCACCCGACGGATCGCGAGCACTCGCGAGCGGAGCAGCGTCGCTTCAGTACGAAGTTGGTCGTGACCGGAGACATCGACTGCGGGAGCCATGGCGACCTCCTGTGCGTCCGGATGGAACGCGCCACCACGAAGCGTTGAGTGCACGATTCCATGATCGTCTTGTGAGAGTCCGACGGCTAGTGCCGTTGGTCACATTCGCAAGCTCCAACCGGTAGAACGCCGGTTACGTCAGCGCGAGATCCAGCGGCCCACGGACGCAGCTCTCGCAGTACCAGATCGGTGGTCCCGACCCTTGTCCGTGCTCGCGCACGTCGCCGCCGGAGCGACCCGTGTAAGCGAAATGCTCCAGTTCGGCATCGCATCTGGCGCATCTCGCATGCCCGGAAACCCACTGATACACAAACGGCTGTCCGCCGATAAACGCAGTCCGCTGAGGCCACGGACGAAAGTCTGCCGCGGGGACGAGGCGACGCGTGGTGTGCTCGGGAATGTCGCCGACGGCAAGGCTGACGTCATGAACCTCGGCGACCTCGACCTGCCCGGTCGATGCGTCGCCGCGGATCGCGAGAACGATGACTGTCGACCCGCCGACACGGCCTGGGACCGGTGTGTGGAGCGGCTGCAAGGTCATGGTGACGAGTTGAGTCTGGCACGAAAGCCGGGGGATGGCCTCGAACCAATCAGATCGTCTCGGGCACCATCTCCAAAGCGCCGCACGGACACTCAGCGACGCACATCCCGCAACCCTTGCAGTAATCGAGATCAATCGCGTACCCGTATGCCACTCCTGGTTCGAGCTTCACCACCGCGTTGTCGGGGCAGACCCCGTAGCAGTTGTCGCACGCGAAGCAGTTACCACACGAGAGGCACCGGCGTGCCTCGAAGAGAGCGTTGGATTCATCGAGTCCGCCGATGACCTCATCGAACGTCGATTGGCGTCGCGCGGCGTCGAGTTGCGGGCGTACCGTCGCGGGTGCATCGCTGTAGTACCAGGGATTGAGTTGGTCGAACGTTGCCAATTCGTGCTTGGGGACCGGGACGTATTGCGCGCCGCGGAGCCAAGCGTCGATGTGACGCGCCGCTTTCTTGCCGTGACCAATGCCAACCGTGACCGTTCGTTCCGCGGGCACCATGTCGCCGCCGGCAAAGATCCCGGGGTGGCCGGTCATCATGTTCGCGCCGACCGTGACGACGTGATCTTCGACCTCGATGCCTGGGATCCCGTCGAGCAGCGACAGGTCGGCCTCCTGACCCAACGCGAGGACAAGCGAGTCGGCTTCGAGCTCCTCGAATTCGCCGGTGGGCTGAGGGAAGCCGGTCGCGTCCAGCTCCATTTTCTCGATCTGCAGCTTGCCGCCATCGGCATGCGTGATGGTCGAGAGCCACTTCATGGTGACACCTTCGTCGAGTGCTTCTTCGACTTCGAAGTCATGCGCCGGCATGCGGTCTCGCGTGCGCCGGTACACGACGACCGCGTCCGTGGCGCCAAGGCGCCTGGCGGTGCGCGCCGCGTCCATTGCCGTGTTGCCACCACCGTAGACGACGACACGCCTTCCGAGCATTGGGGGACGCTCGCCCTCCATGCCGCGCAACATGGATACAGCGTCGAGGATGTGCGCCGAATCGCCGGCTGGAATGTAGGCTCGCTTGCCAATATGAGCGCCAGTTGCCAGGAAAACGGCCTCGAATCCGCCGTCATGCATGGTGGCGAGGACGTCGGTGACACGGTGGTTGAGCTCGAGGACGACACCCATGTCGACGATGCGCTGCACCTCGGCGTCGAGTACGTCCCGCGGGAGCCGATATTTCGGGATGCCGTAGCGCATCATCCCGCCGGCGGCGGACCCTGAGTCCACGATGGTCACTGTATGACCGAGTCGTGCCAGGTGGTACGCGGCAGAGAGCCCCGAGGGGCCGGCGCCGATCACCAGCACTCGTTTGCCGCTCGGCGCACCGGGCGCCGCGACTGTCCATCCCTGCTTGATCGCCTCATCACCGAGAAAGCGCTCGACGGAGTTGATCCCAACGGTCTGGTCGAGTTGCGCGCGATTGCACGCCGTCTCGCATGGGTGATAGCAGACGCGGCCCATGACCGCGGGGAACGGGTTGTCCTCCATGATCTGACGCCACGCTGCCTCGTAATCGGGCCCTTCAGCCTGAAAGAGCCATTGCTGCACGTTCTCTCCGGCGGGACAGGCGTTAGCACACGGCGGCAGACGGTGGACGTACACAGCACGCTCGGTGCGCCAGGACCCCGTCTTGTTCGCAAGGCTCGACCCGACGTTGAGGGTGATCGCGAACGGCTTGTCCATCAGGCCACTCCAACCGGTTCACTCTCGAGCAGACCGAACCGCGCGACATTGCGGTCAGCGTGTGCCTGCAACCGAGCGACGATATCCGGCCGAGCCGACTTCCCAAAGAGATGCGCATAGCGCTTCTGGAGCTGCAGGTACTCCTCCACCGGCACGCGCTGACGGATCTTCGTGACCGACGTGATCTCTCCGTGTTCTGCCTCGAACACCGGGAAAAGCCCGCTCTGTGTTGCGAGACGCGCCACCTTGATGGTGTCGGCCGAGTCGCATCCCCACCCGAGCGGGCACGTGACAAGGATGTGGAGATAACGAGCGCCGTGGAATGTCATGGCGCGCTCGACCTTGTATTCGATGTCGCGAAGGTCGGCAACGGTCGCGGTTGCGACATAAGGGATCTCGTGCGCCATGGCAATCATCGGCACGTTCTTCCCCTGGCCAAAGCGATTCCCGGGCTCCGGTCCGACCGCCTCGGTGGTCGCCGTGCGAGCAGCCGGCGGCGTTGCACCGGACCGCTGCACGCCCGTGTTCATGTACGCCTCGTTGTCGTAGCAGATGAAGAGGACATCGTCGTTGCGCTCGAACATTCCGGACAAGCAGCCAAGGCCGATGTCCACCGTGCCGCCGTCTCCGGCCTGTCCCACGACGCGGACGTCGTGGCGTCCTTTGACCCGAAGCGCTGCGGCAATCCCCGTGGCGACGGCGGGCGCGTTGCCGAAGAGCGAGTGCATCCATGGCAGTTGCCATGACGACTCGGGATATGGCGTGGAGAACACCTCGAGACATCCCGTGGCGTTGGCGGCGATGAGCCGATTGTTGGTGGCACGCATTGCGGCATCGAGCGCATAGCGGGCTCCCAGCGCTTCGCCACATCCCTGGCAGGCGCGGTGCCCCGAGGTCAGCGTGTTGGAACGAGCCGCCTCCGACTGCACCGAGCGCTGTTCCGGGTCGAGCAGGCGATTGCCGGCAACAAAGCTTCCGGCCTGATAGAACTTGATGGGCTGAAAAGGCATCTCTCGTTCTCCTCAGACCGGACCCGCGGCGACCACGCCGAGGTCGCGAAGCAGGTTTTCCGCGTGGGGGCCCGACTTCCGCTTGCTGGTGCGTCGGGCAAGTTCGCGTTCAACAAGACCGCGGTCCAGGTCGAGGAACGTGACCTCGGTCAGCGCACCATCGATCGCAGTCCGCAGCAGACGATGAAGCGATGTCGCCGTGATCGGCCGTCCACCCAGACCGGCGATGACGGTGTGGACCACCTGCCCCATTCCTGAGAGCGCAACTCGCACATCGAGTGAGACGACGCCACCGATGCCCACAGCAAGGGCTTTCTCGATCACGACGATCCGTTTTGCTCCTTGCAATGCTCGACGCACCTCTTCGCTCGGCCATGGCCGGAACGTCGTGATGCCGAGGGCACCGACGCGCTCGCCCTCATCACGCAGGGCATCAACGGTGTCCTTGACGGTGCCCAGCACTGAGCCGAGCGCCACGATGATCGTCTCGGCGTCCTCGGTTCGGTATGCGCGGACAAGACCGCCGGAGTCGCGTCCGAAGGTGCCTTCGAACGTCCGGCTGATTTCTGGGATGAGGTCGAGCGCCTGCATCTGCGTCACATGCGCGAGATAGCGCACCTCCATGAAGGCCTCAGGTCCGACCATTGCGCCGATGGAGACCGGATCGTCGGGATCGAGTACCTGACGGGGTTCGAACGGCGGCAGGAACGCGTCCACCTGTTCCTGGGACGGCACGTCGACCTGTTCGACCGCGTGGGTGAGGATGAATCCGTCCATGCAGACCATGACCGGCACGGAGAGCTCCTCCGCAAGGCGGAAGGCCTGTATGTGCATGTCGACGGCTTCCTGGTTGCTTTCGGCATAGAGCTGGATCCATCCGGAATCACGCTGCGACATCGAGTCGGAGTGGTCGTTCCAGATGTTGATCGGCGCGCCGATGGCTCGGTTTGCAACGGTCATGACGATGGGGAGCCCAAGCCCGGACGCATTGTAGATTGCCTCGACCATGAACAGCAGCCCCTGGCTGGCGGTCGCGGTATATGCGCGGGCGCCGGTGGCGGACGCACCAATTGCAACCGACATCGCGGCGAACTCCGATTCGACGTTGATGAACTCACACGGCGCGAGTTGTCCGCTCTTGACGAGAGTCGAAAGAGCCTCGACGATGTGCGTCTGCGGTGAGATGGGGTACGCGCAGATGACCTCCGGCCTCGACAAGGCGACCGCCTCGGCGACTGCGCGCGAGCCTTCAACCTGCTTGAGCACCGACGACCTCCTGAATCTGGTGGGCCACGAAATCGA
>JBEKKP010000073.1:0-16021 GCA_050010655.1 Candidatus Dormibacteria bacterium
GCCGCCGCGACCATCAAGCGGGTGACTCTCGAACTCGGCGGCAAATCCGCCAACGTCATCTTTGCCGACGCGGATCTCGAGCGCGCCGCCGCCGCAGCGCCGTACGCGGTCTTCGGCAACGCCGGACAGGATTGCTGCGCGCGATCGCGCATTCTCGTGCAGCGCGATGTGTACGAGCGTTTCGTGGCGTTGCTCGTCGATGCAACCCGGGGCGTGCGTGTCGGCGACCCGGAGGACGCGGCGACGGAGATGGGACCCCTCGTGTCGGCGAGCCATCGGACAACGGTCGCGTCGTTCGTCGAGACCGAGCCGATTTTCAAAGGAGCCGTCCCGGATGGCCCGGGCTTCTGGTATCCGTGCACGCTCATCGAAGCGAGCAACGATGACCGCGTCGCCCGCGAGGAGGTTTTCGGGCCGGTTGCCGCGATCATTCCCTTCACCGACGAAGCGGACGCGATCCGCATCGCCAACGACACGCCGTACGGCCTGTCGGGATCGATCTGGACGACCAATGGCGCTCGGGCGCTGCGCGTGGCGCGCGCGCTCGACACCGGAGTCCTCTCCATCAACAGCAATTCCTCGGTGCGTGTGTCGACGCCGTTTGGCGGGTTCAAGCAGTCCGGATTCGGACGCGAGCTCGGCATGAACGGTCTCGACGGCTATTCCGAGGTCAAGAACGTGTTCATCTCGACGGAGGGCTGACAGCACGATGGGACGCCTCGACGGCAAGGTTGCAGTGATCACCGGTGCAGCGGGCGGCATCGGCCGCGAGGCAGCCGTGCTGTTCTCCGAGGAAGGGGCGGCGGTGGTGGTTGCCGATGTCGGCACCTCAGCCGGCGCGCAGGCCGCACGCGAGTGCAAGCGCGCCGTGTTCATCGAGGTCGATGTCAGTGATCCGGCAAGCGTTCGCGCGCTTTACGCCAAGGCAGTCGAGACCTATGGCGGCGTCGACATCCTCTACAACAACGCGGGCATCATGCCGCCCGACGACGACTCGATCCTGACCACGGAAGCGGACGCATACGACCGCGTCCAGGCAGTGAACGCGAAAGGCGTCTTCCTCTGCTGCAAATACGGGATCCCGCATCTGCTCGAACGCGGTGGCGGGTCGGTCATCAACGTCGCGTCGTTTGTGGCGCTGGTCGGCGCGGCAACGTCGCAGATCGGCTACACGGCTTCGAAGGGCGCGGTGCTCTCGATGAGCCGCGAGCTCGCCGTTCAGTTCGCGCGCCAGGGGGTGCGCGTCAACGCGCTGTGTCCCGGTCCAGTCGAGACACCACTCCTGATGCGGCTGTTCTCCGACAACCCGGCGGCATACGAGCGGCGGCGCATCCACCTGCCGATGGGCCGGCTCGCAACCGCGCGAGAGATCGCCAACGCCGCGCTCTTCCTTGCGAGCAGCGAGTCGTCATACGTCAACGGCGCGACGTTCCTGGTCGATGGTGGGCTCACCGCCGCATACGTCACACCGGAGTAAGCAACGGGGGTTCGGAATCGATTCCGTCGCCGACGTGCAGGCCGGTGTAACCCGATCCCATATCCCTCGCATCACTTGCCCACAGACGACGCGACGGTGCTCTGGATCGTGGGTGTCATGATCGCGGCACATGGTTGTTGAGGCGGCGTCCCGCTCGGCCGCGCTGCCGGGCCGACCCCCCGCACTGACCCAACCCGCACCGCGTGCGGTCACGATCCACGGGATCGGGACGGCAGTGCCCTCCCATCGTGTCGGAGGCGACGACGTCCTTCGTCTCCTCACGCAGCTCTGGCCGCGGCTCGAGCGCCGTGTCAGCCTTTTCGCGGACGAGCTGTCCGCAACGCACCGTTACCTCGTCCGTCCTATCGAGGAAGCGATGCTCCCGCTGTCCCCGGGCGAGCAGGCGGTGCGCTACGCGGCCGAGGCAACGCCGCTTGCCATCACGGCGGCGGAGCGGGCGCTCGAACGTTCGGGAGTCGCACGCGATGACATCGGCCTGGTGGTTGTCGCGTCATGCACCGGCTTCGTGCTGCCGGGCATCGACGTGCATCTGATCAACCATCTTGGCCTGCGCCGGGATATCCGGCGGATGCCCTTCATGCATTTCGGCTGCGCCGGCGGCGCCGCATCCCTGAGCTGGGCGAGCGACTGGGTGCGTCTGCACCCGCGCCAATCCGCACTCGTGGTGGCCGTCGAGGTGCCGACGCTCACGTTCCGGCCAGCCGACACGTCCGCCGATAACCTCCTGAGTGTGCTCGTCTTCGGAGACGGCGCGGGCGCCGCCGTCATCGGCTCGGAGCCGGCGGACGGGTGCATCAGCGTCGGGCGGACCGCATCCCGCCTGGTCGCCTCGAGCACCGAGGCGCTCGGTTTCGAGCGCGCCGATGACGGCTTCCGCGTTGTCGTCTCCCGGCAGCTGCCGCGCCTCATCGAACTGAACCTGCCGGGGCTGGTGCGCGAGTTCGCCGGCGATCCCACCGCGCTCGACGTCGTCGCGGCGCACCCCGGCGGCCAGGCAATTGTCGATTCGGTGGTTCGCTGTCTCGGCCTCGAGGAGCGCCAGGTGGCCGCCACCCGCCAGGTGCTGAAGACGACCGGCAACACGTCGTCCGCCGGCATCCTCTTTGTCCTCGACGAGCTCGGAGCTCATCTGCCGGATCACGCGGGCCGGGGGATCGCCGCAGCCTTCGGTCCCGGGCTCACCGTCGAGCTGCTCGAACTCCTCTGGGCGTGATGCGCCGGCGGGCGCGCACCGCGCTGGTCGTGGTCACCGCAGCGCAACGGCTCGTCGAATTACGCCTCTCCGCGCGGAATCGCGCCAGTGTCGGGCCGGCGGAGCAGGCAGCAGCATCGACGTATCCGGTGATGGTGGCGACACACGTTGCGCTCTTCGCCGTGTGCGCCTGGCCCCGCCGCGGACGCCGGGTCGCCAGGCCGGTCGAGGGTGCGGCACTCGTGGGGCTCGCGGCCGCGACCGGGCTGCGCGTCTGGGCGATTCGAACACTTGGTACGAGTTGGAACGTCACCGCGCACGTCCCGAAGGACGGTCACATCGAGACGGGCGGCCCGTACCGCTACGTACGCCACCCCAACTATGTCGCCGTCGCGCTGGAGTTTCTGTGCCTGCCGATCGCGGTGGGCGCGGTGCCCGAGGCGATAGCACTGTCAGCGATGAATGCCGCTGTGCTGGTACCGCGAATCCGGTCCGAGGAACGTCTCCTGGACGCGATATCCGGATACCACGAGGCGTTCGAGGGTGTGCCGCGATTCATTCCGCGCCGCGGGCGTCGCAGCCGTCACACGCCGGCCAGCGACAGCCAGTCACGCGGGGTGACGTCCCGGAACGTCTGATAGCCGCAGTTGATGGCGATGAGCCTGCCAAGTGCGCGCGGGTCATGGCGAGCCCGCAGGATCGCCCGCCGGCTGAGCTCCGGTGATCTCGCGAGGAACAGCGCAAGGCTCGTGAGCCGGCGCCGCTCCCGCAGGAGATCCGCATGATCGCGTGCGTAGCGCGCCACGGCCGTACCGGCTTCGACCGTCCCGTCCAGCAGGTCGCCGGCATGGTGGGCGAGGCGTTCGGCAAGCAGCATGCCGATCGCGATGCCGTCGCCCGTGGTGGGGTCGTCATACCCGGAAGCGTCGCCGACCAGGAACACGCGACCCTCTGCCACGGCCCGCACCCGCTGATGGAAATGCGCGGCGCCAAGCGGTCGCGACACCAACGCAGCATTGGCGATGGCGGGAATGCTCCTGCGCGCGGCGCCTTCGTAGTGCCGCGCGGTCATCGCCGGGCGCGATCGATGGGTCAGGACCGAGACGAGCAGCAGATTGGGCCCGACCGGCGCCTCGTACCACTCATGGCCCCCCGCGAGCGTGACGCGGATGCCGTCGCGATCGCGTGTGTCCGCCTGCCAGTGGCCGGCGAGCCCGTAACGCATCCGCCCCTGCGGTTTCGCCCGGAGTGCGGTCCAGGCGCGCATCTGCGAGTGCAGACCGTCGGCGCCGACGACCACTCGCGCCCGTATCTCGTCTGTCGTGGTCGCGACTCCCGCCACGGCACCTCCAGCGTCCCTGACGAGCCCGGTCACCCGGTCACCCTCGCGAACGACAGCGCGTGGCTCTTCGCGCACGGCATCGACGAGGACAGCGTCGAAGGTGGTGCGCCGGACCCCGAGCCCGGCTGCCGGGCCACCGTCGGGCGGCATCGGGAACGGCACTTCCACCTCGACGCCGGCACGCTGGTGGCGGTAGGTCACGCCCTCGAGTGGGCGGGCGCCGGTTGCGAGGACACGCTCATACAGGCCCATTCGCCGGAGGGCGGCAACCCCTGGCGGCATGACTCCTTCGCCGCAGGCCTTGTCTCGCGGGAACCGGGCGCGATCGATGAGGATGACCCCGTGACCCCTTCTCGCCAGCAGGAGCGCAGTCGTCGCCCCACTCGGCCCGGCACCCACGACGACCACCTCGGTCTCGATCACTGCCGCACTCTCTCAGAACGAGCCGGTTCCAGGCGTATCGCAGCGGACCGCGCCACGGGGACCTCGGGGGCATGATGTTCCGGTGAACTTCCTCTCGGGCCTGCACGGGGCAGTTGCGCTGGCTCTCCTGCCGGCATTGCTCTTTGCCGAGGAGGCCGGCGTCCCCCTTCCTTTCGCTCCGGGTGAGCTGACGTTGCTCGTCGCAGGGTTGCTCATCGCGTCGGGTGGGCTGAACCCCTATGCCTTCATCCCATTAGCGCTGATCGCGTGCATCGCCGGATCGCTCGTCGGCTACAGCTGGGCGCGCGCAGTCGGTGACCGCGGGCTCAAAGGACTGGCGAGGCGTCTCCGCCAGCAGCGCAACCTCGAACGCGTCGAGGAGCGATTGCGATCAGCGGGCTGGCAAGGGATCGCCATCAGTCGCCTGATCCCTGGCCTGCGCATCTACACGACGCTCGTTGCCGGCGCCGTTCGTGCCCCGCGGCGCTCGTTCATCCTCGCGATGATCTCGTCGACGATCGTCTGGGTGGGCGTGTACGTCGCGCTCGGGATCCTGATCGGTGTTCCGGTGGAGCACTTCCTCGACCAGATTCAGAAGCTGGCCGTCCAGGGGGCGATCCTGATCGTGATGGGCGTCGGCTGCTATCTCGCGGTGCGCAAAACGCCGTCCTCTTCGGGCGCGGGGCTCGTCCGGGTGCCGCGCTGGGTTCGCGTGCTCCTTGCTGCTCTCATCGATGTCGGCGTCGTGGCGAGCATCGTCACCGGGCTGCTCGCCCTCGGCCGTCTCCTCGGCGTCGGATTCGGGAGCGGGTGGGTGGACGGTATCGTCGTACTCTTGGTGGTCGGGGCGTTCTACGTCATCGTGGCCAGGCGGAGCGCTGGTGCGACTGCCGGGGAGGTGTTGCTCCAGACGAGTTATGTCAGCGGTCACGGGTTGCCGCTCCGGCCGCGAGCGGCACTCGAGGCCGTCCGCTCGCTGGTCACGCGGTCGGATGACGAGCTCACCGCCACCGGTGACCTCCTCCACGCGCTGGGCGACCCCGGCCGTCTCCGCATCGTCACCCACCTGCTCGACCGCCCTCAAACGCTCGAGGAGCTCGCAAAGAAGTCGAACCTCTCCCCCTTCGAAGTACGCCACCAGCTGGATCGATTCGAGTCGACCGGCGTGCTCGTGGTCAACGGTCAGGAGCCGGACGCGACGTACTCGGTGCGCTCAGACCTCCGCCCAGTGCTGGTGCAACTGCTCGCAATCATGGAGTCGACGCCGGTTGTCAAACCTGCCGAGCAAAATCCGGAGAAAACCCCCGAGAGGACTTCGGACAAAACTGCAAAACCGGCGCGGGCCTGACGCGCCGCATCCAATAGCCGGCAGGCTTAGAACGCGCCGACGATGAGCGCGCACACCGCAGCCATTGCGGCGGTCGCGGGAATGGTCAGAACCCAGGCAACAAGGATATTTCGGGCGACACCCCAGCGCACGGCGCCAAGCCGGCGTGTTGCCCCGGCGCCCATCACCGCACCCGATACGACGTGCGTGGTGCTCACGGGAAGTGCGAGTTGCGTGGCACCCTGAATCACGACTGCAGCCATCGTCTGCGCACAGAAACCGTCGACCGGCTCTAACCGGATGACCTTCATGCCGAGCGTGCGAATGATCCGCCAGCCGCCGGCGTAGGTGCCGAAACCGATGGCTGTGGCGGCGAGGAGCACCACCCACAGCGGCGGCGACGGGAAGACCGTGCCACCGGCCGAGAGCACGCCGGCGCTCACCAGGGCAAGCGTGATCACTCCCATGGTCTTCTGCGCGTCGTTCGCGCCATGCGAGAACGAGACGAATGCGCCAGAGGCGACCTGGGCGAGCCGGAAGCGCCGGTTCATGGGACTTGGCTGCGCATGCCGGAACACGTCGAGTGTGAGCACAGTGAACAGATACGACAGCACGAAACCGATGAGCGGCGACGCCACGAGCGCGATCACCACCGGGATGACCGATCCCCATTTCACCGCGTCAAATCCGTACGCGACGACACCCATTCCCACGAGCGCGCCGATCAGGGCATGTGACGAGCTCGACGGCAACCCGAGGCGCCAGGTGATCAGGTTCCAGATGATCGCCCCGATGAGTGCTGCGATGATCATGCCGAGCGCCACTCCGTGTTTCGGTGCCACCAGCCCTCCGATGGTATTGGCCACGTGCGTGTGCAGGATTTCGATTGCGACGAGCGCGCCGAGCAGGTTGAACACGGCTGAAAGACCCACAGCCGTTTTCGGACCCAGCGCACGAGTGCTGATCGACGTCGCCACGGCATTGGCCGTATCGTGGAATCCGTTCGTGAAGTCGAATCCGAGCGCGATGACGACCGTCACGATCAGCAACACGTCGACGCCGGTCACGCGTTTTTGATGATGATGCCTTCGATGACGTTGGCCACATCCTCGCAGCGATCCAGCGAGTCTTCGAGGAGCGTGTAGAAATCCTTCAACTTGATGATCGAAACGGCGTCGTGGCCACCACTGAACAGGTCGCCGATCGCCCGTCGCGACTCATTGTCGCCGACATTCTCGAGACGGTGCACCTCGATACCGTGCTCGCTGACACCTGCCTTTGTCTCGAGCTTTGAGACTGCTGCCTGGAGCTGCAGCGCCGCCTCGACGATGAGCCTCACCATCGACTTCGCGGCATCGGAGATATCGGTGATGCCGTAGAGGACGATCGTCTCGGCAATCTCGTCGACGTAATCAAGCACATCGTCGAGGCCTGAGCTCAGCGCGTAGATGTCCTCCCTGTCGAACGGCGTGATGAAGGTGCGGTGCAGCGTCTGGATGATCTCGTGCGTGAGCTCGTCGCCGGCGTGCTCGAGATCCTTGATCGCAGCCTGGTGCACCGGCATCGCCTCGATGCTGTCGTCGAACGCCGCACGAAGCAGTTGCGCCGCGGCGACCACATTGCCTGCCTGGCGATCGAAGAGCTCGTAGAAGCGGCGTTCTCGACGCAGGAGGCTGATCGGCATGGACCGGGTGATCCTACCTGAAGCACCCAGGCATGGCAGCCCCTCCTGGATCGGGGTGGTTGTCGCGCCTCGCAGATCGCCGAACGATCTTGCCTCACGATAACCATCGGTGGCAATAACACGTCGCAGATACTGTAATAGTTGACTAAAACCTTGCGAGCGCGATGTGATATATGCCAATTGCTGCAATGATTGCTCTATGTACGATTCCGAATAAATTGGCCAATACCAGCGACAACGGTACTCCCGAAGTCTTGCAATGAATCCGCCTAACGGCACAATCCGGCGGGGCGTCCCCCAGCATTGGTGAGCAGCGACGCCAGAGCGATGGTCGCGTCTCTGGAGGTGGCCGCTCGCCCGGGCCGCACTCCCGAAGGGCGAAGCGAACACGTTCGGTCTCCCCCGAAGCCGGTCGCGGTGTCCATCACGGTTATCGGCCGCCGCCCCGAACCAATAGAACCGGCCGCAGTCGCTTGAGGTGGGGGCCGGCTGCGACGAGCGAGTGACCCGACCGCCACAGAACTCCGAACAACGACACCGGGCGGAGCTTCACGGGCGAACCTGTGCGAGAGGCTCCGCCCCAAGCCCATTGGGATGGCATCGCGGATCGGGGTTCCGCGGGGGACGAACACATCGCCGAGGTCACCGGTCCGCCCACGCAGGAGGCCGGTCCCGCCAGTCACCAGTGGCAGCGGCGACCGCTGCTGAGCCTGCTGGTTCGGGCTTCTGTCGTCATCGTTCCGGCCATCGCCGGCATAGCCGCGGGCACTGTCGTGAGCCGGCTACTGCCGAGACCGAATGGCTTCGGCGGAGCCGCTCTCTCGTTTGCCGCGGTGAGCCTGGTGATGCTCGTCACCATCATCGCGCTGGAGCGAGCCGGCCGCCGGCTGCTGCCGCTCGCGGCGCTGCTCAACCTCTCGCTGCTCTTTCCCGATCGAGCACCAAAGCGGTTCGCGGTTGCGCGCCGTGTCGGCAAGCCGCGCGATCTGCAACGTCAGTTGCGCGAAGCGCATGAGAAGGGTGTGGTCGGCGGCGAGGTTGCGCACATGCAGACGGTGCTGGAACTCGTTGCTGCACTGAGCGTTCACGATCGCCAGACACGCGGTCATTCCGAGCGCGTGAGGGTGTTTGCTGATCTCATCGCCGACGAGATGAAACTCGCGCCTCCGGATCGTGCACGACTGCGATGGGCATCACTCCTGCACGACATCGGCAAGCTCGAGGTTCCCGCAGACATTCTGTCCAAGCCGGCGAAACTCACCGACGCGGAGATGGACAACGTCCGGCGCCATCCCGATGAGGGTGCGCGCCTCATCGGCCCCCTCAACGCGTGGCTCGGTCCCTGGGGGCTTGCGGTCGAACAGCATCACGAGCGGTTCGACGGACGCGGGTATCCGCGGGGAATCGCCGGCGACCAGATCTCGCTTGCCGGTCGCATCGTCGCAGTTGCCGACTCCTACGAAGTCATGACCGCCGTGCGCCCATATCGCAAACCGATCGGCGTCTCGGCTGCGCGACAGGAACTCGTGCGGTGCTCGGGCGCGCAGTTCGACCCAGTCGTGGTCCGCGCATTTCTCAACATCTCGATGGGCAGGCTCTGGCGGGTCGTCGGCCTCGGTTCGTGGATCGCGCAACTGCCATTCATCGGCTGGATCGACCGCCTGGGATGGAACTGGGGTGCGGCGATCGTGTCCGGAACCACGGCCATCGGGCTCACGCTTCCGGGGTTGCTCCCGAAGGCGACGCCGACTGCAGCGCCGACGCAGGCGATCGCCGTCGTGTCGACGGGCGGTGCTGCGCCGAAAGGCACTGGGTCAGGAGCAGGTGTTCCGGGTGGTGGAACGAGTCACGCTGCGCCGCCGGGTGGCCGGGGCACCATACCGGCCGGCGGATCACCAGGCTCCGGCGGAACAGTCGGGACCACCGGTGGCAGCGGCTCCGGCTCCTCGTCCGGTGGGCCGGCCATGCCCTCGCCCTCGCCCACCCCGACTCCGCCGGTGGGCGGTGGAACCCCGTCACCGACGCCGACACCCGCACCGACTCCAACGCCGCCTCCGGACCAACCGCCGGTGGTGACCGTCAACGCCGGCGGACTCGCGGTGCTCGGCGCCTTCCACAACGGATCGGGGAGCTTCACAGACGCCGACTACGCGGGTCACACGTTCACCGCGACGGTGAACTACGGCGACGGCAGCGCGACGATGCCACTGACGCTCAACGGCAAGACATTCACGCTCTCGCACACGTACGCGGCCATCCTCACGACATACACGATTACAGTCATCGTCACCGACAATGACGGCGTTTCGGGGAGTGGTTCCACCACAGTTACCGTCATCTTGTAAATGGCAATGGCCATAAAGGCAGAACGCATCGGGATTGGTCCCCGGGACACGCTCAGTTGACGGTATAATCCGGGTCAGCCCACGCCAATTGCGATCGCTCCGGACAGCTTTGGACGATTTGAGGCTGCTGGCGGGCCAGTGAGGAGGAAGCCGTGCTGCAGGCGACCAACGCCGATCGTTTCTCTTTCGGACTCTGGACCGTCGGATGGCAGGGCGTCGACGTCTTCGGCACCGCTGTGCGCGCCCCCCTTGATCCCGAAGTTGCCGTGGCCAAGCTTGCGGAATTGGGCGCGTTCGGCGTGAGCTTTCACGACAACGATGTCTTTCCGTTTGACGCGTCGGTGGCAGACAAGCGCGCGGCCATCGATCGCTTGCGTCGCGCAGTCGACAGCGCCGGTTTGGTCATCCCGATGATCACGACGAACCTGTTCTCGCACCCCGTGTTTCGTGACGGCGCGTTCACCGCGAATGATCGCGACGTCCGCCGTTTCGCGCTGCGCAAGGTTGCGGACAACCTCGACCTCGCTGCAGAACTTGGCGCCGGAGTGGTTGTGTTCTGGGGCGGTCGCGAAGGTGCGGAATCCGGCGCGGCCAAAGACGTCCGCGCAGCGCTCGACCGCTACAAGGAAGCGTTCGACATTCTCACCTCGTATGTCATCGAGAAGGGCTACGCCATTCGGTTCGCCATCGAGCCCAAGCCCAATGAGCCGCGCGGCGACATTCTCTTGCCGACGATCGGTCACGCACTGTCGTTCATCAACGAACTCGAGCATTCGGAGATGGTCGGCCTCAACCCCGAAGTCGGTCACGAGGAGATGGCGAGCCTGAACTTCGCGCACGGGATTGCCCAGGCGCTCTGGCATGGCAAGCTCTTTCACGTCGACCTCAACGGTCAGCACGGACCGCGATACGACCAGGATCTTCGCTTTGGCGCCGGCAATGCGCGTGGTGCGTTCTGGGCCGTGGATGCGCTGGAGTCCGGTGGCTACACGGGCCCGCGCCACTTCGACTTCAAGCCACCGCGCACCGAGGACATGGAAGGCGTCTGGGCAAGTGCCGCAGGCTGTATCCACAACTACCTGCTGCTGCGCGAACGGACTCGTGCGTTCCGGGCCGATCCCGAAGTACAGGCGGCACGCGTGGCGGCGCGACTCGACGAGCTGGCGCAGACAACGCTCGCTCCTGGCGAGACGCTGGCAGCGATGCGTTCCGAGACGTTCGATGCCGACGCGCGCGCGGCGCGTGGCATGGCCTTTGAGCAGCTCGATCAGCTCGCCCTGGACTATCTCTACGGCGTTCGTTCCTAGCGCCATGCCGCGTCTCGCGCATCACGTCTCGTCATGAGCTCGGGCGCGCTCGTCGGCATCGATATCGGAACGTCGTCAGCGAAGGGGCTCGCAGTCGATCCGTCAACGGGTCGCGTTCTGGCGACGGTTGAATGCGAATACCCGGTGAGCTCGCCGCACATCGGATGGAGCGAGCAGGATCCCGACGCCTGGTTGCGCGCCGCGCGTGACGTCCTCGCGGGACTCCGTGTTGCGGCACCGGAAATACTCGGGATCGGCTTCTCCGGTCAGATGCACGGTCTCGTGTGTCTCGATGCGAGTGGAGCAGTGATCCGCCCCGCGATTCTCTGGAACGATCAGCGCTCCGCGCCGCAGTGCGAGGCGATGGAGTCCGGAGCCGCAAAGGAGCGATTGCTGCGACTCACCGGGAACCGCGCGCTGCCCGGTTTCACTGCGCCAAAAGTGTTGTGGATGCGCGAGAACGAGCCCGACGCATATGCGCGTATTCACCGAATATGCCTCCCCAAGGATTACGTGCGCGACCAGCTCATCGGCGGGCACCGCAGTGACGTCGCGGATGCGTCCGGAACGCTGCTCCTGAATGTCGCCGAGCGCCGCTGGAGCACCGAACTGCTGGAGGATCTCGAGATTCCGGTCGCCTGGCTGCCCGAGCTCGCCGAGAGCCCGGATGCCGTGGGGAGACTCGACGGCGTGGTCGTCGCGGCCGGTGCAGGAGATCAGGCTGCCGCGGCGGTCGGCGCCGGCATCACGGGTCCGGGGCCGCTGTCAGTCGTGCTCGGCACCTCCGGAGTTGTGCTTGCGGCGACCAATGAATATCTCGCGGATCACGAGGGACGCGTCCACGCGTTCTGCCACGCCGCGCCGGAGCGCTGGATGGTCATGGGTGTGATGCTGTCGGCGGCCGGCTCGCTCGCCTGGTATCACGACACCCTCAATCCCGGCATGGATTTCGACACCCTGCTCGGTGAGGCGGAGAGCGTCGCGCCGGGGTGTGAAGGGCTGACGTTTCTCCCGTATCTGTCCGGCGAGCGGACCCCGCACGCCGATCCGGACGCGCGCGCTGCGTTCTGCGGCCTGTCGGTCACGCACGGTCGGGGTGCGATCACACGCTCGGTGCTCGAAGGCGTCGCCTTTGCGCTCCGCGATTGCCTTGACACCGTCACGGGCGCCGGCGCCACGCCGACCCGCGGTCGCGTCTCCGGCGGTGGGTCACGAAGCCGGCTGTGGCTGCAGATCGTCGCGAGTGCGCTCGAGCTCCCCCTCGAGATCATGGCCACGGACCAGGGATCGGCGTTCGGCGCGGCCCTGCTCGGCGGTGTCGCCGGCGGTGTCTACGCCACGCTCGAGGAGGCGTCGGCGGCGTGCGTGCGCGTCACCGAGGTTGTCGAACCCGTCGCTGCCTGGATCGAGCCATATCGCGAGGCGCGCCGGCGCTTCCGCGAGTACTACCCGGCGCTGCGCTCCGTCAGCTAGCGCTCGTCGAGGTCAGGCCGAGCGGCGCTCGGTGTACTGCGCCGGCACGATGGTCGGCTCGTCGAGCAGCCTGGTGAGCGCCAGTTCCGCCGCGCCGAGCAGCGGGCCGTCGGCACCCAACTGGGTCGGCCGGATCAGGTCGTCGATGTCGATCGCGGGCGCCATGACCCGGGCTCGAAGTTCCGCTTCCACGATCTCCTCCACCACCGGCCAGATGTTCGCGAGCAGACCGCCGAGGACCACGCGCTGCGGGTTGAAGACATTCACGAGCCCGGCAAGCCCGGTGCCGAGCCAGCGGCCGACGTCCTCCACCGCGGCGAGCGCGACCGGATCACCCCACGCGGCCTTTCTGAGCAGGCGGGTCACCGCTTCCGGCCGGTAGTTCTTCTCGGCGATCCCGATGCGGCGAAGGATCGCCGGGCCGCCGATCTCCGTCTCCCAGCAGCCGATTGCGCCGCAGCGGCAGCGCTCACCGAGCGGGTTCACCTGGAAATGCCCGACCTCGCCGGCGCACCCGGCCGCCCCGACCAGCGGCTGCCCGTCGATGACCAGGCCGCCGCCGCTCCCCAGGTGTGCTCCGCGAGGGCACCAAGATCGGCCTCATTGGCGATCGTCACGGGGAGGCTCGATCCGAGGCGGTCGTTGACGAGCCGGCCGAGCGGGACATCGCGCCATCCGAGGTTCGGCGCGAAGTGGACGAACCCGTCCGCGCGGCGAACAACTCCGGCAACCGCGATGCCGAGACCGGCGACCCAGCAGCCGGACGGGATCGACGCCTGCGCTGTCTTGATGAGCTTGCCGACATCCTCGATGGTCTGGTCTGCGGCCAGACGCCGGGGCTGATGCGTCACTCGGCTCCGATGCAGAATCCTGCCCCCGAGCCCGACGACTGCTGCCGACAGCGAGTTGACGGCGATCTCCGCAGTGATCACTGCGGCACCTTCCGGGTTCGGGCGGGCGACCAGCGATGGTCTTCCGGGCGCGCCGAGGCGTGCGGGATCACCTTCCTCCACGAGCCCGCGCGCACGGAGATCCGCGATCAACTCACCAATTGTGCTCCGGGTCATGCCGAGCGAGCCGCCGATCTCCGAGCGCGACAGCGCCCCCGACTGATGCAACAGGCGGAGCACGAGGCTCAGGTTGTGGCGGCGGACGGATTCCGGCGAGGCCATCGGGCTCATCGCAACGGGCTCATCAGGTCGCGCCCTCGGCGCGTCGCCGTGGCAGATCGCGTGTTCATCAGAGCGGCGACGCCAACGACCACGAGGCGTGAGACACGATCGTCGCGGGTCAGGCTCGTGGCTGCGCGCCGCGGCGGGAGAGGACGTCGATGACGCCGGCCGCCAGAAGGACGAGCGCCACGACGATGTCGATCCATTCGGAGGTGACTCCGATCAGGAAAAGGCCGTTGTAGATGCCGCCGATGACCAGGCCGCCGAGCACCCCGTGAATGGTCTTGCCACGACCGCCGAAAAGGCTCGTGCCGCCGATGACCGCGGCCGCCACTGCGAGAAGGACGTAGGTGTTGGCGTCCTTGATGACGTTGGTGGTGAGCGACACCTGCCACGAGGCGAAGAGGATCCCAGCAATGCCCGCTGTCAGCGAGGCCAGGATGAAGCACCACGTCCGGATCTTCGGAAGGCTGATGCCGGCTCGACGGGCCGCTTCGGGGTTGCCGCCGATGGCGTACACGTAGCGGCCGAAACGCGTGCGGTCGAGGAGCATCGTCCACGCCACCAAGACGACGAGGACGATCGGGATCAGGTACGGGAGGCCGACGATGATTCCGAAGTGGGCGCGGTTCACGTTGCAGATCGCCACGACGAGGACGCCCGCGGCCGCTGCCACGACGATCTTCAGCGCTGTGAGACTTGCAGGCGGGGCGACAAGACCGGACCGGCGCCGGCGCGAGTCGCGAAGCCAGACCCAGACGGCGGCGAGCACGCCGAAGACAGCCAGCAGGATCCAGCTCGTCAGCGGAGAGAACTTCCCCCAGAAGAGGTTGTAGACGACGAGCTCGTTGTTGAACCGGGTGTTCCCGAGACTGACGAGGCTGCCGCCAAGGACGATGATCGCCACGCCCTCGAGAATCAGGAGACCACCCAGGGTCACGATGAACGACGGCATCTTGAGCCGGGCGACCATGGTGCCCTGGATCAGTCCGACGGCCGAACAGATGAGCAGCGTGACGATGATCGCCAGCCACCACGGCATGCCAAGCCCCCCCGGTTGCACGAGCTCGGCGACCAGCACCGCGCCGAGACCCATGACGAGCCCGACCGAGAGGTCAATCTCGCCGAGGAGCAGAGCGAAGATCTCGGCCATTGCCAGGAGCATGTAGATGCTGCTCTGCTCGAAGAGGTTCACCAGGTTCTGCGGCGACAGGAACTTCCCGTTGGCGAACTGGAAGGCGATGGCGACGATCACGAGCCCCAGGAGCACGGGCAGGACGCCGCTGTCGCCATTGCGAATGCGCTGCACCCATGCACGCATGTACTGACCCAGCGTTTGCGCGAGGATCTCGGGCGGCACGTCGGCGTCGGCCGCGGAGCCCTTTGCGGCAGTCAGGTCGACGGTTTGTTCAGGGGTAGGGTCGGCGGTGGCCACCACCGGTGCGTCGTGCTCTCTCCCATCCATGGCTCAGACACTCCCTCCGGCGAGGCCGCCCGGGGCCAGTGCGCGTTCTTTCGAGGCTCCAGTGGTCATGTACTCGATGACGCTCTGACGGTCGAAGCCGCTCGCCGGCCCCTCCGCGACCATCCGTCCCAGGTGGAGGACCGCGATCCGGTCGGACACCTGGAAGACGTCATTGAGGTTGTGGGAGATGACCATCACCGCCAGACCACGGTCGCGGAGACGGCGCACCAGGTCGAGGACCATGGCGGTCTGGACCACACCGAGCGCCGCGGTGGGCTCGTCGAGGAGCACCACCTTGGAGTTCCACATCACCGCCTTGGCGACCGCCACCGACTGGCGTTGCCCGCCGGAGAGCGAAGCCACCGGCTGGCGGATGGAGCGCACCGTGGTGACCCGCAGGCTGCTGAGCGTCTCCCCTGCCGCGCGCTCCATGGAATCCTCGTCGAGGAGCCCCCGGCGGAGCCGCTCGCGGCCCAGGAACATGTTCTGGACGATGTCCAGGTTGTCGGCGAGCGCCAGGTCCTGGTAGACGGTCTCGATGCCCAGGCCGGCAGCGTCGCGGGTGGTGCGAATGTGCACCGGCCGACCCTCGAAGAAGATCTGCCCGTGATCGATCTGATGGACACCGGCGATGCAGCGGGTGAGCACCGACTTGCCGGCGCCGTTGTCACCGCACAGCCCGGTGACCTGGCCGGCGGGCAGATCGAGGTTCACCTGATAGAGCGCCTGGACCGCACCGAAGTGCTTGTCGATCCCCCGCAGCCGCAACAGTGGCTCCGACGAGGCACTCGCC
>JBEKKP010000074.1:0-13137 GCA_050010655.1 Candidatus Dormibacteria bacterium
GATCCTCAACTGGATTGGTACTTCTGGCGATCCCGATCCCCAGATCGCTCTGAACAATGCGCAGACCCAACTAAACACCCAGGTGGCCAATCTCGCCACGGAGAACGTCAACGGCGACACTTCGCGTGAGGCTGCCACAACCAAGCTAATCGCAGAGTACAAGACCGACGTCACCAACGACAGTAACGCGTTGGCGCAGTACTCGACACTCGCGACTGCGAAAGCGGCGGCGACCAGCGCAAACAACCATGCTGCGCAAGAACTCATTGATGCTCAGGCGCTGCTGGCTACCAACGAACAGCCGGGCACCGTCACCGCATACAACGTCGGCCGGCTTTCAAAGCTGTCGGACACGATCAAGTTCGCCGTCATCGCGTTCGCCATCGCGCTCCTCCTGCTTCTCGGTCTGCTCCTCATCCTCGAGTTGATGAGGCCCACACGCCGCGTGGCGACGAACGCGCCCGGACAGGGCACGCTAGCCTTCGGGCCGCAGCGGACCCAGTACACCACTGTCCCAACTTCCTCGTCGGTGCCTGAGCCCGTGGTCGCGGCGTCGGCTGCGACACAGGATGCGCCGCCGTCGGCAGGAGCGCGAGACCCGTGGCGCGCGAGCCCCGCTGCAACAGCAGCGCCTGCCGTCGTGGCAGGCAACGGCAACGGTCACTCCAACGGCAACGGGCACTCCAACGGCAATGGCAACGGCAACGGCCGCACCTACGTTCCAGAGGTTGAGGCCGATCCACAGCGCACCGGCCTCGGGACGGCCCCGCGTAGATAGCGCGATGCCGCCCTATGCCTGGCGGCGGCGGGACGCGACCTGATGTCTACCGTAGTTCTCTACATTGCCGGAACGGGCCGGAGCGGCAGCACGCTCCTGGCCAGCATCCTTGGCGAGGTCGATGGCGTCTTTGCCGCCGGAGAGGTTCGTTATCTCTGGCAGCGCGGACTGGCCGAAAGCCGCCTGTGCGGCTGCGGAGTGCCGGTCCGCGAATGCCCTGTTTGGGGAAAGGTGCTCGTACAGTCCGGACACCTTGACGAGCCCGGGCGCGTCGAGGGTGTCGTCTCACTCCTGAAGCGCACCGGCAGGATTCGCAACCTCCCGGCCGTGCTGATGGGGAAGAACTTCGACCCGGCGCGATCCGCGGATACCGCCAGGGATCGCGCGGCACTCGCCGACATCTATGCGGCCATGGCCCACGTGACCGGGAGTCGCGTGATCGTCGATTCGTCGAAACTGCCGGCCTATGCCAATGTGCTCACCGCAACGCCGGGCATCGACCTGCGGGTCGTGCATCTCATCAGAGATCCGCGCGGCGCTGCGCATTCGTGGTCAAGCCGCAAGGCCCTGACCGACGGCGCTGCTCGCTCGCACATGGAGCAGATCGGACCTGCCAAGAGCGCATTCCTCTGGGACATCTGGAATCTTTCGGGAGGCATCCTGTTCGGCCGCACCCCCGATCGCTACATGCGTCTTCGCTATGAGGATTTCATCGCCGACCCGCGCGCCGCAGTGCGCCAGATCCTCGCCATGGTGGGGATGGAGGACGCTGAACTGCCCTTCGTCAGTGGCACCGAGGCGCTCACCTCGTTCAATCACAGCGTTGCAGGCAACCCGGACCGGCTGCGTCACGGGCTGATCCGCCTTCGCCAGGACGATCGGTGGCGGACCGGGATGGCGCGCCGCGATCAGCGTCTGGTGAGCGTGCTGACTCTGCCGCTGCTCATGCACTACGGATACAGCGTGCGGCCCACAAAGGCATCTCCGGCAGGCGGCGAGACGATATTCGATCGCGCTCCGCGCGACGAGGGTGCTGTGGGACGCATCACGCGCCGCGTGCGGCGGCATGCCAGGTGGGTTCGCACAGAGGGCTGGGCTCGAATCGTCGAGGAGGATGAGCTCAACCCCGTCACACGTGTGCAGGTCGCGTCCGCAAAACGGCGGTGGCGGAAAGCACACCCGCAACCCGCAGGGAGCGCCACACCCGTCTACCTCGTTGGACTGCAGCGGTCAGGGACCAACATGCTCGCTCGTGGTCTCGATACTGCGCCTGAGTTCGAGGTGCACAACGAGAACGACCGGGCCGCGTTCACCCATTACCTGCTGCGCGACGACGCCGACATTCGGCGCATCGTCGTGTCAAGCAAGCACCGTTTCGTCCTGTTCAAGCCGCTGTGCGACTCGCATCGGGTCGATGCACTGCTCGACTCGCTGAACACGCCGTCGCCGGGGCGCGCCATCTGGGCGTACCGCGATGTCGACGGACGTGCAAGGTCGGCGCTCTCCAAGTTCGGTCGGAACAACCTGCTCGTGCTCGCCGATATCGCCGCCGGCAACGCTGCCGGCATGTGGCAAGCACAGCGGCTCTCCGAAGCAACGCTCGAGCAGATCCGCAGCTTCGACTACGCGACCATGACACCGGAAACTGCCGCGGCCCTGTTCTGGTGGGTCCGAAACGGGCTGTTCTTCGACCTCGGGTTCGACCGCCGCGACGACATCCTGCTGACCTCGTACCAGGATCTTCTCGCGTGTCCGTCGACCGCGATGCAGAGCATCTGCCGATTCCTTGGACTCGAGTTCCGCGAGGACCTGATCGCGCACATCGCACCACGTGGCGGCAGCGGCGCGCGTCCACTCGAGATCGACCCGCGCGTGCGCGCACTCTGCTCTCAACTGCAGGACCGTCTCGACGAGGCGCTGCGCCTTCAGACCGAGGGCTGGGCCGCGTAGCCGCATGTACGAGTGAGTACTGAGGGGAGCGGGGGGGACTCAGGCCGGCACACAAACCGTGCCGTCTTCCGGCAGTCGGGCCTGACCGGAGTCGCCGCAGGGGCGGGCGTCCTCGCCGGGCTGATCCTCGATGTGAGCATCGCGTTCACGTTCGGCGCGGGTCCGAAGACCGATGCATTCTTCGTTGCCTCGCGGATCCCAATCGGGCTCGTCGCCGTTGTCATGGTGGCCGCGAACCAGGCGCTCGTTCCCGCCTTCCGGACGTCTTCGACCAAGCGCGGAGAGCAGGCGACCGACCACCTCATCTCCATGGTGCTGTGCTCCGTGGTCGCGATCGGCGTCGCCCTGGTTCTGCTCTCGTGGATATTCGCGTGGCCGCTGATGCGCGCTACAGCGCCAGGCATCTCGGGCAGCGAGGTCAACCTGGCGGCGTCGATGCTCCCGATCGTGTTCGGCATGGTCCCACTCGTGGCTGTGGCCGAGGTGCTTCGCGCGTATCTGAACGCCCGGTACGCATTCGTCGCCCCCGCGCTGATGACCGTGGTGCTCAACGGCCTGAGCGCAGTGATCATCATCGGCGCAAAACTCCTCGTCGGCAAGGACCTCCCGATCCAGGTCGTCGCCTACGCGTTCCTGGCGGGTGCGGCGGCGCAGGCGATCTTCATGTGGATCATGGCGGTGCGTCACGGCCTGAGGTTCCGGCCGGCGCTGGACATCCATGACGAGCATCTGCGCAGCATTGGCAAGCTCTGCGTCCGTCCCTCCGCGGGTGCCGGCCTCAATCCAATCGCTCGTATCGGCGAGCAGTTGATGGTGTCGTTCCTGCCCGTTGGTTCGATCACCATCCTCAACTACGGCTATCTGGTCATCTCGGCGGTCGGCGGCACGGTGTTCTTCCGGTCGGTGATGGTGGCGTTGATCCCGCGCCTCACCGACGCACACAACCGCGGTGGGCAGGCGGCCGTCCGGCGCTTCACGGGACTCGGGATGCAGATCATGCTGGCGATCAGCCTGCCGTTGACCGCGTTCATGGCCGTGCTCGCCCGACCTGCCGCGATCGCGGTCTTCGAACGTGGCAGTTTCAAACTCGCATCTGCTGAACTGCTCGGCACGGTGCTCGCCGTGTACTCGGTGAGCCTGGTGGGTTCGGCGGTGCAGCGCGCTCTGCTCGGCCCATTCTTCGCGCGACTCGATACACGAACGCCGCTGCGGAACACGATCTACGGCGTCGTTGCAAACCTCGTGATGCTTCCGATCTTCGTGCTGCCGTTTGGTTTGAAGAATCCGATGGCCATCGTCGGTGTCGCCCTCGCATACTCGCTCGCGCAATACGTCAACGTTACGCACGGCTGGTATCGCCTCTCCCACGAGGACGGCAATCCCGGCCGGGGACTGTTGTCGTACGCCTCGAAGCTCCTCGTGGCTTCCGGCATCAGCGCGGGAGTGATGCTGGGCGTGTCGTACGCACTCGACCTGTACACGTCGACGGACCGGGCGCACCTGCTGCTCTTCACGCCGGTTTCGGCAATCGCCGGACTGGCGGTTCTGGCCGGGGCGGTGATGCTCCTCAACGGTGGGCTGCGCGGCGGCGAGGTGGCGGCGTGGCGGAGCGTGCTTCGGCGTCCGCCGTCTTCGGGAGGCTCGAGCATCGGGGCCGGGCCAACCAGCACCGACACCGCCACGGACGCTCAGGTATCCGACCAGGCCCCCGTCGACGGCGTGGATATCGGGGAGTCGGAGGACCTCGAGAGCACCGCAATAACTGCAAACTTGCCTTGAACGATTCGGCCCCGTACACTGAGCACAGAGCCGGTCGCCATTCCCATCGCGGGATGTCCGGTCTCGCACATCGGAAGGGGGCTCAGAAAGCAGTGTGCGTCTTGGGCGTTCCCGAGAACAGGGGGATCCATTAGATGGCGACGATCGTCCGTCGACAGCCCGGCATGCAACTGGCGTCGCGACGTTCAAAGATCGTGTTCACTCTGTGCACAGTCGCCATCGTGGCGCTCGCCGTCGAGAGCAGCGTCGAAGCGGCGCTTGGCGGGAACAAGCTGCTGCTGGTCGTTCCGCTCGGCGCCTTCATCGGTCTCGGACTCTTCGTCCTCGGTCTTGTCAACTTCGAGAACTTCGTCTTCACCACAATCGCGATTCGAGCCAGCCTCGATATCACCAAGACGGGCGCCGGCAACGGCGGCGCCTCCGGCGTCAACAGTGGGACGGCGTCGGCTCCCGGTCTTGACCCCACCGGTGCGCTCGCGATCCTCTTCATTCTCGTCGCGTTCTTCTGGATGCTCACGCGAATGCGCGAGGGCCGGAAATCGCCGCCGATGTCGATTCACCGTGTCTGCCTGATCCTCTTCGCACTCGCCGGTTTCCTCAGCGTGATCGACTCCGCGAGTCCGAGCATCAGCCTCCTCGAGGCAATCAGGATCACCGCGGTCGTGACGATGCTCGCCGTCCTCGAGGTGATGCTCGTCAATCGCGAGATGATCCAGAAGCTGATCGCGTCGATCTACATCTCAGCAATCATTCCGGTCGGTTACACGCTGTTCAACGTCGTCATCCATCATTCACAGTTCACCAGCGGTGGGGTGAGCCGGTTTGAGGGGACGTTCTCGCAGCCCAACCCGTTTGCGATCTACCTGACGCTGCTCATCATCATGGGTGTTGCGTTGCTGCCACACCTCGCGCCGAAGAAGCAGATCGCCATGTCGGTGCTGCTCGTGGGTTCGGTCATCTGCCTGTACTTCACGTTCACGCGCAGCGCATGGATCGCGACCCTGCTTGGCGTGTTCGTCGTCGCACTCCTGGCCAAGCGGCGCATGACGCTTGTGGTCTTGGTCGCGGGAGTCATGGTCTCGCTGGTGGCGTTTCCGACGATCCTGCAGCGTTTCGCGGATCTGGGCACGTCCACAAGCGCCGCCGGCTACGCATCGAACTCGTTGTCCTGGCGATTCGATTACTGGGGCGAGGTGCTCCCGCTCGCGAACAAGGATCCGATCACCGGCATCGGCCTGGACATGAGCTCGTTGGAAACGAGTCAGCAGAAGGAACCGCACAACGACTTCCTGCGCTCGTACGTTGAGACCGGCATCATCGGCACCATCGCGTACCTTGCGCTGTTGATCAGCATGGGGGTGGTGGCCCGTCAGGCGATGAAGTTCACGCGCCGGCGACCCTTGAGCTACGAGCGATCAGTCGCAGTGGGCTTCGCAGCATGCGTCATGGCCTTCGTCGTCCTCAGCATCGTGTCCAACGTGATCACGCAAGTGGTGGTGCTCTGGTATTACGTGGCATTCGCCGCGGCCGCGTATGCGGTGACGCGATACAGTGAGAACGCGGCGCTTCTCGGTCTGCCGCCACCAGTCGAGCTCGACGAGCCCGTCCTGGTTGCACCGTAGCGCTGCGCTCCGAGTCCACAGACGAACCGCTGAGCAGGCACTGAGTGCGGATCCTCCACGTCAACAAGTTTCTCTATCGCCGCGGCGGCGCCGAGGCGTACATGGAAGACCTGGCGGATCTCCAGGTTGCTGCCGGTCACACCGTCGCCTTCTTCGGGATGGCGCATCCGCTGAACACGCATCTTCAGTACTCGAAGCATTACCCCGCGCACATCGAGCTCGAGCCTCCTCCACCCACGATGATCGGGCGGGTGCGGGGTGTCGGGCGCATGCTCTACTCGACCTCGGCGAGCAGAGGGATGGACGCAGTGCTCACGGAGTTCCGACCGGACGTCGTGCACATGCACAACATCTACCACCAGCTCTCGCCCTCGGTGTTGCGTCCGGTTGCGCGGCGGAAGATCCCGACGGTCATGACGCTGCACGACTACAAGCTCGCGTGCCCGACGTACCAATTCCTCGACCACGGCAACCTCTGTCAGGCTTGCCTCGGGGGACACTTTCAGCACGCCGTCCTGCGGCGGTGCAAGGACGGCTCGCTGGGAGCAAGTGCGGCGATGGCCGCAGAGCTTGCCATTCACACGATCTCCGGCGCGTACTCGCCGGTGAGTGTCTTCATCTGCCCGAGCCGGTTTCTCGAGGGCCGGATGCGCGCGGCGGGCGTGTTCCCGCGGCGCATGCGCCACGTCCCGCACTTCATCGACACGAAGGAAATTCCCATCAAAGCGGCTCCGGGTGGTGGGATCGTTCTCGCCGGACGGCTCTCTCCTGAAAAAGGGATCGACGTCGCGATCCGAGCCATGGGCGACATCGAAGGTGCGGTCCTCGATATCGCGGGGACCGGTCCTGACGAGGCGCCATTGCGCCGCCTGGCCGAGTCGGTGGCGCCGGGCCGGGTCCGCTTCCTCGGGCTCGTCGACAAGGCCGAGGTGCAGCGGCTGATGCTGGCCGCGTCGGTCGTGGTGGTGCCCTCGCGGTGGTACGAGAATCAGCCAATGGTCGTGCTCGAGTCGCTCGCACGCGGGGTTCCGGTTGTCGGCAGCGACCTCGGTGGCATGCCGGAGCTCATCGAGCCGGGGGAGACGGGCGACCTCGTGCCGCCGAACGATCCAAAGGCGCTCGCGGCAGCGCTGCGTCCCTACGTCAGCGAACCCGGTGTCGGATTTGCGATGCGCGACAGGGCGCGCGCCACGATCGTCGCGGAGTTCTCGCCGGAGCAGCACCTCGACCGGATCGGTGCCATGTACGACCAGGCGGCGAAAGCGGTGCGACGGCGCGCGGCATGAAGCCGGTGCGCATCGCCTTCATCGGTCAACGCGGCGTTCCCGCAACGATCGGGGGAATCGAACACCACGTCGAGGAGGTTGGGTCGCGTCTGGTTGCACGAGGGCACGACGTCACCGTCTTCACGCGCGCCAACTACACGGCGACGCACGTCACCGAGCATCGCGGGATGCACGTTCGCTACATCCCCACCGCTCCCACCAAGCATCTCGAGGCCCTCGTTCATAGCGGCCTTTCCACTGCGGTGGCGATGCTCCCGGGCGCGCGGCATGCCGACATCCTCCATTACCACGCGATCGGACCCTCGGTCTTCACGCCGTTGCCGCGCGCGCTGACCAGGCGGGGCGTCGTGCTCACGATTCATGGTCTCGACTACGACCGAGACAAGTGGGGAGTCGGCGCGCGCACCGCGCTCCGCAGCGCCGGATGGATCAGCGCTCACGTGCCGCACGCCACCATCACGGTGTCGCAGAACCTCGCCGACTACTACCTCCGGCGCTACGGTCGCATCGCCCACTACATCCCGAATGGCGTGGCGCCGCCAACGTATCGCGCGCCGTCGCTCATCACCGAGCGCTTCGGTCTCACAGGCGGTGACTACGCGCTGTTCCTCGGGCGCCTGGTTCCCGAAAAAGCACCCGATCTGCTCATCCGGGCGTTTCGGCATGTCGACACCACGGCGCGCCTGGTGATCGCCGGCGGCTCGAGCTTCACGGACCGATACGTGGAGCAACTCGAAGCGCTGGCGGCGCGTGATCCGCGCGTCCTCATGGTGGGATCGGTGCAGGGCGAGCTGCTGCACGAGCTGTACACCAACGCAGCACTGTTTGCACTGCCGTCGAGCCTGGAAGGCCTGCCGCTGACGCTGCTGGAGGCAGCTTCCTACGGGCTGCCCGTGGTGGCGAGCGACATCCCACCCAACCGCGAGATCGTCAGGGTCGACGGCCCTGGCGGGCGGCTCGTCCCAAGCGGTGACGAGGCTGCCCTCGCCGCCGCGCTCTCGGAGACGCTCGGCGACCCGGATCGCGCCCGAGGTGGCGCGCGAGTGCTCGGCGATCGGGTCATCCGGGACTACGACTGGGATGAAGCCACCGACGCAACCGAAGCGGTCTACTCGGCGGTGTTGCGCCGCTGACTACGAGGTCTCGTACCCGTAGGCGCGAAGCGTCGTGCCGATGGCGTCCTCGAGCTGGTGCAGGGCGGCAGGATCCAGGTCCCGGCGGAAGCCCTGGACGCGACCGGCCTCGAAGGGATACGCGGCGAACTCGCGCTCGAACTCGTCAGTCCACGGGAGCCCGATGAAATCGACGATGTCCCGGATATACCGGCGAGGTTCGGCCACCACGTCCTCGTAGCGAACCTGCATCCACTGCGAGGCGGGAACCTCGGCGCGGGCCTGTTCGAAGGACTCGATGAGCATCTTCCAGCCGAGACCGGCCAGGACGACAAAGGAACGCCCCGAGTCCTCCCATTCCTGCGCTGCGTCCGGTGGGAGGGGACCGAGGTGCCATGCCTCCGGACCGTGGTAGCCACGCCACCACCCCATCTGCAGCCATGAGTTGGCGACGGCCCGTCCGTCACGCACGACATGGACGAACCGCGTCTCGGGAAACGCCGCCCGGATGAACCCGGCTCTCGGCCAGCCTGTGAGGTGCTGCATGAAGACGTCGCGATGCTGCGCCGCCATCCGGCTCTCGAAGAAGGTGCGAAACCGGCCCTGCAGCCAGGGCGTGGCGTCCGCAGCGCCGAGATCACGAAACGGCGCCGAGATGATGGGCGCCACCTGCCGGTCGAGAATCTTCCACGCCTCTGCCGGGGCGATCCGGAAACGACCCAACTCAACGAGTTTCCGCCGGTCGCCGAAGGGACGCATCTTCGGATCTCGAGGTGGCGAGAGCCGATGGAGCCGGTTGTTCCACGTGCCCTTGAGGTTGAGCAGGCTCAGCTTGTCGTCCAGGTTGGACACGAAGCCGACTTCACGATGCCGGCTGACGACCTCGACGATCGGGGTTGAGCCGCACCGGCCCGTCCCGAAGACGACGACCAGCATCAGAAGGATGCCCTCTCAGCCATGCATTCCAGGGTACCTGAGCCTCGGCGCGCAGAGCGTTCGACCCGTGTGGCGAAATGTTGACAAAGGAAGGCGCCCCGCCGAGTCAATATCGTCGGAGCGCCCGAAAGGGGGGGCTTGTGAGCCGGTCCATGGCGTCCGTCGCGCTTCTGAAACCGGTCTGCATCGGGGTGGTTCGCCGTCGCTCGAGTCACTCCCTCTACAGGCAGTATCGGGCAGTATGGTGCAGAATCGCAAGTCCCCGCGCAAGGACGAAGGCAGCCGGCTCGCCGGGATTCGCTCGCAGCGGCAGGCGGATGCTGCGCGCCCGAGCGACTGGACCCAGGCCGGCCTGGCCCGTAAGGTGGGATCGTCGCTGCGGTCGGTGAAGGCGTGGGAGGCCGGTGACACGGTTCCACGACCCTTCTACCGGCGCCGGTTGGCGAAGGTTCTGGGGGTCAGCGTCGAGGAGCTAGGCTTCTGACCCGCGCGGCGCTTCAGCCAAAGGAGCCGATCGGGTCGCCGCTGGAGGCGTCGACCGCCGCGCCGAGATAGCCGAGGCCGAACGTCTCCTCGATGGCACGCAGGGTGCCGTAGAGATTTCCCGCGGACGAGATCTGACCCTGACTCTCTGCCGTGCTGGAGATGACCACCATGGGGATCTGCCCGCCGCCCGGGTTTGGCTGGGGATCATTCTCGTCCATGGTCACGATGACGGTGCTGTCGTAGTCGGTGAACCAGCTCGAGGTGAGGACGGCAGGGAGATTCGCCGCCAGCCAGGCGTCGCCCTGGGCGACGGAGCCGTTGTGCATGTCATCCATGAGGTTCGGCGTGATCCAGACAAACTGCGGCGCATTCGAGGCATCGAGGTTGGAGACCAACCCGGCGCTCCCCGGGTACGGAACCACGTTGTCGGAGCACGTGGCGCTGTTGACGACGTCATTGAAGTAGACGAACGGGTTGTGTGACCGCTTGTACAGGCCCACGGAACCGCCCGTGTAGCACGCGCTCGGCATCGATTCCATGTACGCGGTCCACGGGATTCCGGCGCTCGACAGCTGGCCGCCGAGGTCCGTGGCCGTGTAGCCGCCCGGACACGCGTCGGCTCCGCAGCCCTGCGTGCTGCCGCTGTCGAAGGCGAGATAGTTCGGAAGCGACGGATGGGAGATCGCGTCCCAGTTGGTGTAGCTGGCGTACTGCGATGCCAGAGAGCAGAGGTACGGATCATCCCCGCATGAGCCGAGGGTCGCCTGGTAGCCGCGGTTCTCCTCCATGATGACCATGACGTGCGCGGCGCCCGGAGTGGGCGTGGTCGTGGGAGTTGGTGTGGGGGTCGCTGTCGGCGTCGGGGAGGAGCTCGGCGACGGCGTGGGAGTTGGTGTCGATGTCGGCGTCGCTGTCCCCGTGGGCGTTCCGGTCGGAGACGGCGTCGGGGTGGGTGGCGTGCCCGGCGCGGCGGCGAAGGTCGCGATCGTCGCCGTCCACACCACTGGGTCGCTGAGCGCCGCCGCGTAGCTCTGACTGCCGTCGCCGCCGGCGATCGTCCAGGCGGCCTGCTCGCCGGTCATGCTGTTGGTGACGGTCGACTGCTCGACTGGTGTCGTCGCGTACGCCGGGCTCGCACTGGTCGGGGTCACGGCGGCATTCCAGCCCACGTCAGCCACGACGATGTCCTGCGCAGATGCGTCAGCGGTCCCCGTTGACGCATTGGCGCTGACATCTCCCTCGCTGGAGACGTCGTCGAGGGGAGCCGGCGACGCGCCGGCGATCTCGAGCACCGTGACCGCGATGGCCGCTGCGCCCGTCAGCGTCACCGTCACGGTTCCGTTTGTCGCGATCGGCGCCGTGTCCGCCGCGAACCAGATCTCCTCGTCCGCCTGCTGGCCTTCGTTCAACTGGGTGGCCGACGACCAGGTATTCCCTGACGAATCGACGACCGAGGTGACCGTCTCGAACCCCTGGAGATCGCGGTTCTTGATGGTGGCGACGAGCAGGTCGCCGGCCGCCGTCGTCGAATCCGGCGACACCGTGAGCGATCTGGTGAGCCTGGTGTTGGCACCTCCGAAGGACTGGACGACGCCGAGGCTCACGGGTGCTGTCGCGAGGTGCAGGCTGGGAAGGGCCGCAAGACCAACGCCGCCGATGAGTGTCAGCAGTGCGATGACCACGCGCACGAGAAGTCCGCGTCGCGGGCGAAGCGCCAGCGCGCGCCGTCGCCGGTAGATCGCCAGCGTCGCGCGCCGCCGGTACCGGGAGACGGATCCCCACGTATGCAGACGTTGCCGCCGTACGCGGTGCCTACCGCTCATCGCACCGGACCGTCATGACGATTGCTGGCACAAAACCCCCGCGCAAAATTCTGCCAACACCGAGGCGTAGGAACAGCCGCCGCTCACCCTACCAAAAACGTCCCGACGCCGGGGTGCGCCGCAATCGGTTACTTCACATAAAGCAATGAGTCAGCCAAACAAAGGCTGCGCGTCACCATTCGAAGTGTCAGCCGCTTTCCCGAGCAGCGGCAGCCCGAACTCCTCTTCAATGGCTCGCAACGTTCCGTACTGATCGCCGGTGAGCGGAATCGATCCAAGGCCCAGGTCTGCACTGGAGACGACGATCAGTGGAATCGGACCGCCCGCTGGTTGCCCGCAACAGGACGCGCTCGCATCGTTGTCGCCCTCGTCCATCGTGATGATCACCGTTGAGTCGTAATCGGTGAACCAGCTGGACGCAAGGATCGGCGCGAGATTTGCCTTGGCCCACGCATCGCCCTGCGCAACTGATCCGTCGTGCATGTCGTGCAGAAGGTTCGGCGTGATCCAGACGAAGTCAGGCGCGTTCGGTGAGTCCAGTGTCGCGACGAGTGCGTTCACTCCGGGATACGGCAGGACGTGTTGCGCGCAGCCGTTGTGCAGCACATCGTCGAAGTACATGAAGGGATCATGTTTCTCCGCATACAGCCCGGCATTCGGCCGGTTGTAGCAGGGAGCCGGCATCGATTCCATGTACGCGGCCCACGGAATTCCAGCTGCCGTGAGCTGGCCGCCCAGTGAGGGTGCCGCGTACGGACCACACGACGGTGGCGTGCAGTCTCCCACGACGGTCTGCGTCGATCCCGACGTCAGGGCCACGTAATTCGGGGCTGACGGATGGTCGACGCCGTACCAGCGTGAGCTGCTGCCGTACTCGGTGCCGAGTCCATCCAGGTACGGAGCGCCGGAGGCCACGCCGGCATTCTTGTTCTCCTCCATGAGCAGGAGCACGTGTGGAGGGCCTCCCGCCTGCGGTGTCGACCCCGAACGCGACCCGCCGCCGTTCGTCGCAGGCGAGCGCGAAGGTGCCGACGCAGCCGTTGTCGACGCAGCAGCCGGCAATCCCGACGGGCCGCCCGAAGCCGCCGATCTCGGCTGCGTGAGAATGGACGACTGCGAGCTGGACTCGCCGAGAGCGCCTGAGCCCGCTCCCGCACGCAGAATCCCGCTCGCACTCGAGCCACCCGTTGCGAAGAGCACCGCCCCGATCGCGAGCCACGTGGCCGCGGCGCGAGCGGAACGTAGGCCGCTCGACCCCGCCCGAAACCGCAATCTGAACCGACGTCTCAACTAAGCCATGACTCCAGGCAAATCGCCGGCATCGTGCCCCTCAATCTCTCGCCTCCTTCGACGCCTCGTCTCAGG
>JBEKKP010000075.1:0-12973 GCA_050010655.1 Candidatus Dormibacteria bacterium
TCTCGCGAATGTCATCGGGGGATCCGGGCCTGCCGGGAATCTCGATTTGCGGCACGACACCGTCGCACCGAAGGACGCGGCGCATCGACTTCGGTCGCGGCCAGACACCGACGACCCAGATCGGAATGCGCTCCCGCTCGGGACGCACGACTTCAGTCAGGTCATTGCGATCACATTCGTAGTGAAAGTGAGCCCCGTGATATTTCGTCCCGCCCTCCCAGAGCGTGCGGATGAGATCGATACCCTCATCGAGGTAGTCGGCCCGCATCGGTAGATCGATCACCTCGCCGGTGCTCGGCAGGTCGGTCTCGATCGCACCGAGGCCGACGGTGAGAATCGCGCGACCGGAAGAGAGTTGATCCAGCGTGGCGACCTGGCTCGCGACCTTCCATGGACGCCGCCACGGCAACGGCGTCAGCATCGTGCCGAGCTGGACTCGTGCCGTCCGCGCCGCCATCGCGGCCAGAAGGGACCATGCGTCGACGCCGTAGGCGGCCTCCCAGACAAACACTCCGTCCCAGCCGCTTTCCTCGGCGAGGATCGCCTGCTCGAGTTGCTGGGTCGCCGTCCCACCCGGGAGTACCACGCCGAATTTCATGTGCCGGATATGGTGCTCCGAGTCTGGATCCGTCTCGTCTCGGCAGAACGCGTCCGGCCCCTTTTCAGGGTCCGGCCCGTATAACCCTCGGATGCGACGTTCCACACCCGGGCTTTTTGTGATCGCGGCGGCAACGTCGATCCTCGCGGCATGCGGTTCGCCCGGAACTGCGTCGACTCCAACGCCGACGCCTACGGCAACCTTGCCCGTTCCGACCCCAACCCCTTCCCCAACAGCAACGCCGCCTGTCTGCACCAACGTCACCGCCCTCGCCAGTTGGAGCCTCACGCAGCTCGCCGAGCAAACCCTCGTCGTCCCGGTCGAGGAGAGCGATGTCGCGGCGGTGACCGCCGAGATTGCCGCCGGCGCCGGCGGCGTCATCCTCTTCGGATCCACTGCGCCCTCGAATCTCGCGGCGAGTCTGCACACGCTTTCAGCAGCCGGCCCCGACGGCATCGCGCCGTTTGTCATGACCGATGAGGAAGGCGGGGCGGTGCAGCGCATGGCGAACCTGGTCGGCTCGCTGCCTTCCGCGCGGACGATGGCGCAGACGATGTCGGCGGCGCAGATCCGCAGCCTCGTGACCACGGTCGCGCTGCGCATGCACGCCTCCGGGGTGACCATGGACCTCGCCCCCGTCCTGGATCTCGACGACGGGGTCGGTCCGAACAACAGCGATCCCGACGGCACGCGCTCATTCAGCCTCAACCCGCAGCTCACAACAGCAGACGGCATCGCGTTCATGCAGGGGCTCGAGGCGGGCGGGATCATTCCGGTGGTCAAGCATTTCCCCGGACTTGGCCAGGCGTCGGCGAACACAGACGTCGCACCGGCGACGACGCAACCGTGGAGTGACCTGCAGAAGGCCGGCCTGCTCCCGTTCGAGAGCGCGATCGCCGCCGGCGTTCCCGTCGTGATGGTGGCCAACGCCACAGTCCCGGGGTTGGCAACGCTCCCGGCGAGCATCTCCTCTGAAGTCATGACCACCGTCCTCGGTGACGAACTCGGATTCCATGGGCTGGTCATCACCGACTCGCTCTCCGCCGGCGCACTCGCGGACATCGGCTACTCGGTTCCTCGAGCAGTGGTGGCCGCAATCGCCGCCGGGGCCGACATGGTGCTGTACACCGCCACGGCATCGCAGGTGGCCGCGCTCACCCAGTCGACGGCCGCGGCAATCGTTGCGGCGGTGACAGCCGGGACGCTCGATCGCGGTCGCCTCGTCAGCGCTGTGGCGAGCATCCTCGCGACCAAGAAAGTGGATCTCTGCTCGTCCTGACCAGGATTCGACCGGTTTCGGGTGCGCAGCCCGTATGAGGAGTGTGCTGCAACTCGCCGCGCAGTCCGACCGGGCGTGGTCAACTGCACCAATCGACAGGGACTTGGACGAGCAGAGCGTGAGCTTCGAGGCCGAATTGCGGCCGCTTCTCGGTACGGCGCTGCGCCTCGCAACGGCGATGCGACTCGACCGCACTGATGCCGAGGACGCCGTGCAGGAAGCAGCACTTCGCGCTTGGCGGCGGCGTGGAAACCGCCATCCGGAAACCGACCTCCGCCCATGGTTCCTCGCCATCGTCGCCAATCAATGTCGCGAGACTCGGCGAGGGCGATGGGCCTCGGTGCTGCGCTTTGCAGAGCCTCCGGAATCGCCCGCGGGACAGGCGACAGACACCGCCGCGAGCCTCGATATCGCGACTGCGCTGCGCCGGCTCCCGCACGACATCCGGCTCGCCGTGGTCCTCCGCTACTACCTCGACCTCTCGTATGAAGACGTTGCCGCCACCAGCGGCTGCAGCGTCGAGGCCGCGCGGTCGCGAGTACGGCGCGGGCTGACGGCACTTGCCACAACGCTCACCGCTTCGGAGACACACGCATGAGCGACGACCAGCTCGAAGACGCGCTTCGCGCCCAGTTGCACGAAGCGATCGATCCGCGAGTCCCCGGGCCTGCTGCGGAGCAGCGAGTCCTCGCCGCCGTCAATGAAGCCGGTCATGCGCGCGGCGGTTGGGGCGGGTTCCATCTGGGACCGCGGACAGGCGCGGCGATCGCTGCCGCGATGGTGGTGCTCGTCGTCGGAGGCGCTCTCGGCGTGAGCCTCGCGTTGCGCAACGGCAGGGTCAGCGGTCCAGGACCCGCCACCTCGGTACCGCCCGTAGCCTCACCGTCGCCGTCTCCGTCGATATCCGAATCCCCATCGCCGGCTCGGACACAGTCACCGACGCTGACGGGGACTCAGACATGCACCGCGGGAGTGCTCACCGCCGAGCAGTACGACCAGGATGGCGCCGCGGGAACATCGGGCGGCGACATCGCATTGCGCAATGCCGGCACCGTTGCCTGCACGCTCGAAGGCTACGTGAATCTTCAGGGAGTCGTCGACGGACGCGTGGTGCAACTCGGAGTCACGCACAGCATCGGTGGCCCGCTCCTCAACAACAGCAACGGCACGTTGCCGACGGTGCGCCTCGTGACGCTGCTTCCCGGAACGAGCGCTTACGTGGCATACGAGGTCTCCGACGTCATCAACGGGCCGTCGCCGTGCGCATCGACGCAGACACTGCTGATCACTCCGCCGAATGACGGCGCCTCCGTCACCCTTGCGAACACGCCCATATCGCTGTGCGGCGGTTACCACGCGACACTCTGGATCGACATCGCGCCGGTGAGCAGCGTGCCGTACTACAACACCTCGATCCCGTGACGCGCTACGACACTCGCTGAAACGCGAGCGCCATGGTCCCGATCGAGATCGTCAAGGTATCGCCCGCGATCCACGCTGCAGCGGTCTGGTCCTGTCCCATCAAGGTGGCGTGCAGCTGACCCTGCGCATCGACTGACCACTGCCCGCTTGTCTCGCGCCCATTCATCATGGTTTGCGTCCCGGTGCCGTCGGCAGCGAAGCTGACGGTCATCATCGGGTTTTTCCAGGTCCCGATAATCGCCTGCGCGAGCGGGCGGGCGTCGAGCTGATCACTCGGTGGCGGGGTGGCATCGGCATGCACCTCCGCCTGGAACTGCGTCGCCATGGTCGCCATCTGCGCACGGGCTTCGGCCCGTGCGACCTCGCCGCCGTGCATCGCGCCGAGGACGGTATGCGCCACCTCGGGGACCGACATGCTCGTGATATCCGGTACAGCCGGTCCCGGAATGAGCTGGAGGTTGACGACACGATGGCTGCGGGGCAGGAAGAACAGCCGCACGTATCCCGCGTCCGGGGCAGCCGCGTAGCCGAGGGGACCGGTCTCGAATCGCTGGCCGCCGACATCGAGGAAATGAGACTCACTGCTGCTCTCGCCCGATTGCGAATGGACCACGTGCTTGGCGATCGCGCCGTCGATGGACTGCACGCGCCCTGCTCGCACATCCGCGGTGATCTTGTCTCCGCCCGTGAGCGCGCGGACGACGAGGACCACCACGATGACGAGGCATCCCAGGCCGATGAGCGGCTTGATGGTGGCGTCTTTCGCGGGGCCCGGTGCGAACGCCACAAGGGCGCCGATGATCGCGAAAATCACCGCAAACGAGAGCTCCGCCTTGCGCATTCCGCGCGACATCTGACGCCACCGCGCTCGCTGCTGATCCGTGAGTCGCCCGGCGGCGTTCTCCGTGAGCGCGCTCGGCGGAAATGGGCCGTCTTCGGTGAACGAAGTCGTCATCGCGCCTTCTCCCTCTGGTAATCCGAGCGGGACTCTACGCCAACGGCGTCAGCTCCGAAAAGCGCCCGAATCAGCTGTCGAGTGTGATCGCGTATCGCGTTTCCGGGATCGCAAAGCCACCTCTGTCCTCGACGAATTCCTCTCCAGTGAACGACCAGCCTTGGGCCTCGTAAAAACGGCGTGCGTTTGCGTTGTCGCGCAGCACCCAGAGCACGCTGGTACCGAACCCACGCGCTGCGAGCCGACGCAGCGCCTCATCCAGAAGCGCCTTTCCGAGACCGCGACGCGTCACGTCGGGGCGGACGTGCAAGACGTAGATCGCACCAACCGTCTCCGACGCCGGTTCGCGGCGCGGGCCGAAGCTGCAGACGCCAAGCACCGTGCCGTCAGCGTCCGCGACCGTGGTTTCGGTGAGCGGGGATGCCGAGGGGTCAAGTGCCTGTTGCCATCTGAGGATCCGGCTCTCGAGGGTGATCCCGCTCAGGAAATCATCGGGAAGAAATCCCTTGTACGCCGTCCGCCAGCTTGCGAGGTGGAGCGCGGCGATCGCCTCCACGTCGTCGGGTCGCGCCGGCCGGACCACGGCATCCGCGTGCTCGCTCACCACTCGACGATCGTACTGAGCCACGCCGGCGTCTCGACATCCGTCCGCCGCTGCTAGCATGTCCCGGCCGCACCGGCGCGGCGGCACAACCCATGTGAGGAGGGCGATCGATGGCCTACGGCGCCGGACCTATGGCGAGCATCGTGCTCGCGGCGACGGCACTCGCAGGACTCGTCAACGCACAACCTGCGCACGCCGGCGCTGATACGGCGCGCCCGCAACCGCTCACCGTTGCAACATCCGGCGGCGGCGCGTGGTGGGGCATCGACACCGTGACCAACGTCGAGACGGGCAACATCATCGCCCAGACCACGAGTGAGCTCGGCGCGCCCCAGTTCGTGGGGCGATATCTCATCTACAGCAGCGAACTTTCGGGCACCGAGGCGCGGTACATTCACCAGCAGGGACTGTCCATTCTGCTCATCGATGACCCGAATCGCGCGTTCACATCAGGCACCACCGACGCGCAGCAGGCACTTGCGCAGGCGACCTCGCTCGGCGTCGCGCAGGGCGTTGCGATCTTTCGTGATGTGGAGACGAGCGATCCGATCACGTCGACGTACATCGCGGCATACGTCGCGGCATTCGCCGGCTCCCGGTACATCCCCGGTTTCTACGAAAATCCGATCAACGGCGCATTCTCTGGTGCGTATTGCTCGCTCATCAGCAGCGATCCCGCTTCGGTGCGGGGCGCGCTCCTCTACTCCAGCGAGCCGGAGCAGACAGGCGCGAATCCCCGTCGCTCAGTTCGTCCACACTTCGCGCCCAACGTTCCGGGATGCGCGAACCACACGGCCGCCTGGCAGTACCTCGAGCGGGGACTGTTCCCCACCGGAACCTGGCCGAACGTCGACGTCGACGAGTTGCCTGCGCGCTTCTCCAAAGATCTCTGGAGCTGACGCGCAGCGGCGGCAGGCCGACCGTATGAAGCGTCATTCTGGCGACTATGCCCATCGACGACCTCGTCCCCGAAATCCCGCGTCCTGATACGCGCGTCGCGGCCGCCGCGCACGAAGTCGCCACGACATACTGCACACCCGCGATCGTCAATCACTGCCTGCGCTCGTATATCTGGGGCGCCTCATACGCGGCGGAGCGCGACATCAGCTTCGATGCCGAATTGCTGTACGTGTCGGCGATGCTCCACGACATCGGCCTGGTGGCCGAGTTCGACAGTCACACCGTGGCGTTCGAGGATGCAGGCGGTCATGTCGCGTGGGTGTTCGCCGCGGGTGCGGGGTGGCCGGTGGCGCGCCGCATCCGAGCGTCGGAAGTCATCGTCCGGCACATGCGCGACACAGAGATCACGGAGGACGTCGAGGGCTATCTGCTGGCGATCGCGACGAGCCTCGACATCTCGGGCCGTCATCCGGAGTGGTGGCCACAACCACTACGGGATGAGGTGGTGCTCAGGTTCCCGCGGCTCACCCTGCGCGACGAGTTCGTACGCTGCTTCAAAGATCAGGCGAAACGGAAGCCAGACAGCGCTGCCGCCGCTTCCGTGGCCAGCGGTATCGCGGAGCGGATGGCAACCAACGTGCTCGACGCCACCGTCCCACCCGGCGCGGACTAGCAGGGCGCGCCGACCGCTTCTGACGCCACGGGCGAATGCCTATGTAGCGCATGGGATATCGGCCATCAACGCCGTTCGGGCTTTGGCGTGCCCCCGCTTCTGACCCCCGCGTCCGTTAGGGGACGCGGTCGGTTCTGCTACTGGCCAGGCAGGCCGCCGCGCTCTGCTGTGGCGCTCAGGCGCTATCTCAGGGCCGGGTTAGTCAGGACCGAGCCTCTCGGCGGCCTTCTTGAGGTCGTCCAGCCAGGTTACGAGCGATGTGTCGAGCACAGTTTGCATGCCCCGTACATCGGCCATGACAGGCTCGCCTGCGAACGATTCGGTGGTTGCTACGTGCACGCCGCTTGGCGACCCGGTGAAAAGCCACTCATGTACGCCCGTGATACCGCCGGACGTCCCACCCCATAGGACACGGGACGTGCTGGCGAGTTCGTACACGGTCGACGTGACGGTGAAGTCGTAGCTCGTCCATTCGAACGAAGCACCGGGTTCGAGCATCCCATCAAGGTGCGCGGCGGTGATCGCGGTCTGCCAAGTCGGCCAGGAGTTGACGTCTGTATGCAGGTTCCACACCTTGTCCAGTGGTGCCTGGATGTCGATTTCGTGGTGGGCGATCAGCGGGGCAGTGCGATCAACGTCAATCGGGACGGTCATGTCATGGCTCCTCGTTCTTGGGACGCGCGATATCGGTCAGGAAGCATGAAGCTCGACAACCGAGTACTTCGCCGAACCACCTTACCTTGGCGGTCCTGTTGCGTACCCAATCTTTCGCATGCCACGTCCGGCGACCAGCTGGGCGACGACACTGGTCGCTCGTCCATCGAGACCCGTCCTAGCAGTCCGCGCAGGGGGTCAGGTCCGCCGGGACGCCGTCACCGGCGCGGCGGTAGACAACCACGACGTCGCGAGGTGCCCAGAAAGCTGACCACGCGCGCGAGATCCGGCTGGGACCGACGTTGCGGCGTGCCTCGCGGCGCTCCTGCGCCCGGCACCGTGCCATCACGTTCTCCAGCATGTGCTCCTGTTCGGCCACCTGGGCCATCTCGACGAGCTGGGCTCCGTACATCTCATGTCCTCCGTTTGAGTAACCATCCAACGTGGTTTACTGGTGACAGCGTAACACCTCGTACATCACTTGTCAAATGGTTATACTGGTGACGATGGCAACGACGGAGCGACACCTGCGATGAGCACAACGGCGCCCCGCGACCCCGCTCCTGGGTCGCTCGCACTGGTCCAGAAGTTCATCAACAGCACGGAGATGCCGGACGGCGTCGACGAGTTGCGTACCCCGGCCCTCGCCACGGCCTGGATCCGCGACGTCACCGGGACGGATCTGACCGTGTCGGCGCGCGACCTCAACAGGCTCATCGCCACCCGCGAGGGACTTCGGGATCTGCTTGAAGCACACACTGGAGAGAACGTCGACCCGGCCGTGACTGTGAGATTGGAGAAGCTCCTCGGCCATTCGCCGCTCCGGCCGATCCTCTCAGCGACGGGCGCGACTCTGGCGGTGGATTGCCAGGGGGTCGACAGCTTTCTCGGGCTCATCTCGACGGCCTTGGTCGAAGCAACATTGATGGGCACCTGGGATCGTTTCAAGGTCTGCCGCAGCGAAACGTGCCGGTGGGCCTTCTACGACCACTCCAAGAACGGCCGCAGCTGCTGGTGCTCCATGCGGGTGTGCGGCTCGCGTCAGAAGGCGAGGACGTACAGAGCGCGACAGCGCGCCGAAACCGCGCCGAAGACGTCTGGCTGACCGCTACAGCTGCGCGAAGATCTCCTTCGCTGCACGCGCGCCGGTTTCCACGGCGCCGTCGAGGAACCCCTGGTTGTTGATGGAGGTGTGCTCGCCGGCGAAGTGCACCCGTCCCTGGGCCTCGCCCGCGATCTGGCCGAACGTCGCGTACTGGCCGACCCGGTAATAGGAGTACGCGCCCTTCACCCACGGGTCGCGAACCCAGTGGTCCTCGTAGGCGGCGCCGGTGAAGGCGGCGCGCGTCCCCGGGAAGATCGGATCGATGTGGTCGAGGAACCAATTGGTGTCCTTGACCGGCGACGGTCCGTGCGCATCACCGGTCAGCGTGTTGCGGCCGGCGTTGGCGCCAGGAAACGCGAGGAGCAACGCCGGGGCCCCATTCGGTCCAAGAGGCACCGAATCGTCCCAGCAGACGTCGAAGCTGTCGTGGCTCGTGTACGCGACGCCGTTGAACCCGTGACGCGCCCACGTCTTCTCGGCGACCTCGATGTGGATCTTGCCGTTTGATCCCATGCCGAGCGTGTCGATCACGCGCACCTTCTCGGCGCTGAAACCCGCGTGACTGATGTCGACGTCGCGCAGCAGCGTGAACGGCAGGGCCAGCGCGACGTAATCGGCGACCACGTCGGCAGTGCTGCCACCGACATCGAAGGTGAGCGTGTACGACCGGTCGCTGTTCTCGCGCAGCGCGACCAGGCGGTGATCGAGCTGGATCGAACCGGATGGAAGCTGTCCTGCCATCCCGTGGATCAGCTGATCGTTGCCGCCGACGATGTGCCACTTCTCGTCATAGCCGGGAAGTGGATCGAGCGACGTACGCGGATTCACGCCGGTGAGGCCGATCAGGTCGAGCGCGGATTGATCACCGGGGTCACCGCCATTCTCAGAGACCGTATTGGAAATCATCAGCTGTCCGAACAGCGAGGAGCTGCCGATCGGCGTCTCGTCGAGCCACTCCGGTGCTGAAAGCCTGTCGAGCCGTGCGAGTCCGGGGGCGGTGTTCGACTCCTTCACGGCGTCGTGAAACGCCTTGTAGCCGAAGCGCTCCCAGTCCAAACTCGCCTGCGCGTACGTGTAGTACCCGCCGTTGAACCAGTACACCTCCGGCAGCCCGATCAGCTCGCCGCCGTTGTAGTCCTCGAGCTGCAGGCCGAGCTCGGCGGCGAGATCCAGCGCCGCGTACTGGTTGGAGTCGATGAACGCTCCGCCATGCTCGGTGATGAGCCCGTTGGAGAAGTAGTCGCGGAGCGACCAGCAGCGGCCCCCGATGCGGTCGGGGTGGCCCTCGTACAGCGTCGATGCGATCCGATGCCGGGTCCAGAGCCAGTGACTGCAACGGAGCCCGGCAAGCCCGGCGCCGACGACAGCGACACGCGGCTGCACGCTTCGCGACGCGCCCGGCCGCGTTGCCGCCATCGCGCGCATCGCCGTCGGCCCGACTGCGAGTCCCGCGCCTGCGACCGCCGCGCCGGTCAGGAACTTCCGACGCGAAAGATGCCGGCTCGCCGCGGTCCGCGCGTCGAGCTCCTCGAGCACCGCCTCCGCAGGAAGCCCGCGAGCCGCGGCGGATTCGTGCACCGCAAAGAGCTGACGAAGCGCCGCAGTGAGCGGTGTCCGGGACGACCGCCGTCCATGGATTGGACCCTGGGATACGTCACTCACAGCTTCCCCCTGTCCACTCAGTCGATCGCCCGCGCCGCAGCAGGATAGCCAACTCGCCGCGGCGGGCGAAAGGGTGTGCGCCGGGCCGGACATGGCGCTGCCGGCTGAGCGCTTCGCCCAGCCGGCAGCTGATTTCGGTGTGGTCGGACGGGAGCCGGCTAGCAGGCCGTGCTGTGGCTCTTTCCGATGAACTCTGGGTAACCGAGTGTCGCGAACTGGTTCGTCCCGTATTGAGCGTCCTTGCCGAAGGTGTTCACGCGTGAGGAGACGTTGCCGAACTCGAGGACGCACTGTCCGTTGACCTTCGCCTCGCTCCAGTACGGGTAGAAGTTGCCCGGACCGTCCGGCGGCACGGTGCATCCGCTGAGCGTTGTCGAGGTGCACTCGTACTCGCTGAGCGCGATGTCCGTCTGGAAGAAGAACTGGGCGTACTGAGAGCCACCGGTCGTCGGATAGCTGTCGACGAAGCTTGAGGGGTATAACCCAGGCGTCGTCCCGGTCGGCCACTCCGTCCAGTACGGGCTGCCGTCGAAGTCGAGGTCGCCGTTCTGCTGGTAGTTGTCCTGGCATCCAGTTGCCTGGTCAGGAGCTGTCGACGTCCCGGCGCCGTCATAGCCTGGGTGCGTGTCTCCGGCTTTGTAGCAAAGCCCGTCACCCACCTCAGGACTGCCCTTGTCCTTACCGCCGGCCGTCTCGTAGGGACCGTGGCACTCGTTGTACGTGCCGCCGGTGTCGGAGGCGTCGAAGGGGTTGGGATCGAGCGGCTTGGTGAGGCTCGTGCAGGACTCCCAGTGGCCGGTCTCGAACTCGGTGCTCACGTCAGTCGCGATTGCCGCCCACGGGATGATGTTGCCCGGCTTCGCGGTGTTGTACTCGGGCTGGAAGTTGAATGGCGTTCCGCTGCAGTTGGCGATCGAGGTGTTGGCGAAGCCGTTGGCCGCGGACGCCTGCATCCAGCCGCTGGTGTGCTGGGTGAGGTCGTCTATCGTGACCTTGAACGCTTTCCCTCCCCCTGGTGCCGCGGCATCCGCCATGTGGATGACCACGTCGTCACCGGGATTCATCAGCAGCGTGTTCGCGTTGGGGGTGAAGGTCGCGATGTTCGCGTCCTGCGGGCTCGGCGCGCCGGTTGGCACTCCGTTGGTCTGGATGAACGCGAAGTTCACCGGCTCCTCGCAGTCGGCGTTGCAGGTCGCGAAACCCTCGGTGCACTCGAGGCTGTCGATGGTCAGCGCGGCGCACCAATGCGTGGTGTCGCAGCCCGAGCTGTCGACGAACGGCGGCTCGCCCGGCGGGTAGAGCTGCATCTCCATGAACGTCGAGCCGCCGCCGTTGGAGGTGGCACTCGGTGCGTTCGAGTCGGAGTTCGGCTTGCACGGCGCCTGCGGGTACGAGTTGGGATCGCACAGCGCCATGGAGAGCCACGGTGCCGGAGTCAGCTCGAACCAATGCGAGACGTCTGTTCCCGGCGTGGCATCGGTCGGCGCGGCGCTCGGATCGGCACCCAGGGTCTCGTCCCACGTGATGTCGTTGCCCGAGCCGGGCTTGGAGGACTCGAACGTCGCGTCCGGCTCGTCGTGGCCGATGTACTGACCGTTGTCGTAGAACTTGCCGCCCCAGGTGTTCTGGTTGTCGACACCGAGGATGCCCTTGATGTCCGTACAGGTCATCTCGCGCACGGACTTCTGCGCCGGGCTGTCGGCGTTGCAGTCGAGCTCACCCGTTTTGCTCGCAACAAGCGGCCCGGTCTTTGCTGCCGCCTGAGCAGGGAGGTTGTTCCCAACACCCAGGAGGACCGCGCTCAACGCGAGGGTCATCCCGGTCCCGACGAGTCGGGATCGCCGCCTCGGCGCCGGGCGCGCTCGGCCCAACGCGCCGATCTCTTCCGGTCTCTCTGCCATGGACAGCCCTCCTCTGCAATCGCTGCGCGGATGCGCTCCAATCGAGCGAATCGCACTATCGTCTTCACGTACGCATGCTGTCAAGGCCCTGAGCCACGGCTGGGAGACCGCTGGGTCAGACCTCGCGGCGGTGAAGACTCCAGACGGTGAGCGACACGATCAGCACCACCCAGCAGACGCTCCACGTCAGGAAGGCCAGGGACGGCGGCGACTGGACGAAAAATGGGTTGCCCGCACGCTCCGTCGTGGCCCCGAGCACGTCTCTGTACAGCACGGGCTCGAGCTCGTACACCGATCCGCGCCAGAGCGCGTCCGTCGGGAGCAGCAGTTGGGTGATCGTGCCCGCGTTCGAGATCGCGCTGCTGCTGAACACCTCGCCGATGGCGCCGGCGATGCCGCCGATCCAGGCAATGAAGAACAGCACCAGGCTGATGACTCCGGCGGTCATGCCGGAGAGCCGGGTGCTGATGAGCAGGGCGAGCGACATCACCACGACACCCTCGCCGCTCAGGTACGCCGCCAGACCAACCGGCCCGGGTGGCACATAGCCGGTCGTGAGGTCGACCACGACCAACTCCAGCGTCGTGGTTGCCACGACATAGAAGACGATGAGCGCGGCGAGCCCAAGCCACTTGCCGAGGACCACCTGGTAGCGGCTGACCGGGCGCGCAAAGATCGAAAGCGCCACTCCTGACTCGAGCTCACTCGAGATCGCCGGGGAAGCGACCACAACGGCGCTGAGGGCAAGCACGCCGCTGAACATGAACTCGACCAGGACCAGCACCTGGGAGGTCGCGAGGCGCAGCTCGTCATGCGGGATCTGACTGCCGTCGGGATTGGTGAGGGTGGTCAGATGCTGGAAGCCCCACCCGGTGAGCCCGATCACGATCACGGTGAGCACCGCGAGCGCCAGCAACAGCTTCCGCCGGGCAGCTTCACGAATCGTGAGCCGCGCGATGGTCAGTGCTGCCATCGCGCCCGCTCGGTTTCGATGAGGGTGAGGAAGCGCTCCTCGAGCGTCTGGCGCACCGGCTCGACCGCATAGACACGGGCGCCATTCGAGACCACCTCGGCCACCAGGTCGGGCACTGACTCTGCGTCCACCCCGTCCACCACGAACCACCCGTCGTGTTCGGCGACACGGCCGCGCCGTGCGAGCGCCGCATGCACCATTTCAGTCATCCCGGTGAGGCGGATGCGAACTCCACCGCTGCCGAGCA
>JBEKKP010000076.1:0-12748 GCA_050010655.1 Candidatus Dormibacteria bacterium
GAGTACACGGGCGTATCGGCGAGGCTCAGGCTGGTGTTCAGCTGGACCTGGCCGTTGTCGCCGAACCAGTACAGCGGCCGGTACATGAGGTACTGGAACTGGCTGAGGTTGGCGACGCTGAAATACTGCAGCGCAGCGAGCGGGAAGATGTAGTTCGGCTGCGACCCGGGAAGCTCAGCGAACGTCGCCGTGGTTTTCTTGACGGCCAATCCCGTGGAACTCGTGCTCCCACATGCGGACACGACGACTACCGCCGCAACACCGGCAGCTGCCAACCCACTCTTCAATCGCCACGCGCGTGTCACACCCATTGGAGTCTCCTCAAGCGTTCGAGTAACAGTCCTTCCTGGCGCACGATACGCAGCGTTTTCGGTGCGCATGTGGTGTGGACGAAGAAATCACTCTGATGGGTGATGGCGTGCGCAACGTCGCAACGTACTGATTGGACATCGCGTGCACGGACACACGTGAATTGGCATGCACGGCGCGACGCGAAGTGGCACACGAGTGGTACTGCCTGTCGACGCCGAACTGGCTATGCAACGCGTGGCGACGCGAAAGTGGTTATGGAAGAAGCCAATATCGTCGCAATTGCTCCTGCCACTTGCATGCCACTTTGCCGCGCAAGACTGAGCCACTTCACGATGGTTTGCGTCGTATCTGTCCTTTACGGCAATAGCGGCAACGCGTTGCGCATCACTCAGCAGGATGAATTCTTGACGCGTATCCCGAAAGCGCATCACACCGCGCGTATCGTGGCGCGAACGGAACGAACCTACTGACAGGGAGATGCGCAGATGAGTCTAGGCAGTGACCACGGCGAAGTCTTCACGAGGAGACGGCGCAGCATGATCAAGCGAGTGAGTGTCGTCGCGTTCGCTGCGCTCGGCGTCGCCGCGTGCGGAAGCGCGACGACTACCAAGCCCGAGCCGGCCAACCTGTTCGATCCCTCCACGTTCAACACCTCCAACGTGTCGTGGCTCGCAGCGAACCAGAACGCGAAAGGTGCGCCGGTATACGGCGGGACGCTGCAGATCGAGGGAAGCACGGATCTCTCTGCGGCTGCGGATCCACAGGGAGAGTACGAGACCATCGCGTTCACGCTCGAGCGTGCCTACACGCGACAGCTGCTCTCGTACGCCGCATCGACGAATCTGGTCACGGCAGAGACACTGGTCCCCGACGCCGCAGCAAGTCTGCCAACGGTGAGCGCCGATGGGTTGACCTACACCTTCAAGCTCCGGTCCGGTCTGATGTGGAACACATCACCGCCCCGACCGGTCACCTCGCAGGATTTCGAGCGCGGCATCCTCCGCAACTGCGATCCGACGCTCGCTCCGAACGGCAACCCCGGCTACTACATCTCGACGATCGTGGGCTACAAGGCATTCTGCGTTCCGTTCGAGAACTCGAATCCGTCGGAGAGCCCGGCCGCTCGAGCCGCGTTCATCAACGCGGGAATGACGAGCGTCACCGGGATTCAGACACCCGACGCCAACACGATCGTGTTCACCCTCACCCAGCCTGCCACCGACTTCCCGAACATCATCTCCCTGCCGTTCGCGTCGGCAGCACCGGTGGAGTACCTCAAGTACACGCCGCTCGCACCGGGTAACGTGCTGTATTCGGACGGGCCGTACTACATCAGTACTTACAACATCGGACACGAGATCATCCTCTCGCGGAACTCCGCGTGGACTCAGAGCTCCGACCCGATTCGTCATCAGTACGTGAACCAGATCGACGTCAAGCTCGATCTCGCCGGCGCGGCCGCGAGCACCGAAGTGCAGCAGGATATGCAGGCGGGCACAGCCGACCTCGAGTGGAACACGGTGGTCCCCACAGCGGACATCGCTGGTCTGGAGAGCCCCACGTGGAACCCGGATCTCGGCACGTTCCCAACCCCGGGCATCACCAATCCTTACCTGGTGTTCAACGTGCAGAGCCCGAACAACAACGGCGCATTGGGCAACGTGAAAGTCCGTCAGGCACTGGAATACGCGATCAACAAAGTCGCGATTGGCAAGATCTATGGCGGCGCCAGCCTCAATCAGCCGCTCAACCAGGTCATCGCACCAGGCGCCGAAGGCTACGTGCCCTTCAACGACTATCCCACTGCGAACAACGAAGGCAATCCGGGCGAATGCAAGGCGCTGTTGAAGGCCGCCGGTTACCCGAACGGGCTCACGCTCAAGGACTACTACCGCAACAGCGGCAACCATCCAGCGGTGTTCGAAGAGGTGCAGTCCGACTTCGCCAAGTGCGGCGTCACCACAGTTGGTACACCGATCGCAACCGGCTACTACGGTTCCTCAGGGATCGGCGTGACGTCGGCGAACGGCCTCAAGACCGGTAACTGGGATATCACTGAGCCGGGTTGGAATCCAGACTGGTTTGGGCCCGAGAACGGACGCGCAACCCTTCCCGATCTCATGGATGGCGCGCTCGACTTCCCCGGCTCGGACTGGGGCGGATTCGACGACCCGACGGTGGACTCGCTCGTCAACCAGGCTGAGTCCGCACTCACCGTCTCTGCTGCATCTGCCCTCTGGCATCAGGCCGACCTTCAGGTCATGAAGGACGCCGCGATCATTCCAATCAACACCCAGTTGACTCCGCTCTTCCATTCGTCGCGGGTCCACAACGCGATCTACATCCCATTCAGCAGTCAATACGACATCACTCAGATCTGGCTGTCGTAAGAACCGAAGAGTAGTCGCACATCTGAAGATGCCCGCCGCTCACACGGCGGGCATCTTCCGTGCGATCCACAACCTCACCGATGACGCTCCTCACCGTCGACAACCTGACGGTCTCCTTCCCGACCGCTGACGGGATCGTTCACGCGGTCCGCGGCCTGTCCTTCTCCGTGGACACCGGGAAAACGCTCGGCGTCGTCGGCGAGTCGGGCTCGGGCAAAAGCGTCAGTGCGCTCACGCTGCTGGGACTGAATCCGGGGGCGGACACCACGGGCGCGGCGATCTTCAATGGCAGGGATCTGTTGAGCATGTCCCAGGCGGAGCTGCGAAGGATTCGCGGCGCCGACATCGCCATGATCTTTCAGGATCCACTCTCCAGCCTCCATCCTCACTTTCGCGTCGGGTGGCAGATCGCCGAGGCGATCCGCGCTCATACCAACGTCAGCAAACGCGACGCGAGGGCGCAGGCGATCGAGCTGCTCCGCCTCGTCAATATCCCGCAACCGGAGCGCCGCGTGGATGCGTATCCCCATGAGATGTCGGGAGGCATGCGTCAGCGAGTGATGATCGCGATGGCGCTGGGACTCAAGCCGAAACTGCTCATCGCTGACGAGCCCACCACCGCGCTCGACGCCACGGTGCAGGCACAACTGATCGAACTGCTAGGCCAGCTTCAGCGAGAGGCGGGGATGGCCATGATCATCATCACCCACGACCTCGGTGTGATCGCATCGATCGCAGATGAGGTGCTCGTGATGTACGCCGGCCGTGCGGCCGAACGCGCGGATGCGCGCACCATCTTCTTCAAGCCGCACCATCCATATACTCGCGGACTGCTCGGCTCTGTCCCAACAGCCACCGGGGTGATCGGCAGCCGGCTCGTCCCGATCGTGGGTGCGCCGCCGAGTCTGATCAACGTGCCGAGTGGGTGCGGATTTCATCCGCGTTGCCCGTTCGCCATGCCCTTGTGCATCGATGAGCAGCCGTCGCTGGACACGGTCGGTGACGACCCGAGTCACACCTCGGCGTGCTGGCTCCCACCGGAGGCCGTTGGGGTCGGCGTTGCGACGGACGCCGCGCGCAGACGCTATGCAGACGCGCATCGCGATGCACGCACGGACAAGCTTCCGGGCGTGGTCGCTGCGGGTGAAGGAGCTGCGGTATATGCCTGAGCCGAGCGCCGCTCCGACCGCCGACGACGACGTCATTCTGCGCGCCGACGACCTCGTCAAGCACTTCCCCATCAAAGAGGGCATCTTCTTCAAACACCAGGTGGGGAGCGTCAAAGCAGTCGATGGCGTGAGCCTCGCAGTGCGCCGCGGGGAAACGCTCGGGCTCGTTGGCGAGACTGGTTGCGGGAAGTCGACGCTGGCGCGATCCATCATGCGCCTCTACCCGCTGACTGCCGGGAAGCTCGTCTTCGACGGCACCGATATCAGCACGTTGTCACGGTCCAGGATGCGACCCGTTCGCCGCGGGATGCAGATGATCTTTCAGGATCCGTACGGCTCACTCAACCCGCGCAGGCGCGTCGGATCGATCATCGGCGACCCGCTTGCCATCCACAACATGGCGAAGGGGGCGGACCGAACCAAGCGCGTCCAGGGACTCATGGAAGTCGTCGGGCTCAATCCCGAGCACTACAACCGCTTTCCGGCGGAGTTCTCGGGAGGTCAGCGCCAGCGCATCGGCGTCGCGCGGGCGCTGGCGTTGCATCCGAAGCTCATCGTCTGCGACGAGCCCGTATCGGCGCTCGACGTTTCCATTCAGGCGCAGATCATCAATCTGCTCGACGATCTTCAGGCGGAGTTCGGCCTCACATACCTGTTCATCGCACACGACCTTTCGGTGGTGCAGCACGTCAGTAATCGTGTCGCTGTGATGTATCTCGGAAAGATTGTGGAGATTGCCGAGGTCAAGGACCTCTACAACACGCCGCGCCATCCGTATACCAATGCGCTGCTCTCGGCTTCGGTAATCGCCGATCCAGACAAAGCTCGTTCGCGTGACCGGATCATCCTGTCCGGGGACGTGCCATCGCCGATCAACCCTCCAACCGGATGCCGCTTCCACACTCGCTGCCCCAAGGCGCAACCACGGTGCTCCATCGAGGAGCCAGTGCTGAAGAGCGCTGAGAGCGATCCGGCGACGCACCAGACAGCCTGTCATTTCCCGGTTGCGGACGGCGAGAAACTCGCCACCGAGAACGCGAAGATTTTGCATGCGGTCGAGGGATTCCTGGCGGATGCGCCGTCAGCTCCTTCGGTCTCGCGTGAGGAGAGAGTGATATGAGCCTGTCCACTGTCGAGCTGTCGGCGGCAGACAGCCCTTCCGAGGATCCGGCAGCCAAGGACATCCAGGGGCGCACGCCTCTGCAATTGGTGGTTGCGCGGCTGCGCACGGACCGCGTCGCGATCGTGTCGATCATCGTGATCCTGCTCATCGTGCTGATGGCAATTTGCGCACCGCTCATTGCGCACATCACCGGACACAGCCCGACCGAGACCAATGTCGACAACGGCACCGATGCCAATGGCCAGCCGCTGCCACCCGGAAGCGCCGGGTATCTGCTCGGCACCGACAACCTCGGCCGCGACATCCTGGTTCGCATCGCGTATGGCGCGCAGATTTCGTTGCTGGTGGGCGTGCTTGCCACCGCGATCGCGACAGTCGTCGGCGTGGTGGTCGGTCTCTTCGCGGGCTATTACGGAGGCTGGCTCGACAGCTTTCTCGCCCGCATCATGGACGTCGTCCTCTCGTTTCCCTATGTGCTCTTCGCCATCGTGCTCGTCTCGGTGTTCGGCGCGAGCCTGCTGCTGACCATCCTCGTCATCGCCTTCTTCTCGTTCGCGGCCATCGGCAGGATCGTGCGTGGGCAGGCGCTCTCGCAACGTGAGAAGGAATATGTGGAGGCAGCGCACTCGCTGGGAGCCGGCGACCTTCGCATCATGTTCGTGGACATCCTGCCCAACCTGGTGGCCCCGGTGATCGTCCTTGCAACGCTGCTCATTCCCGCGGCGATCATCTTCGAGGCGACGCTCTCATTTCTCGGACTTGGCGTCGTGCCGCCAACGGCGTCATGGGGAAACATGCTTTCGGACGCGCAGGGCGTCGGTTTTCAAGCGTGGTGGTTCTACATCTTCCCGATGCTGTTTCTGCTCCTCACGACGCTTTCGTTCAACCTCCTCGGTGATGCGGTTCGCGACGCGCTCGATCCCCGAACCGAGCGCATCTTTGCGGCGCGCCGGAAGCGCAAGCCGGCATGACCCGCTTTCTCATCCGCCGCATCATTCTCGGGCTGATCACGCTCTGGGTGATCGTCACGCTGGTCTTCGTCCTCTATTACGTAGGGCCGCACGATCCGGCACGCGAGCTCGCCGGACGCGCCGCAACTCCGGCGCTGCTTGCGCAGATCAACCGCGAGTACGGCTTCAACCTTCCGGTCATCGTGCAGTACTGGGACTTCCTGAAGCGTCTCGTCCCCCTACCGGGGCACTTCAATCTCGGGACATCGAACAACAATCGTTTGCCGGTCACAACGATCATCGGTCAGGCGCTCCCGATCGACGTCTCTCTCGCGGTTGGAGCGGCGGTGTTGTGGATGCTGATCGGCGTCAGTGTCGGCGTGCTCGCCGCTCGGCGTCCACGCAGCCTGTGGGATCGCGGCGCCACGGCGTTCGTGCTCACCGGGATCTCGATGCCGACCTTCATCCTCGGCCTGCTCCTGCTCTATGTCTTCTACTACCTCCTGACCATCAACGGAATAGCGATCTTTCCAAAGCCCGGGAGCTGGACTCCGTTCACCCAGAACCCGCTCGAGTGGGCACACGACCTCATCCTGCCCTGGATCACACTCGCACTGATCACTGCGGCGACGTACTCGCGGCTCACGCGCAGCTCGTTGCTCGAGGTCCTTGGTGAGGACTACATCAGGACCGCACGTGCCAAGGGATTGACTGAGCGACGCGTCGTCTACCGCCACGCGCTGCGCAGTTCGTTGACGCCGATCGTCACGCAGTTCGGCATCGACTTCGCCACAGCCCTTGGTGGCGTGATCATCACCGAGTCCATTTTCGGGTTGCCCGGTCTCGGCCTCACGGTCGTGCAGGCGATCCAGGTGCAGAACCTCCCGGTCGTCATCGGCATCGTGCTCGTCGCATCGTTCTTTGTCGTTGCGGCCAACATCGTGGTCGACGCGTTGTATGCGGTCCTCGATCCGCGCGTACGAATCAGTTAGGACACGGCAGCGGTGGAGGGCCGGGCTCCCGCAGTGACCTGGCGATGATCGAGTTCGGACTCTGCGCCGCACTCATGGCCGCGACCTCGTGGGCAGTGCTCGCAGCGGGATTCGTCGATGGTGGTGGCGGCGCGCTCGTCGCCGCCGTCGCCGCCGTTCTTGCCGCTGCGATGCTCGCCCGCGCCCACAGCCATCGCATCGTCGCCGTGCTCGTATCACCTGTGCTTGCCGTGGTTGTCATCGTGCCGGCGACCATCGCGCGGATGCCATCTGCAACGCACCAGGCGCTTGGGGTCACGGCGTCCCACTACCTCCGCGCGATGACCACGGGGCTGTGGTCTGCCGACGCATGGACGTTCACCGTTGGTCTGTCAGCCATTCTCTTCGTGTGCGGGTACTGGCTCGGCTGGATGGCGCTCCACGAGCATCGCGGCGTGCTCGCAGTAATGCCGATATACGCGGTGCTCGCCGTCGATGTCCTCAATGCACCGAGGGCCGCCGCACTCGCATTTCCGGTGACGCTGGCCATCGGGCTGTCGCTTGCCGTCATCGCCTCCGCGTACCTGGGGTCACTCACCGCGCGCTGGGTGCGCACTGGCATCGCACCTCTCGAGGGATTTCGCTGGCGGTTTGCCAGTAGCGCGGCACCCGTTGCTGCAGGACTCACGGTCGTGGCGTTGGTGCTCCCGGCGATCAGCAGCACTGACGTCTCGGCGCAACTGTTCTCGCACGGTGGAGGTGCGGGCGCCATCGAGAACGGAAGCGCCGCAGCGTCGACTGGCACCACAACAATCGGCTTCAGCCTCTCGGTGAATCTTGGCGGTTCGCTGGTCAACAAGCCAAAGCAAGTGTTGACGTACCGGACGAGCACGGGGGTGAGCTCGTATCTGCAAGTCGCCACTGACACCGAGTTCGACCGGGGCAACTGGTATGCGCCGGCCCGCGGAGCGACAGCTGGCGACGCTGTGTGGGGCGGTGTGCCGTTTGCGAGTGGGCCATTGCCCAGGGACGCGGACACCACAGACGGTGGAATCGGGGTGGAAGAGCAGGCAATCGACGCGCAGATCGTTGTCGACCCGGGAGCCACCGGGAATCAGCAACTGGTCCCGTTTACCGGCGAGCCAGATGGCGTCGACTTCAGCGGGACAGCGTTCGGAACGCTCAGTGCCTTCGACCAGACCAAACTGCTGACAGTCGATTCGGTGCAGCTCGATCCAACCTCTGACGGCAACGCCACTCTGCAGACCGTTGCGCTCGTCTCGACCGCAACCGCAGCCCAGCTCAGTGCCGCCGGCAGCGACTATCCCGCGTGGACCGACCAATACACCCAGCTCGACGACGACAGCACTCGAGGAGCCGAGACGATCCGATCGCTTGCTGTGCAATGGACTTCAGGTCTCACCGATCCGTACGACCAGGCCATCGCCATCGAAGACCACCTGCGCAATCCCGCGTTCTTTCAGTACACGCTTGACCCACCAACGGATCCCAGCGCGAACGTCTGGCCGCTTGTCTTCTTCCTGACGAGCAGTCACCGCGGGTATTGCCAGTACTTCGCATCGGCGATGGGGGCGATGCTGCGAAGTCTCGGCATTCCCACTCGACTCGTCACGGGCTACGGACCGGGCACGCCCGCGGGCGCGGGCGGCATACGACCGCTGGGCGACTCCACCCAACTGATCGTCACGACCAGCGACGCGCACACATGGGTCGAGGCGTACTTTCCGAACTATGGGTGGATTCCGTTCGAACCGACGCCGCCGTCTGCCCAGGGCGACTACGAGCCCTTCGGGCGTGGTGAGGCAGCGGTCGTGCCGCCGGTACCTCCACGGTCGACTCCTCCTCCGCGTCAGCCTTCCCCAACGCATCCGATGTCCGCGGTGCAAGCGCCGGCGCACACGATCAATGGCAGTTTCCCAATCGTTGCGGCAATCGCGATTGCGACGCTCAGCGGCGTCTTCGGCCTGGTGGTGCTTGCGTTGCTCTGGTTTGCGCTGCCGCGTTCAGTGCAAGGAGCATGGCGGCGCGTCGAGGCGCTCGGCGTGATCATCGGACTGGAGCGACACAACGCCGAGACGCACCGTGCATTCGCGCTTCGGCTGAGTAGGTCACGGCCGCGCGCGAGGACGGCGCTCACCGAGCTCGCTGCGCTGACCGGACGCGCCGAATTCAGTGCGAACGGATCTTCCGCGCGAGAGCGTCTGCTAGCGCAGCGAACGTGGCGGCGTGCCCTCGTCGCGACGTTGCCGCGGAGTGCTCATCGCGCTTCGTGATGCCATTGCGTGCACAGTGCAAAGCGGTATGTGATGGCTCCGAAAACCGGTTGCGCAATGGCTAGTAACTGCTTGTGGCAATTGGCGATTCCCATTTAACCGATTGCATGTCACTGTTGTCGAGCCTGATCGTTTGGGAGCGTCGTCTCTGCCCCAAAAGTTGACGCAGCCCTCCTTGTGGTCCCAACGATCAGGCACCGCTGCACCCGCTGCGCCGACGCGCAGTGCAACATAGTCGACCGTCGTTCGATCGACCCCGCGAGCTGTCAGGCGTGACGCGGCAACGGCATCATGGGAAGGCGCGCACCTCGGACCGCCTCGCGAGGTGCCGCAAGACGCATGTCCAAATCGAAGATGCGCCGCACGCTCTCGACGACGTGGAGCAGGTCCCGCCAATCCGGAAGGTTCGCACGCATGAGCACGGCGCCGGAACGGTCCCGGTGGATCTCCAGGGTTCCGACATCGCCACCGATGAGCACTGTGTGCCGAGATGCCTCGCGGTCGATGATTTCGACGCGGGCGATGGTCTGCCTCGCAAGGGAGGCGACGTTGGCTTTCCACTCCACCTCGCTGCAGGAGCCGAGGCGCACGACGAGACCGCCGGCGGCCACGACGGCGTCGCCACGTCGGCGGCGCATCCGGAGTGCAAGCGGCGTGATCCGAAAGATGTCGTACATCGTCCGGTTGAACTGGCGAGTACTGCCGAACCCCGAAGCAAACACGATGTCGGCCACGGGAAGATCTGTGTCGTCGAGCATGCGCAGCGCGAGATGTGCGCGGCGCGATCGAGCGAGCTGATCCGGCGTGATGCCCGCGTACATCTGGAACAGGCGCCGCAACTGCCGATGCGTCACACCGAGTCGCGACGCAAGGTTGCCTCCGTTGTCGGCATCGTGTCCGCCGTCGACGATGCACTGGATACCGAGGCGGACCACCTCGGCGCCGGCAACTTTTCCAACTGCGCCGCTCGGCGAGCGCATGCGCGACGATGATGCGTCTGCACGACGATGCTGCCCGATCACGCCGTAACGCGTGGCCGAAGCCGGCGCGTAGGTTGCGGACACGCTAGTCCATCACCTCGCCGGACGTGACGTTCGCCACCGCCCCTGTGATCGCGCTCGCGCGATCCGACGCCATGATCACGGCAGCGTTCGCGACCTCGGCGAGCAATGGCAGTCGTTTCAGAGCTGTCCGCGCAGCAATCGTCGCCTCGAATTCCTTCGTCGAGATGCCGAGTTGAGCGCCCAGATGTTCGAAGCTCCGCGCGACACCAGGCGCGTCCGGTGAGCCGGCTGAGCGCAGGCAGACTACGCGAACCCCCCGAGGCCCAAGTTCAACCGCCAGCTGGCGGCACAACGCCTCGATCGCCGCGCAGGCAACGCCAAAATTGCCGACCAGCGGTATCGGGTTCCGCGCCGGCGTCGCAGTGATCGCGAGGATGACTCCGCTGCCGCGCTCGGACATGTGGACACCGGCAGCCCGTGTCGTGAAGAACTGCGCTCGCATGACATCGGTGATGGCAAACGTGAATGCGTCGACCGTCATCTCGATCACCGGATCGCCCTGGTCGTACGGGAAGTAGGCGCAATTGAAAGAGATGTCAACGTGCCCCGCGCTGGCCAACACGCCCGCGAAATGCTGTTGGACCGATGCTTCCTCGCGCACGTCCACCTCGCCAACCTCGGCGCGCCCTCCCTCCTTTGCGATCGCATCGCGGACAGCGAGCAGCGAGGCGCTGTGGCGACCGGCCAGGTGCACCGTTGCGCCCTCGCTGGCGAAGGCCCGCGCAACTGCCGAGCCGACGGCGCCTCCGGCACCGTAGATCACCGCCGTCTTGTGCTCGAGCAGCATCGAACGTCACCCCGGCCATGAGCGTGGTCATCGCGAGGGCGCAGAAAAGCCCCTACTCCTTATGACGGCGCGAGGCAGCGAAACTCATCGGTCCTGTGACCCTGTCGCCGCGTTAGAGCCTCCTTCCCACTGAAGGCGCCCTGCCGACGGTGTGCGAAGGCCTACGCAGGCAGGTGGTCGGGCAGGTCGAACGCGCCGAACATGCTGGCGTCGAGGAAGAAGTGCAGGGCAGAAATCGCCGGTCCGGTGATCTCGACTACCAGCAGCGCCCACGGTTGGAAACTGCCGTGACCGTCGGGTTTGTACTGCCCAAACGCAACGCGGCCGTTCGCGGCGGTCTGGATCAGGCGCGAGCCGCGGCAATCCCCGCCAGGTCCCAGCATCCAGCGTGCGATTTCGTCAGGTCCCTGCAGCCACATCGGATACGGCGGCATCGACATGACCGCGTCGTCGTGGAGCAACGAAACGAGCGCCGTCATGTCGTACCGCTCGAAGGCGGCCACGTAGTCGGCCAGGAGTCGACGCTCGGCGGCGCCGAGGACTCGAGGATCGGGCTCGCCGAGATCGCAGGTGGCAAGGGTGGCTCGCGCCCGCTGATGCGCGCTGTTCACTGCCGCCACCGATGTGTCGAGCATCTGCGCCACCTCGGAAGCCCGCAAGCTGACGACGTCGCGCAACAACAGGATCGCCCGCTGGCGCGCCGGCAGGTACTGGAGGGCCGCCACGAATGCGAGCCGGATCGTCTCTCGCTCCACGACGATATCGGCGGGATCCTGGTTCTGGTCGAGCCGCGCATCCGGAAACGGCAGCACCCAGAGCCGTTCTGCCTGCACGGGCATGCGCATCGCCTCGTCGACAGTCAGTGACGGTCCGAGCGCAATTGGCCACTCCCTGCGCGCGCGCCCGCGAAGCGTGTCGATGCAGACGTTGGTTGCGATCTTGTACAGCCACCAGCGCGTTGTGCTGCGTCCCTGGAATGCATGTGCTGCACGCCAGGCTCGAAGCATCGTCTCCTGCGCCGCATCGTCCGCATCAAACACCGAGCCGAGCATGCGATAGCAGTACGCGGTGATCTCACCGAGGAAAGGCTCCGGCTCGAACGCCGACTGCTCCGCGGTTTCGACCAATAGTGCGTTGCTGACCATGCCAATCACTCCCATGGGCCGGTGGTCTCCGACCTCCCTCGATGCTGCGTATCCAGCGACGCCTCATGCGCCGACCACTCAGGCAATCTCATGGTGGCACGTCATAGTCCTCGCTGAAAATCGCCCATCAGGGTGAGTGAGTCGCCCTGCTGCGAGCGGATCCGGCATGCGGCAATGGCATGTGCTTGCGCGCGAAAGTGGTTGCAGGTGGCCGGTAATGGCCAGCACAAGTGGCGATTCCCTTTCCATGCAACTGCGTGGCAAGCTTTTGCAGCCTCGTCCAGGACCATCATTTAGGGGGACATCGAACACATGGTTTCCATGCCAAAACGCATGACGGGCCTTCTCTCCGGATCGGGCCTGCTTGCCGCAACACTGCTGACGGTCGGCGGCTCCGGCGCAGCCGTGGTGACTGCCGCGGCAGCAACACCCGTGCCGCTGGCACAGTTGCTCAGCACCCACGCATTTGGAGCGCCGCCGACCACCGCGGACTGTGAGGCGCAGATCGGGATCGCCTGCTACTCGCCCCAGCAGTTCCAGGAG
>JBEKKP010000077.1:0-12618 GCA_050010655.1 Candidatus Dormibacteria bacterium
AAGCAGAACGGCATCCTCTCCGAGGTTCGCAGACGCGAGCACTACGAGAAGCCGTCCGTGCGCCGCAAGCGCAAGCTGCTTGCAGCGCGAAAGCGTCGCGTCAAGAGCACCTGACGCATCTGCGCCCATGCGGGTGAGCGTCATCCGCGATCCGTGCCTCAGCCCGCGGCAACGTCGTGTTGTCGCGGAGGCACGCCTTGGCGTGTTGCTCCGCGGCTGCGGTGATCAACTGGATGTTCCAGCTCGTGCATCGCTGTGCCTGCGCCTGACCGGCGATGTGGAGCTCAACGATCTCAACGCGCGATTCCTCGGCATCGACGCGCCCACCGACGTGCTCGCCTTTCCGAGCGACGAGCGCTCGCGCGTTGGCGACGTTGCGATATCGGTGGAGCGGGCGATCGCCCAGGCTCCTGACGGCGTCGCCGAACTCCGTCTCCTGGCCGTGCACGGATTGCTCCACTGCCTCGGCCACGATCACGCGCTTCCCAAGCCTGCAGCCGCGATGACCGCTGCTACGCGGAACCTGCTGCCCGGCGCCGATATCCCGGATCTCCTGACCGTCGAGCTTGTCGGGCGGTCGTGACCCAGCTGATCATCGGCCTTGGCAACCCGGGGGGCGAATACGCGCGAACCCGGCACAATGTCGGGTGGATGTGCCTGGACGAGCTCGAGCGGCGGGGGAAATTCGGCCGCGAGCGGCGCGAGGGCGCGGCGCGCGTTCGCGAAGGCACCATCGATGGCTATGACGTGCTCACCGCGCGCCCGCAGACCTTCATGAATCTGAGCGGCAAGGCTGCCGCGCAGCTCACGAGCAAGCACGGGACTGCGCCGGCCGACGTCATCGTCGTCCACGACGAGGCGGACTTTCCGCTTGGACGCGTGAAGATCAAGTTGGGTGGAAGCGCTGCAGGCCACCGCGGCGTGCAATCGCTCATCGACTCCTGGCGGACCGATGCGTTTCCGCGTATCCGTGTCGGCGTCGGCAGAGACGGCGACAGCAACGACCTCATCGAGCACGTGCTCGACCCGTTCCTTCCCGATGAGCGTCCGGTGGCCGACGCGGCGATTGCTCGCGCAGCGGTGATGGCCATCGCGATCATGCGCGACGGCGTCGCCGCGGCAATGAACGTCTGGAACCGTGCCGGCGCGGACTGATTCCGGCGGCACCTCGACCGCGGTAGCGTCGGCGACGCTCCGGGAGCGCCTGGGCGCGCTGCCCGAGCTTGCCGCGCTCGCGAGCGGCCGCGCCGGCGTCGTGGCAGGGGTGCCCTCGGGATCGATCGGCCTGATTGCGTGGTGGCTGCGCGAGACCACCAACCGCACGATCCTGGTGGTCTCGTCGGAGTCGGAGCGCGTCTACGCGGATTCGCTCGTGTGGTCCGGTGGCACCGGCTCCGCGATCTTTCCTGCGGGCGACACGCCACCCTTCGACAGAGTCCCGCCGTCTGAAGAGGTGACGCGAGCGCGGCTCGCGACGCTCATGCGATTGCACTCGCGATCGGAGTCGCTCCTCGTGGTCGCTTCACCACGCGGGCTGCTCCGCCCGACTCTCTCGCGTGCTGTCGTCGAGGCCGGTTTGACCGAGGTGAAGCGAGGCGCACGTCTGCCGCGCGACCAGCTTGTCGGCCGTCTCGTGGAGCTCGGCTACCGGCGCGAGAGCGCGGTTTCGGTCCCGGGGGACTTCGCGGTGCGCGGCGGCATCGTGGACGTGTTCGGTGTCGATCGCGCGCGTCCGTGGCGTGCAGAGTGGTTCGGCGATGACGTCGAGGATCTGCGCGTCTTCGATCCGGCCACACAGGAGTCGATCTCGAAGCTCGAAGCGGCGCAGGTCTGGCCTGCGCGCGAGCTCGACCTGACCAGCGAGTCCGTCGCCCGCGCACTGGCGTCAGTGGCGACGCTCGACGACGCCGCCCTGCGTGACGACGTCCGCGAACAGTGGGAAAGCGATTGCGACCTGCTCCAGGCCGGCGTCTACGAGGAAGGCCTCGACTTGTTCTTTCCGTATTTGGGTGGCGACCCGCCGAGCACGCTCCTCGACCATCTCGACGATCCGATCGTCTTGCTCGACGGGGGCCGCGAACGCTTGATTGCCGCTGCTGAGCGTCATGCGGAGGAGATCGAGAATCTCCGTGTCCAGGAGGAGGAGCGCGGCGAGCTGCCCCACGGCGCGGCGACGGGACTCATCGATATCGACGTCCTGATGAAAGCCCTCGACGCCTTCCCGGGCTTCGAGCTGGTGCGCGAGTCGCCGCCCGGCGCGGAGCCCGTGGCGGATCTGGGCTGGCGCGGAGTCGACAGCTACGTCGGGCGGTTCGACGCCTTCGTGCGCGAGGCGATTCACGAGCGCGAGGGACGCGGCTGCGTGCTCGTGGTGTCGCGACAGCGCCATCGCGTCGAGGAGCTCGCCGCCGAGCACGGTGCCGACACCGTGGATGCGAGCGATTTTGCGGCGGCATCGACACCGTTGCCCGGCGGCGCGATCGTCGTTGCATCGGCCGACTTGACTCAGGGCTTTGCCGTTGCCGACGGATCGGTGCACGTGTACACGGATGGCGAGCTGTTCGGCGCCATCAAGCGACGCCGTTCGGTGCTCGCGCGCGGCTCGCGACGCGCGATCTCCACGTCGGCACGCGGTTCGCGACGCGCCGCGAGCGGCAACGCAGCACGCGAGGCGTTCGTCCTCCAGTTCGCGCCGGGCGATCTCGTTGTCCATCGCGACCATGGCATCTCCCGATTCGTGGAGATGCGCGCGGTCACCGACGATGGCGGCGCCATCCACGAATACATGCTCCTCGAGTACGCGGAGGGCGACCGGCTCTTCGTTCCCACGCAACACCTGGACCGCGTGGACCGCTACATCGGCGGCGCGGAGTCGCATCCCAAGCTCTCGCGACTCGGCAGTGGCGAGTGGGAGCGGACGCGGCGTCGTGTCAAGGAGCGCACCGAGGAAGTGGCTCGCGAATTGCTCGGCCTGTACTCGCGGCGCGAGCAGGCGCAGGGTCATGCATACGCTCCCGACGGCGCGTGGCAGCAGGAGCTGGAAGGGTCATTCCCGTACCAGGAAACACCCGACCAAATGCTCGTGCTCGAGGAGATCAAGCGCGACATGGAGGCGTCGCGGCCGATGGATCGCGTGGTGTGCGGCGATGTCGGTTTCGGCAAGACAGAGCTCGCCGTGCGCGCCGCATTCAAGGCGGCCATCGAGGGCCGTCAGGTCGCGATGCTCGTGCCCACGACGGTGCTCTGCCAGCAGCACTTCATCACGTTCACCGAGCGGTTGGCGGCGTTTCCCATCACGGTGCGCCAGCTCTCGAGATTCGTCAGCGACGACGACATCGCGGCGACTCTTGCCGGGCTGCGCAGCGGTGCAGTGGACATCGTCGTCGGGACGCATCGCTTGCTGCAGAAAGACGTGGAGTTCAAGAACCTCGGACTCGTCGTCATCGACGAGGAGCAGCGTTTCGGCGTGCTGCAGAAGGAGCGCTTCAAGGAGCTGCGCGTCGCGGTCGACGTGCTGTCACTTTCTGCGACGCCGATTCCGCGCACGTTGCACATGTCGCTCGCCGGAATCCGCGACCTCTCGGTGATCCAGACGCCGCCCGAGGAACGCCAGCCGATCAAGACGTACGTGACCGCGCGCGAGGACTCGCTCATCCGCGAAGTGGTCACGCGCGAGCTTGCACGCGGCGGCCAGACGTTCTTCCTGCACAACCGTGTTGCGGGCATCGAGGCTGTGGCGGACCGCCTGCGCGAGCTGGTGCCGGAAGCGCGCATCGAGGTTGCGCACGGGCAGATGCCCGAGGGCATGCTCGCGTCGGTGATGCGCAGCTTTGGTGACGGCGAGATCGACGTGCTGCTCTGCACGACCATCATCGAATCGGGGCTCGACATTCCCAATGCGAACACCATCGTCATCGATGACGCGCACCGACTCGGACTTGCGCAGCTGTACCAATTGCGCGGGCGGGTTGGACGAGCGGGGCAACGCGCCTACGCCTACATGATGTATCCGCCTGCGCGGTCACTCACCGAGAAGGCCGACAAGCGCCTCGACGTCATCGGTGACCTGCAGGATCTTGGCGCCGGATTCAAGCTCGCAATGCGCGACCTCGAGATTCGCGGCGCCGGCAATCTCCTCGGTGAGGAGCAGCACGGAGAGATCGCTGCAGTCGGCCTGGAGCTGTACAACCATCTGCTCGCGGACGCGGTGACGTCGTTGCAGGGCAAGCCCATCCTCGAGTCGCCGGCGCAGGTGACCGTGACGCTGCCCATCGCGGCGTTCCTGCCCGCGGATTACGTATCGGACGAACGGCTCCGGCTGCGCTGCTACCAGGAGCTGGCCGCGTGCGTCAGCGAGCAGGAGCTGGACCAACGGGCGCGCGGACTCGTGGATCGATTCGGGCCAATGCCCGCACCGACTTCGGCACTCGTCGACTCTTTGCGGGTGCGTCTGCTCGCAGCTGCGGCAGGTGCGCTCGGCGTCGAGACCGAGCGCGGCCGCGGTGTTGTGATCCGCCTCACGCTCGACCATGGGCTTGACCTGCAGAGTGTGGCCTCGCAGTTCCGCGGGCTCACGGCGACACCGTCGCAGCTGCACCTCGGCGATGCGTGGCAGGAGACGTTGACCCCGGTGCTCCGTGAGCTGGGCCGGCTCACGCGAGCACAGCAGCGCGTTCCGGTGGGGGCGCCGAACTCGCATGCGTGACGAGGCAGTCGACGCGCTGCGAGCGCTCAACGAAGTGGTGGAGCGTCTGCGCGCCCCGGGTGGATGCCCGTGGGACCGCGAGCAGACGCATCGCAGTCTCCGCCCGTACCTGCTCGAGGAAACCTATGAGGTGCTCGAGGCGATCGACAGTCTCGAGCCCGGAACATTGCGCGAGGAACTCGGCGATCTCTTGCTCCAGGTGCTGATGCACAGCGCGATCGCGATGGAGGCGGACGGCGGCTTCGACATCGGCGATGTTGCCGACGATGTGCGCGCAAAGATGATTCACCGGCACCCGCACGTTTTCGGAGACGTCACCGTGGACGGACCCGCGGGGGTCGTCGTCAACTGGGAAAAGCTCAAGACCGCGGAGAAGCGCGAGCGTCTTTCGCTGCTCGACGGCGTGCCCGCTGCGCTGCCCGCACTGGCGCACGCGCAAGGCGTGCAGAAACGTCCCGCGCGCATCGGCTTCGACGAGACACCCACCGTTCCGGTAGCGCTCGTCACCGTCCGGCAGGCACTCACACACGTCGAGGAGATCGCCGACGGACTCGCTGAGGCGGAGCGCGGCGAGGACTGGGCCGCGGAAGCCGGCGACCCGGAAGTCGCGATCGGGGACCTGCTGTTCGCTGTTGTGGCGCTTGCCCGGCGGCTTCGGGTCAATCCTGAAGAGGCGCTGCGCGGACGCACGATGCTCTTTGCCCGGAGGTTCCGTGCCCTCGAGACGCAAGCGCGGGCGGACGGTGTCGACCTCCACGAGCTCGACGACGCCGGCTGGCGCGAGCGCTGGGAGGCGACCGGCAGCTAACCGGGGCCTGATGGTCCCTTGTCAAAACGGGCCCGGGGCCGCATCCTATCCCGGCACCCGGCGCCACATCCCACCATTCGTCTCACACGCCGCCGGGAAGAGGACAGCACCATCCGTCCCACGCCGCGTTCTTCGATCGACAGCCCCATCACGCTGCGCCGGATTGCAGTCGTGCTCATTGCGGGGATCTGCGGATTGGTCGCATTCGCCGTGTACGGCCAGGTGGCGCAAACCCGTCATCTCGACTCGCAGGTGGCGGCGCTCGCAGCCGAGAACGTCTCCCTGACGCAGCAGATCTCCGACCGGGAACGCGAGATCGCCGACGCGCAGACGGTTGCCTGGCTCGAGGAGGAGGCGCGCCAGCTTGGGTACGTGTTCCCAGGCGAGAAGCTCTACGTGCTCGTTCCGCCCGGCAACTCCACGACGTCGTCAGGCGGCGTGTCGGTGCCGATTCCCACCTTCAAAATCCCGGTGCCACCCACACCGACGCCGACCGCGACTCCAAAGCCGAGCAGCAGTCCCAGCCCCAGTCCGAGCCACGGGCCAACACCCACTCCGAGCCCGACGCCGACACCGCACTGATTGCCGCCTGCGTCGAGGACGTAATGCCACGTGCGGTATCCTCTGAGGGCGGCGTGGAGCAGTGGAAGCTCGTCGGGCTCATAACCCGAAGGTCGTCGGTTCGAATCCGACCGCCGCAATTTCCTTCCCACTGTTGCGCTTTGCGTGTGCCGGGACGATACGTCTGATACGCTTTCGACGCGGCCGGAAGTCGCTGCGTTGGAAGGAGAGGGTGATGAAGCGCTTCGCATTCGCCGCGTTGCTGGTCATGATCGCGATCGTTTCCGGCGCTGCTCGTGGCGAAGCAGCCGGCAGCCTCACCTGGGACATTCAGAAGTCGCCGACGCCGAACGTCGCGACCGGAGGCGGTGAGTTCGGGGCGGTCTCCTGCCCGTCGTCGACGGACTGCGTGGCCGTCGGGTACGACGGTGCGAACCCACTCTCCGAGACGTGGAACGGCGCGAAATGGATCGTGCGTCCTATCGGCACGCCCACCGGCGCAATCGGTGCTGCGATGCAGGGCGTCTCCTGCCCCTCCACCTCGATGTCCGGGTGCACCTCGGTCGGCGGTGCCACCGAAGCTGGCACCGGAAACGAAGCCACCCTTGCCGAACGTTGGACGGGCGGGCATTGGGTGGTTGAGACCACCCCACCGACGACCGGCGGGACGGCCGGCTCAGCGACGCTCATGGCGGTCGATTGCCTCAAGGCGGCCGACTGCGTGGCGGTGGGGACGGATGGATTTGCCAATTCGGGTCACAGCGCCACCCTTGCGGAACAGTGGAACGGAGCCACCTGGACCGTTGTGCCGTCGCCGACTCCGTCGGGATTCGCCTGGAGCGTGCTCGACGGCGTGTCGTGCTCCTCGAGCACCTCATGCATCGCAGTCGGCGACACGGTTCCCTCGTCGGGGCCTGAGTCCATGCTGGCGGAAAGCTGGAACGGGATTGCGTGGACGATGCTGACGGTCCCGGAGCCGACCGGTGCTACCGAAAGCGCCCTGACGAGCGCGTCGTGCGCGCCGGCCGCCGGATGCGTCGCGGTGGGCGCCGCCACGATCTCCGGTACCACCATCCAGTCGCTCGCGGAAGGGTGGGACGGGAGCACATGGACCATCGAACCAATGCCCAGTCTCACTGCGCCGGAACTCAACGGGGTCTCGTGCCCCGCGGCCGGCGATTGTACGGCCGTCGGGAGCGTCGGAACGTCGGGCGACACGGGCGAGCCTTTGGCGGAAGCGTGGAATGGCACGGCGTGGACAGTCGATTCGACACCGAGCCCGACCGGGCGTACCGAGGCGTGGTTCCTGGCGGCATCCTGCGCCTCGACTGTCGTGTGCGAGGCCGTGGGGTTCAGCCTGGACAAGGACGCGCACTTCCACACGCTTGCTGAGGGCGCCATCACCTGAGGTTGCCGCATGGAAATGGGGGCGGCAATGAGCCGCAGCTCATTCTGGAGTGGTGGACGCGTTCGTCATCGTCGGGCAGCCCATACGCGACCGTGCATCGAAGCGGCGGCTGGGCCGGGTACGATGACGAATGTGGAGTTCGCACCAGTGGGCGTCTCCGCTGATTCCCTCCCCAGCGCACTGCTTGGCGGTTTAGCTCAGGTGGTAGAGCAGCCGGTTCATACCCGGTATGTCCCTGGTTCGAATCCAGGAACCGCCACCACGCCCGGATCAACGGGCACCCTCGCGCCACGCGAGCGAACCGCCGCCGTTGCCCGGGTGCGACGCGCGGTCGCGACCGCCGTGGACCGCCGCGGCGTGATGCTCCCCGGCGAGCACGTGCTGATCGCCTGCAGCGGTGGTCCGGACTCGAGTGCGCTGGTGGATGCGCTCGCGCGGCTCGCTCCACCGCGTGGGTGGCACCTTTCCGTGGCCCATGTCGACCACGGGCTGCGCCCCGGATCATCGCGGGAAGCAAACGTTGTGGCGCGTCTCGCGAGCGATCGCGGCCTGCCGTTCACGGCGCTGTCGGTCGAGGTCGGCGCGGGTGGATCGCTGCAGGACCGAGCGCGCGACGCTCGCCACGCGGCATTGCGGACCGAGGCCGGTCGTGTCGGCGCGGCCCTGATCGCGCTGGGGCACACTGCGGACGACCAGGCGGAGACCGTGCTCATGCGCGCGCTCGCCGGTGCGTCCCCGAAGGGCCTCATCGCGATGGGTGAGCGTGAGCGGGGGCTGGTGCGCCCGCTGCTTCGTGTGTGGCGCGAGGCGACCATCGCGTACTGCGCGGCGCTCGGCATCGAGGCGCTCGACGACCCGAGCAACGCCGACCCGCGATTCCTCCGCAGCAGGGTCCGTCACGAGGTCATCCCCGCGCTCGAGGCCGTCTTCCCGGGCGCGCGACGGCGCCTGGTCGTGCTCGCGGAGCGGCAGCGGCGCCTGCTGACTTCAGCGGGCGGGGTTGAGATCGGGGACCCCTGGTAGACTGACTTCGTGCCCACGTCTCGTCGTAGCGTCACCTACATCGTCATCGCGCTGGCCGTGATCGTGCTTGCGGCCGTCCTCTACAAGACGTTCCCGAGCAGCAGCGCTGCGAGCAAGCCGGCGGGCTACCTCGATTCGGCCATCGCGAACTACGCGAGCTCGTCGCCCACGAATGGCCCAATCATCAACGACAACTCGGCGTATCCAGCAGAGATCCAGAGCGATGGGCAGACCGTCACCTGGTACGTCGGCACCACGCAATACACCACCATAGAGTCGTCCGCAGACGTCGTCGCCAAGGAGTTCCAGGGTGCCCACTTCTACAACTACACGGTCGATTCCGCGGGCGGGAGCAACTTCTTGCTGAGCGTCATCCTCCCCAACCTGATTCTGTTCGGGCTCATGGCCCTGATCCTGTTGTGGATCTTCCGCCAGACCCAGAGCGGCAATAACCAGGCGCTGTCCTTCGGCCGGAGCCGGGCGCGACTTCTCGCCGGCGACAAGCCAGCGATCACGTTCGTCGACGTGGCTGGTGTCGACGAGGCGAAGCAGGAGCTCAACGAGATCGTCGAGTTCCTCAAATACCCGGACAAGTTCGTCGCCGTCGGCGCGCGCATCCCGAAGGGCGTGCTGCTGGTCGGCCCTCCCGGAACTGGCAAGACCCTGCTCAGCAAGGCCGTCGCCGGTGAGGCGGGTGTGCCGTTCTTCAGCATCAGCGGCTCGGAGTTCGTCGAGATGTTCGTCGGCGTCGGCGCGAGCCGCGTGCGCGACCTCTTCGACCAGGCCAAGAAGAACTCGCCGTGCATCGTCTTCGTGGACGAGATCGACGCGGTCGGCCGCCAGCGCGGCGCCGGGTTGGGCGGTGGTCACGACGAGCGCGAGCAGACCCTCAACCAGCTCCTCGTGGAGATGGACGGGTTCGAGACCAACCAGCACGTCATCGTCATCGCGGCCACCAACAGGCCCGACGTTCTCGACCCCGCGCTGCTGCGCCCGGGCCGCTTCGACCGCCACGTCATGCTCGACCGGCCGGACATCCGCGGCCGCCGCGCCATCCTCGAGGTGCACGCGCGCAACAAGCCGCTCGACCCGGGTGTCGACCTCGAAGTGCTTGCCAAGCAGACACCAGGCTTCAGCGGCGCCGACCTGTCGAACCTGATCAACGAGGCGGCCATCCTCGCTGCGCGCGGCAACCGCAAGGTCATCGTCATGAACGACCTTGAGGAGTCGATCGCCCGAGTGATCGCCGGCCCGGAGCGCAAGAGCCGGATGATCAGCGACAAGGAAAAGCTGACCATCGCCTACCACGAGATGGGCCATGCGCTGGTCGGCACCACGCTCGAGCACACGGACCCGGTGCACAAGGTGACCATCGTGAGCCGCGGCCAGGCCCTCGGCTGGACGATGAGCCTGCCGATCGAGGATCGCTATCTGGTGAGCAAAGCCGAACTGGTCGACCAGCTCGCGCAGATCCTGGGCGGACGCTGCGCAGAGGATCTGATCCTTGGTGAGGACAACATCACGACCGGTGCATCCGACGACATCCGCAAGGCGACGAACCTCGCCCGAAAGATGGTCACCGAGTGGGGCATGAGCGACAAGCTCGGACCACTCACGTTTGGTGAGCGCCAGGAGATGGTCTTCCTCGGACGCGACCTCGGTGAGCAGCGCAACTACTCCGAAGGCATCGCCTCAGAGATCGATCAGGAAGTGCACCAGCTCGTCGCCGATGCCTTCCAGCGCGCGAAGAAGGTGCTCCGTGAGCGTGAGGTCGTGCTCCGCGCCCTGGCAGCCCGCCTGGTCGAGGTGGAGACGATGGACGCGCCGGAGATGGCCCGCATCATCAAGGAGGCGGAGTCGCCCAACGGCGTCGCCTCGGCCAACGGCAGTGGGCCCGCTCCGGAAGCGCCGCCCGCACCGCCGGACTACGTTCCCCCCGCAGAGGCAGCAGCCGGAGCGTAGGGGTACACTTCGGCCGACGGGCCATTTGGGCCGTCGACCGCTCAATGCGAACCCGGGGACGCGTGACTGCGCCTCGAGGCGACCTGCCGGCGGCGGCGTTGATGGACCCTTTCGACAGAACGCTTGGATCCGCCCAGGAGGACCGAGACGTGGAGGGATTAGGCACGCCAACGCTGGCGATCATCGGCGCGGGCCGGGCCGGTTCCGCGCTCGCCATCGCCGCGCATGACGCCGGATATCGGATCGCGGCGGTCGCGAGCCGTCGTGGCGAGATGGCGGCACGGCTCGCCGGCACCGTCGGCGCGGTCGCGGTAGCGACACCGCTCGATGCGGTGGTGGCTGCAGATCTGACACTGCTCGCGGTGCCCGACGGCGCGATTGCGACAGTCGCCGACGCAGTGGCCGCGCCGGGCGTGTCACTGCGCGGCAGAGGCGTTGTCCATCTGGGTGCGCGCTTCAGCCGCGACGTCATCGCCTCGCTGCGTGCCGGTGGCGCCGAAGTCGGCGTGCTCCATCCGCTCCAGGCGCTTGCGGGACCGGACAGCGCGGCACTCCTGGATGGCGCGTATTTCCGGGTGGACGCGTCCGGTCTGCTCCGCGAGTGGCTGCTGGGACTGGTCTCTGCACTCCACGCGACGCCGCTCGACATCGATCCAACGAACGCGGCGCTGTATCACGCCGCGGCCGTGCTGGCAGGCAACGCGCCGCTGGCGCTGCTCGCGGAGGCGACACGGCTGCTCGAGGCCGCAGGCGTGAGCGCCGACACCGCGCACGACGCGCTCGCTGCCCTGTTGGAGGGAGCCGCTCACAACGCCCGTCGTGCCGGAGCGGCCGCCGCGCTCACCGGACCGGTGGCCCGCGGTGACAACGAGGCGATTGCCGCCCACCTCGACGCGCTCGCGGCCCACCCGGACGCGCGCGACCTCTACCTCCACCTCACCCGCGCGATGGAAGCGCTCGTCGCCACCGAGCCGGTGGCCACCGACTCCGCAACGCAGGTCGCCTAGCCGTGCCGATCACCATCCAGGATCTGGCGGCTTGGAAGGCCGAGGGAAAGCGGTTCGTCATGCTCACCGCGTACGACTACCCGACGGCGCGGCTCCTCGCCGAGGCGGACGTGCCGGTGCTGCTCGTCGGCGACACCCTCGCCGACAACGTGCTCGGGTATGCGAACACCATCCCGGTGACGATGACCGAGATGCTCCATCACGCTCGCGCGGTCGCCCGCGGTGCTCCGAATCAACTCCTCGTCGGTGACCTGCCGTTCGGCACGTATCAGCGCTCGTGTGGGGACGCGATAGACAACGCGGTGGAGTATCTGAAGGCCGGGATGCACGCCGTCAAGCTCGAAGGCGGTGGCTGGGCAGTCGAGACCGTGGCGCGTCTCACCCAGCGCGGAATACCGGTCATGGGCCACGTCGGGCTCACGCCGCAGTCGGTCAACGCCTTCGGCGGGATGAAAGTCCAGGGACGAAGCGCCGGCGACCGCGAGCGGATCATTGCCGACGCCCACGCGCTCGAGGCTGCGGGCGCATTCGCGATCGTCCTCGAAGGTGTGCCGCGCGGTCTCGCGGCACAGGTGACGAGTGAATTGACCATCCCCACCATCGGCATCGGCGCCGGCCCTGATTGCGACGCGCAGGTCCTCGTGATCTACGACATGCTCGGCATCACCGGCCACCTCCGCGGTACGGCACCGAAATTCGTGAAGGCGTACGCCGACCTGGGCGAGCAGATCGTCAGCGCGGCACGCGCATACGCAAGCGATGTCCGTGAAGGCCGTTTCCCGGACGATGCCCACTCTTTCCACTGACGCCCCGGAGTTGCTCGCCACCCCAGCCGAGCTCCGCCGGTGGTCGGCGCAATGGCATGCGGCGGGGGAGACCGTCGCGATGGTGCCGACGATGGGTGCGCTGCACGCCGGACATCGCTCCCTGATCGACCGCGCGGTTGCGGAGAACGAGAAGGTGGTGGTGACCATCTTCGTGAACCCGGCGCAATTCGGGCCGCACGAGGACTTCGCCCGTTATCCGCGGACCCTCGACGCCGACCTCGCCATGCTCGCCGCCGCCGGGGTGCATGCGGCGTTCGTGCCGAGCGTCGAGACCATGTATCCACCGGATGGCGTCACCGGACTCTCGATCTCCGGGC
>JBEKKP010000078.1:0-12133 GCA_050010655.1 Candidatus Dormibacteria bacterium
CGAGCCACGAGCACAACGAGGACCGCCGCCGTGGCGACTACCCAGAGATGCCGTACAAACCGATGAACGTGGGTCGCGATCGCTGCTCCCCTCGCTAGTGGCAGTGATACGGACGGTGCCCGGGGAACATTGCCCTCTTCCCCGGAGGTCGCGGGCGACCGTACCAAAACGGGCTCTTCGCCGTCAAAGTGAGCGCGGTGAACGCGTCAGTGCCGCCAGTGCTCGCGACGGTGTGGCGAGGAACGGTGGTGGAGGCCCGAATCCGGGGACATGTCGCGGTGGTCGACGGCGAGGGGAACCTGCTGACGTCGACCGGAACACCGGATGCCGAGACAACGCTGCGGAGCTGCGTCAAGCCGATCCAGGCGCTGCCTTTTCTCCGTTCGGCGGCCGACCGGCTCGAAGCCGACGTCGCGGAGATCGCCATCGCGTGCGCCTCGCATCAGGGCGAGGACGAGCACCTGGCGACCGTGCGCGGACTCCTTGCCAAGGCTCGCGTACCCGAGGACGCACTCCGGTGCGGACCGCAACTCCCGTCCGATGAAGCAACGGCCCGCCGCCTTCTCGCCTCGGGCGGCGTCCCGCGACCGATCCACAACAACTGCTCAGGCAAGCACGCAGCAATGCTCGCGACCTGTGCGGTGATGGGCTGGCCGCTCGAGGGGTACATGGAGCCGGCGCACCCATGCCAGCAGGCGGTCACCGCCGCGCTGGAAGAGATGCTCGGCGTGGATCTTGCTTCCGCGTCGCACGGGATCGACGGGTGTGGGCTGCGCACCTACGGCACGCCACTCAGCGCCATCGCCGGCGGCTTTGCCGTCGCCAGCGCGGACCCTGCGTTCCAGCGTGCTCAGGAGGCAATGGCCACGTTCCCGTTCCTCGTCGCAGGGACGGGACGGTTCGACACGGCGCTGCTCGAAACGTCCGGTGATCGACTCACCGCAAAGATCGGGGGCGCGGCGGTGTGGGCGGCGGTCGTTCGCCCCGATGGGCCTGGCATTGCCATCAAGCTCGAAGCCGGCGGTGGAGAGGCGATCCCGGTCGTTGCTGTGGCGGTCCTGCAGCACCTTGGTGTCCTCCAAACGGATCTTCCAGACCGCCTGCGTCCCTTTGAGAGGCTGACCCTGCGCAACTGGGCGGGTCGCGAGATCGGGGAAGTGCGTCCCGAGCGTGTCGAGATGACGCTGTCCCCTCCGTAATCCACTCGGCGACTCATGCGCAGAGCGACTACGCTGTAACGATGGAAATGGAGGGAGATCCCGGTCTCGTGCGCGTCCCGACGACGTCGTGGCGTCGGATCCCTTGGGGGGTTCCCGAAGGTCGTAAGAGGCTGCGATTCTGGTCGGCGCTCCCTGGGACCCTGCTCCTCGCTTGCCTCTTTCTGTCCTTCAGTGGTGCGCAGATCGTGGGGTACGAAGGGTTCGCGCGTGCGACCGCGATTCTCGGCGTCCAGGTCGTGTACGCGTACGTGGTCGCCGCAATTGCGGCTGTCGCCTACGGTCTCGCCCTTCTCGCCACTGCGGTCGCACCGCGGATCCGGCTCATGCCGCGTGCCCCGGCCGGCCTCACGGGAAACACAGTGGCCCGGATCTGGTACGGGCTCGCTTATCTCATTCCCCCCTTGATCGCATGGGGCGTGTCGTTCACTCTCCGGCCCACCGAGACCACGGGGTATCGGTCCCTGTTCTGGCTTGCCGCCCCGCTGATCATGCTCACCTGCGTCCTCTTCGCCAGGAGCTACTCAAACCGCGACGCCAAGCGCGCGGTGCTCGCTGGTCAGGCGCCAACCTACGAGATGTCGCCCGATGGCACCTGGTGGCGTAAGAGCGACAGATGGGCGAGCGTCAGCGACCACGTGTGGTGGAACGGCTCCGCCTGGACCCTGGCCGAAGCCGAAGCGCCGGAAGACGCCGTTCGCACTCCGGACGGGCACTACTGGTGGAGCGGCAGCTTCTGGTGCCCGATGCCGCCGCTTCCCAAGCGCACAAAGCAGGCCGCAAACCCGAGAGCCGCGACCTTTTGACGATGGTCCCGCTCGGGTGTATCGTTCGCCTCGAGAAAAGTTGATACGGATGTCAATTTCTGAACAGAACGGCGCGTCCGCTGCGTTGGGGCGCCGAGGGGAGTAGGGATCGGTGCCTGATCAGAGCCACGTCGGACGCCGGTACTCGGCACCCGGTCAAGTCGTGGCCCCCGACGCGGCTCGCGACATGGCACGGGCGATCGCCGGTTCGGACGCCGTTCGGGAACCCGATGTGGTGCCGCCGACATTCGCCGCCGTCTACTGCCTCGGCCCGACACTCGCGAAGCTCTTCAGTGATCCCGACGTCGGCATCGACCTCGCCGGCCTGATCCACGGCGAGCAGTCCTTTGAGTGGCCGGCCCCGGTGCGGCCAGGCGACGTCGTGGACGCAACGGCGGAGATCACGAGCGTCGACACCAGGCGCGGCATGACGTTCGTGCGCCTCGCCATGGAAGCCGTTCGGCCCTCGGATCAGACCGTTGTCTGCCGGGCGACGTCGTTGATGATCGTGCGGGCGCCGGCATGACCGCGCCCGCGGCATCCGATCTCGCGGTGGGCGATGAGGTCACGCCGTTCTCGCGCACGGTGACGCAGGAACAGGTCAGGGCCTACGCCGACGCCTCCGGCGACCACAACCCGATCCATCTCGATCCGGAGTTCGCCCGATCGGTGGGGTTGCCCGGGACGATCGCCCACGGCCTGCTCGAGATGGGCATCCTGGCCGAGGCGATCAGCTCGTGGGCAGGGGGCAGCGCCAACCTTCTCAGCCTTTCGTGCAGGTTCAGCAAGCCGTTGCTGCCCGGCGACACGATCATCTGCTCTGGAACCGTCATCAGCGTCGACGATGCGGGCGTGGCCACCCTGTCGGTGGCGGCGGCGTCGGATCGCGGCGACCGAGTCTTGACCAATGGCCGGGCAACCGTCCGGCTCTCACGCTAAGGGACCAAGAACATGGGACTCGACTTCTCGCTCACCCGCGAACAGGAGGAAATCCGCGCGCTCGCGCACGAGTTCGCCGAGAAGGAGATGCGCCCGGTCGCCGAGCGCTACGACGAAGCTGAAGAGACCCCGTGGGACGTCATGCGCAAGGCGCACGCCCTCGGTCTCGACGCCACCGCGAGCTTTCCCGAGCAGTACGGCGGCGGCGGCATCGACCTCGTGACCAACCTCATCCGTGAAGAGGAGCTGTCGTGGGGCGATGCCGGCATCGCTGTGGCGATCGGCGCCACCGGCCTCTGCGGGACGGCGATCCTCGCGATGGGCACGGAGGAGCAGAAGCGCAAGTACATCGGCATGTTCACCGGCCCCGAGCTGAAGATCGGCGCGATGGGACTTACCGAGCCGAACAGCGGCTCGGACTCGCTCGCGCTCGAGACCACCGCAAAGAAGGTGGACGGCGGCTATGTGCTGAACGGCACCAAGCAGTTCTGCACCAACGGCGGCATCGCAGACGTCCAGGTCGCCTTCGCCACCACCGACAAGTCGCTCGGCCCCGCAGGCGTGGCCGGCTTCGTCATCGAGAAAGGCACGCCCGGGATGCGTCAGGGCCGCAAGGAACGCAAGCTCGGCGTCCGCGCGTCGCACACCGCGCAGGTCATCTTCGAGGATTGCTTCATCGCGGAGAATCAGCGCCTCGGCTACGACGAGAGCGGCAAGGAGACCGGACCCGGCGCCGTCGGCGCGATGATCATGCTCGAGGTGACGCGGCCGATGGTCGCCGCCGGAGCGCTTGGCATCGCACGCGCGGCCTTCGACTTCGCACGCGACTACTCGCTGCAGCGTTTCGCGTTCGGCAAGCCGATCTCGAAGCACGAGGCGATCGCCTTCAAGCTCGCGGACATGGCCACCGAGATCGACGCCGCGCGACTGCTCACCTGGCGTGCAGGGTGGATGGCGATGAACGGCATTCCACTCGCCCGCGGCGAGGGATCGATGGCGAAGCTGTTCGCCGGCGACGTCGCAATGAAGGTCACCGTCGACGCCGTGCAGATCCTCGGTGGCTACGGGTACATCAAGGACTACCCCGTCGAGCGGTTCATGCGCGACGCGAAGATCTACCAGATCTGGGAAGGCACCGCCGAGATCCAGCGCCTCGTGATCAGCCGCTACGTGCTCGGTGAGCGCACCGCGACTGCCGCACGCCCGCGCGTCGTCAAGGACGCTCCGCCGCTCCCGGTCGCCGCAGCGAGCTGAGGCTCGACCCGATCAGGCAGAAACTGCGGCGGGGACGCCGGACGATCGAATGACGCCGCCCTCGTGTCCGAGCACGAGGTAGGGGATGCCGTCGAGGTTGTCCAGGAAACACGTCTCGTGCAAGCCCCACTGCGTGATGCTCTTGTACTGCCCGGCGGCGAGCGTTGCGCCCCAGGCGGATCGATCGGCCGGCTGAAGGATTGGCGCCGCCCCGGGTGCGAGCGTGGTCACCGCTTCGTAGCGCACGGTCCCGCAGCTCAGCGCCCAGCCGTAGCTCGGGTTTGTTCTGACGTTGTTGGCGGCGACAGTCCAATCGCCGTCCGTTGCGACATCGGCTGAGTACGTGACGCGGTGGATCTCCCCCTCGGCGGCAAGCCCTGCGTCCTCCTTGGCCTGCGCCTGGCCGATCGACGTTGTGAAGGGCCCGGCCGCGAATGGGCTGGTGGGGGGCGCCACGCCAGTGCTGGCCCAGTACTGGTAGTAGGCGCCGAGGTCGGCCGGCAATTCGTTGTGCGAGGGGCTCGCGAGGTCGAAGCCGCCAACCATCGCCTCGGGCGTCGCGTACACCCAGGCGCCGCCGCCGCCCGCGAACGAGTACTCCGTCTCGAGCGTGAGCATCCAGTGCGCAGCCAGGGAAGTGCGCGTGAACACCAAGAACGACACGTCAGCCGGCAAGCCCTTCGTCGGGGCGGTGGTGACCTCGCTCAAGAACCACGCCGGGTAGCTGTTTTGCTTGGGAACAAAGAGATCGCGCACGGCGAGCGGCCGTGGTTGGAGGGTGCATCCGCAGGCGTACGCGGCAATCTCTGCGGAGTCGCCTTGCAGCGCAGTACCGGTCTCGAACGCCGCCAGATTTTCCGGGTCGTCACTGGCGAGGGCAGCCTCCCGGACGGGCCACATGGTGTCGACGATGCGCTGCGCGAGCGCCGGATCGATCGTCAGGCCAGACGTCGCGGGCGTCGCGCTGAGCGCCGTCAGCAGGGTCGCCGCGCTTGGAACCTGGCCTGGCGGTGTTGCCTCAGCCGGCGACGACGGCCCAGGGAAGATCGCAGGTCCGCTGCCGAAGTGCGTCGGGAACCCGGTCGCGACGACCCGGACGAGTCCGAGTGAGCCGGCGGCCGTCGCCACCATCAGAGCGCAGACGAGGCCGAGCGCCAGCGCCGGCGATCGACCGTGGACGGGGTTCGGAGGAGGTGGAGGAAACAACTCCGCCTGTCGCATCGCGGGGTTGACTGGCGGCGGCTCGGCGTTCGGCGGCAACACGTTGACGAGGGTAGGTCCGGATACGTGGCGATCCGGTCGGCGCCACGGCACTGTCATGAGCCCGTTCGGCGGACCGAGCGCTAAGCTCTCCGATCGGCCGCACTCATCAAACTCTCGAGGAGCTAGCTTGCATGTTCGATCTCACCGGTAAGGTCGCCGTTGTCACCGGGGGATCGCGCGGTCTCGGGAGGGCGGACTGCCTCGCACTGGCACGTGCCGGCGCTGATGTCGTGGTCACGGACATCCTCATCGAGTCCGACCCAGCGCTCGAGCAGACCGCTGAGGAGGCGCACTCGGCGCTTGCGCAACTGTTCACGTCGCAGCACGTCGTGTACGCGGAGAAGACGAGCGACGAGATCCGTCAGATGGGCCGGCGCTCGGCAGCGATGAAGATGGACGTGACCAACCGCGAGCAGATTCGCGAGGTGTTCGCCACCATCAAAAAGGACTTCGGGTCGATCGACATCCTTGTGAACAACGCGGGAACGCTCGACCACATCGCACAGATCGAGCACCAGAACGATGAGCTCTGGGATCGCGACCTGCGTGTGAATCTCTCCGGCGCTTTCAACTGCACCAAGGCTGCCTGGCCGTACATGCGCGAGGCGGGTTGGGGTCGCGTCATCTACATGGCGTCGGTCGCCGGAACGCTCGGCGGATTCGGTCAGGCGTCGTACGCGGCGACCAAGGCATCGGTCATCGGACTCGGCAAGTCGATGGCGCTCGAGGGCGCACGCTTCGGCATCACCGCAAACATCATCGCGCCGGGCATCATCGGGACGGAGGCGTGGAAGATGGGCGATGCGAAGATGAATGATCGGATGGTCCTTCGCACCGCAATGCGGAGTGCAGGTGAGCCCGAGGACATCGCAAACGCGATCGTGTTTCTCGTGTCGCCGGAAGCGCGCTACATCACCGGCCAGGTGCTCACGGTCGCGGGAGGCATCGACCTCTTCGTCTACTGAGCCCGACGCCCCGAACCTCACGCGTCAACCGGTCGACGTCGGCGTGACGTACTGGTCGCGCGAGGTCGGTCCGTACATCTGGCACGAGTACGACAGCGCGCGCACGGAAGGTGAGTTGCGTGCGATCAAGGTTGCGGGGCATCGCACTGTGCGCACGCATCTGCTCTGGGACGCATTCATGCCGACGCCGGCGCGCGTTGAACCGGCGCGACTCGCCAACCTCGAGCACTTTCTCAGCGTTGCCGCGGAGCTGTCGTTGCAGGTCGTGCCGACGCTGTTCATGCAGACACTCGGTGGCTGCGTGATGCTGCCGGCGTACGCAGTCGACGTTGATGCGCGGCGCCGCGGCGTACGCGCAGTCACCGATGCGGTGACGCAGCCGGGCGGGCCGCGGTATCTGTACACGGATCAGTTGATGCTCGAAGCGTGTGTGCGCTGGATCGACGAATTGCTCAGCGCGTTCGCGGGACATCCGGCAATCTCGCTCTGGGATATCGGACACAATCCAGCGGGTGGGGTGCGTCCACAGCGACTGGCGCACCTTCCACGGTGGGTCTCGCTCATCAGCGAACGGATACACGCGCGTGAGCAACGATGCATGCTCACACTGAGCGCGGACGATCTGGTCACCGCGCACGCTGTTCGTCCGGCCGATGTTGCGACTCTGGTCGACTGCATCGGCATCGATCTCAGCAGTTCCGCACTTGCACAATCCGGTGGCGACCTCGATGCCGCCGCCGCGACATTTCTCGTGCAGTTGTGCGAGTCACTGAGCGGATCAGCGCCGGTGATTGCGCATTTGCACGCAGGCACCGGCGACGACACCGCGACGGATGACGATGCACCGGACATCGATGCACAGACACAACGCTTTGTTGCAGGTGCCGTCGACGCGCTCGTCGATTGCGGTTGCGTGGGCGTGATGGCAGCGATGTGGAGCAGCCCAGGACCGCGCGCCGCGGAGGTGCCACCGTTTGACCGGCAGCATGATCTTCGCCTCGCCGGCGTTGTGGATGCCGCTGGTGTGTCAACCGCATTCGGCACAGCCTGGGTTGCGGAGGCACAACGCGAGCGCGAATGTTCGCTCCCCACCCCGTTGCCCGAGCGCATCGATGTCGAGGATTACTACGCGAATCTTCCTGAGAGCCTGCACGAACTCCGCGCTGCCTGGGAGCGCGGCTCAAGTGAATACCCTGCTATGCTGCGATGAGCACCGGAACGGCGGGAAATCGTCATCCTTCGGTGCTTCCATCGCGGTCTTTTGCGGGTTCCCGTTGCTGACAGGGGACGTTCCCATAGTGGTCGTGAACGCGGTGGGCGTCCGTGTCGGCAAGAGTCCTGGAGGACATGCTGTGACCGCTGGAAGAATCAAGAAGATTATTCCCGACCGTGGATTTGGTTTCGTTCGCGCAGACGATGGCAACGAGGTGTTCTTTCATCGCACCGAGCTGACCACTGTCGACTTCGACGCCCTCCAGGAAGGCGAGCAGGTGACGTTCGACATCGTCGACTCGCCCAAGGGCCCGCGCGCGCGCAACCTCCAGAAGGTCTGATCACAGCGGGGTAACCCGCTTCGATCGTTCTAGGCGTCGCTGCGCATCGAGCGCAGCCGGGCGACTGCGGCGTCAACGCGCGCCGTGTCACGCCCGCGTAGCCGGATGACGAGCCGGCGCTGCTCGACCTGCGGATAGGAGCCGACGGTGACGTCGGGGAATTCCGCTTGCAGAGTCAGCATCGGCTCGGACATCTCGGATTCCGGGACGGACCGGTAGTACACCTCGCGCACGACAGGCGCCACCCCGCCACCGAAGTATCCGGGGATGAGTTCCTCCTCCACGATGGTGACGAACTCACGCGGGATGCCCGGGAGCACGAACAAATACCGGTCATCACCGAGGTCGATCGCCAGCGGTGGCGCCATGCCCCGGCGGTTGATCAGCACGGTCGCACCGACGGGGACGATGGCGCAGCGCCGGTTCGCCTCGGAGACGACGGGCTCCTCGATCCAGCCCGCGGCGTGCATCCGCCGAGCCATCGCCTCGATGTTGCCGTAGGCGATTGGGTTCAGCTCGAGCGGCAGGCCGAGCGCGTCGCCAACCGCCTGGTAGGTGCGGTCGTCGGGAGTGGGTCCGATCCCGCCACAGACCGCGATACGTGAGATGTCGGGGTCGTCGACCGCCCGTCTGATCGCAGCGATGATCGCTGCCGGCTGGTCGGCGACGATCTCGATATGGGCAACGGGGCGTCCCGCGGCGAATGCGAGGCGCGCCAGAAAGCTCGAGTTCGTGTCCTGCGTGTGCCCGCTGAGGATCTCGTCGCCGACCATCACTATCGCGGTCAGGCCAATGGTGCTCGGCACCGGTGCAGCATAGGCGTTGATGCGTGGGATGACCGGCCGGGTACAATCTGGCGGCCCTGGGGTGGCGCGGATTACAGCCGCCCGGGCTCTTACTCACAGTCCTGAGGAGACCTGAGCGCAATGCCGACCCTTGATCGCGCCATCCTGCTGCCTATTGCGGCCGCGGGTTTGCTGGCGCTCCTCTTCGCCGTCTTCCTGATCTTCTGGGTGCTCCGTCAGCCAGAGGGCAACGACCGCATGAAGGAGATCGCGAAGGCGATCCAGGAAGGCGCACAGGCATACCTCAACCGCCAGTACACGATCATCGCCGGGATCGGCGCGGTCATCTTCCTGTTCCTCACGTTCACGCTCGGCTGGAAGACCGGTGTCCTCTTCCTGATCGGCGCGGTGCTGAGCGGTGCTGCGGGCTACGTCGGCATGAACATCTCGGTGCGCTCCAACCTGCGCACCGCGGAGGCGGCTCGCGGCGGGATCAACCCGGCACTCCAGCTGGCATTCCGCGGCGGGGCAGTCACCGGGTTCTTCGTCGTCGGCTTCGGGCTGATCGGCGTCGCGCTGGCGTACGGCCTCTTCCAGGACTTCAACGCGCTGGTCGGGTTCGCATTCGGCGCTTCGCTCATCTCCGTCTTCGCCCGCCTCGGCGGCGGCATCTACACCAAGGCCGCTGATGTCGGCGCCGACCTCGTCGGCAAGCTCGAGGCCGGGATTCCCGAAGACGATCCGCGCAACCCGGCAGTCATCGCCGACAACGTCGGTGACAACGTCGGCGACTGTGCCGGAATGGCGGCCGACCTCTTCGAGACGTACGCGGTCACCGCGGTCGCAACGATGCTGCTCGGCAGCCTGCTCTACAAGGTCGGGGGTAAACCCGACCTCGTCTTCGTCTTCTACCCGCTGATGCTCGGAGCGGTCAGCATCATCGGTTCGATCATCGGCACGTTGTTCGTGCGCATGGGTAAGGGCACCTGGATCATGGGTGCGCTCTATCGCGGATTGATCGTCTCAGCGATCGTTGCGCTGGCCGGCTTCCTGCTGGTGACCATTCTTCTCAACAACGGCGGGTATCTCAAAGGCTTTGACCACCCGGTCTTCAACCTCTTCTGGTGTGCGGTGATCGGCATCGTCATCACCGTGCTCATCGTTGCGGTGACCGAGTTCTTCACCGGCGCGCAGTTCTGGCCGGTCCGCACCATCGCGCGTGCGTCCCAGACCGGACACGCCACCAACATCATCGCGGGCCTCGCGATCGGCATGGAGGGAACGGCGATCCCGGTGCTCATCATCGCGATCGGCATTCTCGCGTCTGCGTCGCTCGGCGGCCTTTACGGCATCGGCATCGCGGCCACTGCGTTGCTGAGCATGACCGGCATCGTGGTGGCCATCGACTCGTACGGGCCGATCACCGACAACGCCGGCGGCATCGCTGAAATGGCCGACCTGCCCGAGAGCGTGCGCCAGGTCACCGATCCGCTCGACGCGGTGGGGAACACCACCAAAGCCGTCACCAAGGGCTACGCGATCGGCTCCGCCGGACTTGCCGCGCTCGTCCTCTTCGCGAGCTACACAGACATCCTCAACAACACGTTGCACGGGGCCGGATTGGCAAACGTCTCGTTCGATCTCACCGCTCCTCCGGTCATCGCCGGGTTGCTCCTCGGCGGGATCATGCCGTTCCTTTTCGGCTCGCTCGCGATGCTCGCAGTGGGGCGCGCTGCGGGAGAGGTGGTCGTGGAGGTGCGGCGCCAGTTCCGCGAGATCCCCGGGATCATGGAGGGCACCGCCAAGCCGGAGTACGGCAAGTGCGTGGCGCTCGTGACTGCGGCTGCGCAGCGGGAGATGATCATCCCGGGCATCCTTCCAGTGATCGCGCCGCTGATCGTTGGGTTCGTGCTCGGCCCGCAAGCGCTCGGCGCGATGCTCCTCGGAACGATCGTGGTCGGCCTTTTCGTGGCACTGCAGATGACCACGGGCGGCGGTGCGTGGGACAACGCAAAGAAGTACATCGAGGAAGGCAACTTCGGCGGCAAGGGATCGGATGCGCATGCAGCGGCAGTCACCGGTGACACCGTCGGTGATCCGTACAAGGACACTGCGGGACCTGCCATCAACCCGATGATCAAGGTGATGAACATCATCGCGATCCTCGCCATCCCGACGATCGCACTGCACCACCTGTTCTTCTAGATCCGCGGCCTCATCGTCCAGGCGTCATTCGGGCGCTGGATCTGGAAACGTCGGCATACTTATTGCCATGGCACAGGGAGTCGCTCCAGTCGACGAAGCGAGCGATGCCCATGCGGCGGCCGGACATTCGCACCACCGCGATCTCCAGGGTGGTGCGGCACGCGCAGCCGTGTTCGGCATCAGCGACGGGCTCCTCACCAACATCTCGCTGATCCTCGGGGTTGCCGGAGCGAACCCACTGCCGTCGGTCGTCGTGCTCGCCGGGCTGGCAGGCCTGGTCGCGGGTGCTTTCTCGATGGCGGCGGGCGAATACGTCTCCATGGCGGCACAGTCCGAACTGCTGCAGCGCGAACTCGAGATCGAGCGCCGCGAGCTGGAGCGCCACCCCGAAGCCGAGACGAGGGAGCTGGCGGCTGTCTATCGCCTTCGCGGCGTTGCCGCAGCCGATGCATCCCGGATCGCCGAGGCGATCATGAAGGACCCGGTGGTCGCACTCGAAGTCCACGCGCGGGAGGAGCTCGGACTCCGCCCCGGAAAGACCGGAAACCCGTGGCAGGCCGCCGGATCGTCATTCGTGATGTTCTCGATCGGCGCCGTGATCCCACTCCTTCCCTGGTTCTTCGTCACCGGAACGAGCGCCGCCCTCCTCTCCATCGTTCTCGGAGCGATCTCGGTCCTCGCGGTCGGCTGGACCGTCGCGATCTTCACGGGCCGCTCGCGCGTCCGGTCAGCCCTCCGCCAGCTGGCCTTTGCCACGGTGGCTGCCGGCGTGGCTTTTGGGGTCGGCCACCTGGTCGGGAACCTGATCAACGTCCGCACGGGCTGATTCATTTCTGTCGCGTCACATGGGGAAACGGAAGGCGGGGATAGAGTGAGCACGATGCGAAGAGCGGCTGGAGTTGTTGTGTTGGTCCTTGTGTGCGCATTCACGCTCCCGATGCTGCTGGCGAAACCGGCCGCCGCATTCACCAATCCGACCCTGACTTCGACCGGGTCGAATGCCGGCGGTCCGGGGACGGCGGTGAGCTACGCGTACTCGTTCGACACCGCCGACTGCGGGGTGTCGAGCGACAGCCTCGAGATCGATCTTTATTGGGACAGCCCCTTCGAGCAGATCGGCCAGGCGACCGCCGTGGCGACGACGTG
>JBEKKP010000079.1:0-11734 GCA_050010655.1 Candidatus Dormibacteria bacterium
GGCTGCGACGCGGTCGTCCACCTGGTCGCGATCATTCAGGAGCGCGGCAAGCAGACCTTCGACCGGGTGAACCGCGAGGGCACCGAACGCGTGCTGGCGGCTGCGAAAGAGGCCAAGGTCGGCCACTTCGTGCACCAGGGAGCGCTCGGCGCCGATCCGGACCCTCGATACCCGTACCTGCTCAGCAAATGGCTCGCCGAGCAGGCGGTGCGCGCGAGCGGCGTGCCGTACACCGGGCTGCGTCCTGGCCTCATCTTCGGACCGGGCGACGGGTTCTTCACGCTCCTGACCCGAATGATGCGCATCAACCCGGTCATCCCGATCGCCGGTGACGGCAGGACGCTGTTCCAGCCGATCTCGATCGGGGACGTGACCCGCTGTATCACGATCTCGCTCGAGCGCGGCCCCACGAACCGTGTCTACGAGATCGGCGGCCCCGACCAGATGAGCTACGAGGACATCGTCAATACGATCAAGTCGGCGCTGGGGCTGCATCGCAAGATCGTGCATCTCCCGGTGCAGATGGTGGTGCCGGCCGCCTTCTTCATGGAGAAGCTCCTGAAGCATCCACCGGTCACCCGTGATCAGCTCAAGATGCTCGGCAAGCACAACATCACGCGGACCGACTCCGTCCGCGAAAGCTTCGGCTTCGACGCCGAGAGCTTTGCAGACAACTGCGACTACCTCCAGGACTACTGAATGAGTATCGACGCGCGCCTCACCGAGCTCGGCATCGTCATCCCCGAAAGCACACCGCCGGTTGCCAACTACGTCACCGCGCGGCAGTCAGGCAAGCTGCTCTTCCTTTCCGGTCACCTCGGCAAGCGCGATGGCGCGGTGGTCACCGGGCGGCTCGGGGAAGACGTCGACACCGACACCGGGTACGACCTCGCCCGCAGCGCCGCTATCGACCTCCTCGGGACCGCCCGGGCGGCGCTCGGCACGCTCGACACCGTGGCCGTGGTCAAGCTCACCGGCTTCGTACAGAGCGGCTCGACGTTCACCGGGCAGCCCGCTGTCGTCAACGGCGCATCCGACCTGCTCGTGGCGGTCTTCGGACAGGAGCGCGGCCGCCACGCGCGCAGCGCCATCGGCGTCGCGCAGTTGCCGCTCGGCGCCGCCGTGGAAATCGAGGCGATCTTCGAGGTCGTCGGCACACCGGCGTAGTGCCGAACCGGTAGGCTCTGGGCGTGCGACCGTACAAGCAACTCGGCGACGTGCCCGCCAAACGGCACATGCGTTTCGCCAACGACGGACATCTGGCGTACGAGGAGCTCTTCGGACGCGAAGGCTTCAGCGGGCCGTCCTCACTCCTCTACCACCGCAACATGCCCGAGGGCGCCCAGGACGTGAGCGAAGGTCCCGCCGACCTGATGACTCCGGAGCACGAACAGGTGCATACCAACGCGCACCTCAAGGGGTTCGACCTTCCGTCGCAGGGCGATGTCATCACCGGAAGGCGCTGGCTGCTCGTCAATGACGACGTGCACATCGGGCTCGTTGCGCCGGTGACTCCGCAGCAGGTGCTGTACGTCAACGGCTCGGCCGATGAGGTGCTCTTTGTGCACTCGGGCAGCGGCGTGCTGCACAGCCAGTTCGGCCGTCTCGCATTCAAGCGGCACGACTACATCGTGATCCCGCGAGGCACGATCTACCGCATCGACTTCGATGACCTGACGGGCGTGCGCATCCTCTGCATCGAAGTCACCGGGCTGGTGGATGTGCCCGATCGCTACCGCGCGCGCAACGGGCAGCTCACCGAGTTCTCGCCGTTCAGCGAACGCGATTTTCACGGCCCTGATGCGCTGGAGGCGCCGGTTGACGGGCCCGCAGAGATCTGGCTCAAGCGCTCGAATCACGTGAGCCGGTACGTGCTCGACCACCATCCGTTCGATGTCATCGGCTGGGACGGGACGATCTACCCGGTCACCTTCAACATCCACGACTTCGAGCCGCGCGCGGGTCGCTTCCACGTGCCGCCGCCGATCCATCAGACGTTCCAGGCGCACAACCTGGTCATCTGCTCCTTCGTGCCACGCAAGCTCGACTGGGATCCCGAGGCGATCCATCTGCCGTATCACCACAGCAACCTCGATTCCGACGAGGTCCTGTACTACGTCGAAGGCAATTACGCGGCGCGGCGCGGTATCAGCCAGGGATCGTTCACGCATCACGTCGGCGGACTTCCCCATGGACCGCAACCCGGTGCGCTCGAGGCATCGCTCGACCGTCCGCGCGAGACCGACGAGCTCGCGGTGATGGTGGACACGTTCCGGCCGTTGCACCGCACCACGATCGCGCGTCAAATCTACGATCGCGACTACCCGTTCAGCTGGCACACCGGCGGCGTTTCCGGCACGACCAGCATCGCCTGAACGTGGCGATCTCCCGATGGTCGCGTGCGCAGCTCCAGGATGGTGGCTGGATCCGGCGCATGTTCATGGAGGGCGAGCGCCTTCGCGCCGCATACGGCGAGGAGACCGTCGCGGACCTCTCCATCGGGCAACCGCTGGAAGCGCCCCAGAGCGTTGTCGAGGCATTCGCTGCCGCAAGCCGCGAGCGCTTTGTCGGCCGGTTCGGCTACATGCCCAATCTCGGCTATCCAGACGTTCGCGAGCGCGCCGCCGAGGACGTTGATTTCCCGGGGATCAGCAGCGATTCGATCGCGATGACTCCCGGTGCTGCTGCCGCCATCGCTATCGCGATTCGCACGTTCGTCGACCCGGGTGATGACGTGATCGGGGTTGCACCATATTTCCCGGAATTCCGCCTGTACTGCGAGACGGCGTCGGCACGGTTTGTCCCAGTCCCCACCGGGCCGGATCTGCGCCTGGATCTCGACGCGATCAATGGCGCGCTCTCCGCGCACACAGCCGCGGTGATCGTGAACTCGCCGTGCAATCCGAGCGGCCACGTGCTCGACGGCGGCGAGTTGTCCGGACTCGCGGCACTGCTTGTGGCGCACAACAACAAGCACGACCGCAAGGTGTTGCTGATCGTCGACGAGGTATACCGGCGCCTGACCTATCCGCCGCACCAGCGCGTCGAGCCGTTCCACGTGTATGAGCACACCGTGCTCGCGAGGTCGTTCTCCAAGGATCTGGGCGTCGCCGGCGAGCGCATCGGCTATCTCGTGCTGCATCCGTCACTCGTCAGCGCAGACACCCATCGCGGACTTGCGCAGGCGTTGCGCGCCCTCGGATTCGTCAACGCGCCCGCAACCGCGCAGCGCGCGCTCCTCCACCTCGAGTCGTGGGAGATCAACGCCACCCCATACCGCGAACGCCGCGACATCGTCATGGACCGAGTCCGAGCTGAGGGCCTCGACGCCTACGAACCGCAGGGTGGTCTGTATCTCTGGCTCCGCAGCCCCTGGCCCGACACGCTCCGGCTCATCGATGCGCTGACTGAGCGACGCGTCCTGCTCACGCCGGGGGTCGCGTTCGGCGTGCCGTCCCACATCCGTCTCTGTTTCAGCGTCCCGCGGCCGAAACTGAAGATGGCGATGGACGCGCTCGCCGATCTCGCCACTGCCGGCCAGCCGGCGGAGTAGCGGGTCCGAGCGGGCGGGAACTCTGCGACCTCCGGCGGCGTGTCATCGGCATCACGCAAAACGTTCGGAGGCCGCCGATGTCCATTCGACACGCCGTTGCCGGCACCCTGGTGATCGCGGCTGCGGTCTTCCTCACGGCATGCTCGAGTTCCGGTGCGAGCCTCCCGGCGAACGGAGTCGTGGCCGGCGCCGCCGCCCCCGCGCATGCCGGCGCGGCCTCGCCGACCACAACCAACATCACGGTCGGCACGCCGCCGACCGCCGAGCTGCAGCGCTCCGTGCGCGCCGCGTACACGGTCCCGTCCGGAACGTTCCTTGCCTCGTTCGATGGTGTCATTGCACGCGCTGTCGCACTCGGTGGATACGTCGCGAGTTCGGAGACAGAGCCGGTTCGCGAGGGTCGCATCGTCAGTGGCTCGGTGACGCTCGCAATCCCGGCGACGGACATCGCGTCATTTCTCAACGGCATGCCGTCGACGTTCGTTGCCGCGGCAATCGACTTCTCCAGCATCGACCACACTGCGCAATTCGTTGATGTGAACGCGGAGCTCGCGTCAGCGCACGCGCAGCTGCACGCGCTCGATGCACTGCTCTCCAACGCGACGTCGCTCAGCGACATCACCACACTGGAGCAGCAGATCGAGACGGTGCAAGTGCAGATCGACACCGATCAGGGAGAGTTGAACGGTCTCACTGCGTCGGTCGAAATGGCGACGGCCACGATCGTTCTGTCGGAGCGTGGCGCCCCGCAAATCGAAGCAGTTGTTCCTGGCCCGGTCAGCAGTGGTCTGAGCGGTGGCTGGCACAACGCGGTCGCAGTCACCGGTGCTGTGCTGGACGGGATCGTGAGCGCCATTCCCGTGCTCATTCTCGCCGCGCTGGCACTCGCGGTCTGGCGCTGGATGCCGCGCCGGCTGCGCAGGGATACCGACCCAACCACCTGAGACGCTCTCCCGTCGAGATCATCCGGGTGTACCGGAACCCATGTCCTCATTGCGTTACGTAGCGCGCACCTGAGCCAGTACCGGCTCGACGATCTCCTCGGCCAGCCAGCGGATCGGCGGAATCGGCGGGAGGGCTGCCAGCACGACGTGTGAGACACCTGCGTCGATCAGCTCCACGAGCTGGTCGCGAACCTCTGCAGGAGTACGTATCGGAGGCAGATGCGCCGGCCGATCAGGCTGCGCTTCCGATGCCACTAGCACCTGAATCGACCGTGCGATCTCGCTCGGATCACGCCCGATCGCGCGACAGTTCTCGTCGAGAATCGCGCTCTTGTGGCGGAACTCGTCGATGCTGCTTGTCGGGCAGTTCCAGACGTCGGCGTGCTGGGCAACCACGCGCAGTGCGATGCGCTCGCCGCCCGCACCGATGAGAATCGGCGGACGCGGCTGCTGGATCGGCTTCGGTTCGCAGATCGCACCACGCAGTTGATAGCAACGCCCGTCGAAGTCGAATGGTTCGGTTTCCGTCCACATCCGCTTGGCGATGGTGCACGCTTCATCGAGCGCGGCGAGCGCCTCGGATGGAGCGACGACGTCGACTCCATAGGCGTCGTACTCGCGGTGCACGAATGCCAGTACCTGCGGATCGGGAACACGACTCCCACCGGCACCGATGCCGAACTCCAGCCGACCGCCGGAGATGATGTCGACAGTTGCTGCCATCTTTGCCAGAAGCGTCGGGTGACGGAGACGGTTGCTCGTCACGATGACGCCGAGCCGAAGGCGACTGGTCTGCGCGGCGAGCGCAGAAAGCAGCGTCCACGCCTCGAGCGTTGCGCCATTGGCATCGCCGCGAAGCGGCACCATGTGGTCCCAGAGCCACGCGTGCTCGAAGACGGCCACTTGGTCGGCCTCTTTCCAGACGCGAAGGATCTCGTCGTAGCCAAGATTGATCTGGCTTGTCTTGATACCGAAGGTCACTCGACGAGCGTTCATCTCCGCCTTTCTTCAGCTGGTGACAGCGAGCAGGAACGTCCGGGTCAGTTCCGCGATCGTATCGGGCTGTTCGTCGAGCGCGAAATGGCCGGCATCGCCCTGTCCGGGTCGGCTCAGGAACGCGAACTCGTCGGTCGGGAGGTCGGGGTCGTTCGACTTGTAGGTGGTTGCCATCATGGTGATCTCCATCGGTCCCCGCTCCCGGGCGACGCTGGCAGGCATCATTGTGCCTGCTGACTTCGCACCAACTGCATGAACGCCCTCATTCCCCTGCCCGACCGCGATTTCGACGTCACCGAGGTGGCGGTCCCGTGGCGGCTGCTCACGCGTGCCGGTCACGACATCACCTTCGCGACCCAACACGGCGGCGCTCCGCCCGCGGCGGATCCCCGTTTGCTTTCCGGCGTGGTGTTCGGCAAGCTCGGCGCGGCGCCCGAGCCGATCGCCTTTTACCGCGAGATGTGCGCGTCGCCGGAGTATCAGTCACCCATCTCATGGGATGCCATAGACCCGAACCGATATGACGGCCTGGTGCTGCCCGGCGGCCACGCCCCGGGAATGCGCCAGTACCTCGGCTCGACGCTCCTTCAGCAGAGAGTCGTGCAGTTCTGGAAGCTCGATCGTCCTGTGGGCGCCATCTGCCACGGCGTGCTGGTGCTCGCGCGGAGCCGCGACCCGGTCACTGGAAGCAGCGTTCTTGCCAAACGCCGGACGACGTGCCTGCTCAAGTATCAGGAACGCACTGCATACATGCTCACCGCCTGGCGCGTCGGCCGCTACTACCGCACGTATCCCGCGTACGTCGAGGACGAGGTGCGCGCCGCGCTCGATGACCCCGCGCAGTTCGAGCACGGTCCACACGTGTACGCGCGGCGAGGCACGCTCGACGACGATGCGCCCGCATTCGTCGTCGAGGACGGCAACTACCTCTCGGCGCGATGGCCCGGCGACGCGTACCTGTTCGCGAAACGCTTCGCGGCCTTGCTCGACGGCACAACAGCAAAGACTTGATCATGTGCGCGAGCTCGTCGAAGACTCGGGTTGTGAACCCTCCGTACAAGATCGCCGCTCTCGACGAGTCGACCTGGCCGGCGTTCGAGGCACTCGTCGAACGCAACAACGGTGTCTTCGGCGGATGCTGGTGCATCGGCTTCCATCCCGAGGGCGTCGCCAGGGGGAACTCACCGCTCAACCGAGAGCGCAAGCACGACCGCGTCCGCGAGGGATCGACTCACTCGGCCCTGGTCTTTGACGGAGCGGACTGCGTCGGCTGGTGCCAGTTCGGGAAACCCGACGAATTGCCCTGGATCAAGAACCGAGCCGCCTACGAGAAGGAACTGGTCGCGCTGCCGGATTGGCGAATCGCCTGTTGCTTCGTGGGCAAGGGTCACCGGCGCCAGGGTGTCTGGGCCGCGGCTCTCGCCGGGGCCCTGGACCTCATCGCAAGCGCCGGCGGTGGTCGTGTTGAGGGCTATCCCGAAGACGCCGCTTCGGTACCCGCCGGCTTTCTCTTTCACGGCGCTCTCTCAACGTATGAGCAGCTCGGCTTCGTGCGTGAGCGACAAATCGGCAAGCACCGCTGGGTCGTGTCCAAGGTCGTGGAAGCCGCTGAGTGAAGAGCATCCTTGTGGCGATCAGATGACCCCCTCCTCCAGCACGGTCACTCCAGCCGGCGACATCGCCGGCGCCCGCGCGCTCATGAAGCGCTCGCGCGAAGAGCACTTCGCGGTGGGGGCGTTCAATGTCGACAACCAGGAGACGCTGATCGCCATCGCCCGGGCAGCCCAAGCCCGACGAGCGCCGGTGTTGGTGGAGGTGAGCCACGGGGAGGTCGCCGTCATCGGCCTGCGGAATATCCGTTCCCTGGTCGACAACTACCGCGCGGAGCTCGGGGTGGAGATGTACATCAACCTCGACCACTCTCCGAGCGTCGACGCCGCCAAAGCTGGCATTGACGCCGGCTTCGAGTTTGTCCACATCGACTACAGCCAGGCACAACGAGACGCGTCCGACGCCGAGATCATCGAGGCGACGCGCGCGGTCGTGGATTACGCGGCGCACACAACCGGAGCCCTCGTGGAGAGCGAGCCGCACTACTTCAGCGGCAGTTCCAACGTGCACGACGAGCCCATCGACTACAAGGCGATCGCGAGCACGTTCTCGACTCCCGAGGGCGCGCGGTACTTCGTCGATGCAACCGGCATCGACACGTTTGCCGCGGCCGTGGGCAACTTGCACGGCCGCTACCCGGTCCCGAAGCAACTCGATCTAGCGCTGCTGCAAACGATCCGAGACGCGATCGACGTCAACATCAGCCTGCACGGCGGCAGCGGCACGCCCGGCCACTACTTTCAAAGCGCTGCCCAAATCGGCGTCAGCAAAATCAACATCAACTCCGATATGCGCTATGCATACCGCACAACACTCGAGCAGCAGTTGCGAGCCAACCCCGACGAGTTCGCGATCGTGAAGCTCATTGAACCGGTGATCCGCGCTGTGCAGGACGTCGTCGAAAACCGCATCGATCTGTTCGGATCTGCCGGCAAGGCTCGGTCGTAGAGATCCCCCGAGGCGGCCTGGCGGGAAGGGGGGGATTCGAACCCCCGGAGGGACTTAACATCCCTCACCCGCTTAGCAGGCGGGCGCTTTCGGCCGCTCAGCCACCTCCCCAGGCCGGGGCCAGTATATGTCGTGTCCCGCTCGCCACCATCCAACTTCCGCCGGCTCGTAGAGTAGGCGGGTGGTCCATGCACGGAGGGGGATCGCCGCAATCGTCGCCCTCGGGATGGGCGCCGTGGCGCTTGCGACGGCCCCGATCACGGCCGATGCCGCCATGTTCCGGCTGCCCGTTGGGACGCAGCGCATGCAGATGCCCCTCGACTGCGAGGCCACGTCGCTGACGATCGCGCTCGCGTCCGTTGGCGTCCATACCACGCAGCAGTACGTCCAGGATCACTTCCCCGTGGATACCCGTGCCCCAGTGCTTGGCGCCGACGGCCTGCCCGCCGAGTGGGGTGACCCGTACAAGGACTTCGTCGGCCACGTCATGGGCTCGGAGCCCGGGAGCAATCCGCACTGGACCGAATACGCCGGCTGGGGGGCGTACGCACCGGTGGTCGCGCAGGAGGCGAAGGCGCTCGGAGTCCCGGTGGCGGCGCAGCTCACGGGTTGGAATCCGCAGGCGCTCTACGCCGCCGTCGAGGCCGGGCACCCGGTTCTCGTCTGGACGACCGTCGATTACGCCTACCAGACCCCGCGGACGTGGACGGCGTGGGACGGCCGGATCATCCCGTGGACGGAGGCCGGCCACGTCGTGGTCTTGATGGGAGTCGATCCCACTGCCGGAACGCTTGAGTTCAGCGATCCGCTCACGGGCTCCTACAACGGCACGACGATGGCGCAGTTCGCTCGAACCTTCACCATCTACGGCAGCATGGCCATCGTCATCGAGCGCACCGCCAACGAGGCCCCGCCACCTCCTCCAGCCCCCGTGCATCAGGTCGTCGTGAAAGCCTCTACCGCTGTCCCGCTCGTCACCGTTCTGCCGGCGACGAAGCCTGTTGCGTGGGTGCCGCTCTATCACGTCCGAACGACGAGCGTGTTCAGCTCAGAGGACAGCGCCGGTTTGGCCGCGGCGAGTGTCGGGCTGCTGGCCGGAGCGACGAGTATCTCGCGCGGCCTTGATGTCGCGCCGTTCCTTGTCGTTGCGTTACTGCTTGTCATCGCAGCTGCAATCCTGCTCGCGGTCCTCGAGCGAAGGCGAAGGCGTCAGTGCGCTGGGTGACCTTCACCAGGCCTGATCACGCGGATGAGCGTGCAGGGCTGTTGGTTGACGGGCGTGTGCATGCATGCGCGCCTGGCGTGACGCTGCTCGGATTGCTCGGCGATGACGGCAGCCGACTCGCTGCCGAGGGTGATGTGGTGCGTCGCGATGCGCGTGATGTGTTTGAGCTCGACGCCGTCCGTTTGCGCGCACCGATTCCGCATCCGCCGACGGTGCGCGATTTCTACGCGTTCGAGCAGCACGTGCGGACCGCGCGTCAGCGGCGCGGCCTCGAGATGGATCCCGACTGGTACGAGTTGCCCGTCTTCTATTTCAGCAACCCGTACGCCATCTGTGGCCCCGATGATGACGTCGCACTGCCACCCGGGAGCGCCGAATTGGACTACGAGCTCGAGGTTGCGGCGGTGGTTGGCATGGGCGGCGCCGATCTCGACCCCGACGCTGCGGAACGCTCGATCGCCGGGTACTGCGTGATGAACGACTGGAGTGCGCGCGACATCCAGCGTCGCGAGATGAAACTGAGCATGGGACCGGTGAAGGGCAAGGACTTCGCGACGTCGATCGGCCCGGTGTTCGTCACACCGGACGAGCTGGCAGACACACGCCGCGACAAGAGCTATGACCTGGCGATGACCGCAACGGTCAACGGCGTCGAATACTCACGCGCATCACTCGCGGACATCTACTGGAGCTTCGGCGAGATGCTCGCGTACGCGTCGCGCGGCACGCGGATCGAGACGGGCGATGTGATCGGTTCCGGCACGTGCGGGACCGGGTGCATCCTGGAGTTGTCGCTCGTGCACGGCGTTGATCGCTACCCGTGGTTGCGGCCCGGCGATGTCGTCGAGCTGAGCGTCGAGCGGCTCGGAACGCTGCGTAACACCGTGATTGCCGGCGAAGCATTGCGGCCGCTGCGATGAACACGCGGGACGCATACCTCGCGCGTCTCGACGCAGTCGAGGCCAGGCTTTCGGCTGCGTCGTTGAATGAGCCGGCACCTGGTGAAATCACCGAGGCAGATCCCGAGAGCGGTGAGCGCTGGGATCGCGGCCAGGTGTGGGCGCATCTCTCGGAGTTCATTCCGTACTGGATCCAGCAGGCGAAACCCGTGCTGCGCGGTCAGCCGTCGGGCGAGCCGGTTCCGTTCGGGCGCACCAAAAGCGACCCGGAACGCATCGGAGCAATCGAGCGCAACCGACGCGAGGCTGTGTTTGTGCTCTGGACGGACACGAGCGCCGGCATCGCCGAGCTCCGCGGCTTTCTCGCGAGCATCGCACCCGACCAGTGGGATATCCGCGGCCTTCACCCGACACGCGGGGCGATGACCGTCGACGCACTGGTCAACCAATACCTCGTCGGCCACCTCGAGGAGCACGCCGACCAACTCGAGGCGATGACCCCAAACGGTTAGTGGCGTTTCTTGTGCTTGTGGGGATGGAGCGGCGGGTCTGCGGGCACTCCCGCTTCGGTCGACGGATCCGGCGCATCGGCGAGTCCTGCTGCCTCCATTGCACCGGGCTCCTCCATCCAGCTTCGCGCCTTGACCTCGGGGCGCTTCAGCATCCGGGTCAGCTCGCGATCAGCGTTGCGCCGGAACTGCTCGGCATCACTGACAACGACGGTCGCCATGAAGGGCTGGCCTGCTCCCGTCCGTCCAAAGCCCTCCGGGTAGGGCATGTTGCTCCCGAGTGCCGGGTCGACGTTCTGCTCGCCCCGGACGCCATACCAGAAGAGCCCTACCAGGAACACGCCGACGCAAGCGGTGACGATGATGACGGCGACCATGTCGGTCATGGTCACCCTCCCGAGATCGTTCGTCAATTGGGTAGGGTGACGTCGGCCGTCAGGATGGGCCGGTCGCGCGCCTTAGACTGTGGTTCGCCCACGCGGAGGGATGCCGGAGCGGTTGAACGGAGCGGTCTTGAAAACCGCAGTGGTGTCAGAGCCACCGGGGGTTCGAATCCCTCTCCCTCCGCCAAACGATCGCAACATTGGTGAGCCTGACGAACGGCTGCTGGAAGCGGCTGTGGGTGCTCACGGTCTGCTCACGGACCTTCGAGGCGGACCAACCTGAGCACGGATTTCGGTGGATACTGGGTGGAAACTCGATGAGAGCACTTCTTCTCGTCCCGTTCGCAGGGTTCCTCCTGTGCGCCTGCGGCAGTGGGTTCACGCCAGTCACCTGCACCAACCAGGCGGGCGTGACCAGAACCTGGACGTCGTTGCCTTCAGGTACGTCTGGCTCGCTGCTCTCTGGTCTGTCTCGAGCTTCGACCTCGGGGTCGATCGACAAGACCGGAACGCCACCGCCGGTCAACATCAAGTACCCCGTGTTAAGCGCCATAGCGGATGGAATCGATCCGGTCGACGCAGCCCGTCAGTTCGGACCCATGACCATCGCGGACGTAGCCAACTCGACCCCTGCCCAAATCGCGAGCGCCCAAGACCCTACCAGCT
>JBEKKP010000080.1:0-11687 GCA_050010655.1 Candidatus Dormibacteria bacterium
TCGAGCGTCTCACATCGCTTCGAGACATACGAAGCGCGCGACAGGTTCCTCGCGCTCCAGGCGCCCGTCTATCTCATCGTCATCCTCGGTGTGTGGCTGGCGGCGCTGCTCATCGGCTTTGCCCTGATGCTCTGGCCATTCGTGCATACCGGTGGGCTCGTCCATGCCATCACCATCAGCGGATCCTCGTTGTTCACGCTCGGATTCGCAGCCGAGTCCGGGGCTGCGCCGCGATTTCTCGTGTTCTGTGCGGCGGCGGCGGGATTGACGATCGTCGCGCTGCAGATCGCGTATCTGCCTGTTCTCTACGGCGCGTTCAACCGGCGCGAAACACTCGTCACCATGCTCGACAGCCGGGCCGGCTCACCCGCGTGGGGCCCGGAGCTGCTCGCCCGTAGCGAGTTGGTGGACAACGTCAAAAGTCTTGCGACCCTCTACGTGCGATGGGAGGAGTGGGCGGCCGACGTCGCGGAGACGCATTCCTCGTACCCGGTGTTGCTCTGGTTCCGGTCGCCGCATCCGTACCGCTCCTGGGTCATCGCGCTGCTCGCTGTCATGGATGCGGCCGCGCTCCAGCTGGCGACACAGCCGCTGCTGGCGCCCTCCGAGGCGCGTGCATTTCTGCGCATGGGATACGTGTGCTTGCGCGATCTCGCGGTTGTGGTGGGCCTCGACTTCGACCCGGACCCAAAGCCGAACGATCCGATCACGCTGACCGAGGACAACTTTCAGGACGCCATCCACCACCTCGAGCACGTGGGCTGGACGATGCAGCGTGATGCCGCGGAGTCGTGGGTCCACTTCCGCGGGTGGCGCGTCAACTACGAGTCGAACGCGTACAGGATCGCCGACGCGGTGAACGCTCCGCCGGCGCTCTGGGCAGGGCCGCGTAGGAATCTCCCGCCACGGCTGCAGCCTCCGGAGCGGCCACCGCATCGCGAGCCAACAGCCGAGGTCGAGGGCATTCGCAAGATCACCCAGAAACGCCGCTCGACACGCGAACCCGGACAGCCCTGATGCACGGCGTCACGACTGTTACAGGGTCGCCATAAGGAGCATCGAGCGCCGCCTAGCATGGTGCGACATCGAGCAATCCGCCCGAATAGAACGTGGGTCATGAAATGCTGAGGTGGCGAACAGGCGCGACCGAGCAGCGCACAGCTGCCGGCCGGGACGACTCGGTGCGCCACCCGGAAACCGCAGCGGGCAATCAGCCGTGCTCGGCGCTGCGATGTTCATCGCTCGTCGGCATGCCCTGCTGCTACGTCGATCGGCGCGGCCGCCGCTGCAAGACAGCGTGGTGTCCGGCGGATCGCAGCGTCGTCGACGGCAAGATCTACTGCGCGCTTCATGCGCATGCAATGCAGGCGATCGAATGGGAATTCGGCGCTGCGTCGCACCCCGACGTCGACAGCCGAACGGTGCCGATCCTGCAATGGATTTCGTCGGCAGCGGCCGATGAGGTGATCGCGACTCTCAACGTGTTCTGCGCGCTGAATGGCGAGATGCTGGTCGCCGAGCCGGTGCGGCGCCGGTTCAACCCGGTGACCCACAGCAGGGTCTGGGAAAAACAGTGGAAGACGCTCTCGCCGACCAGCGTGACGATCCGTGTCTGCATCAGCTCTGACGAAGACCGGCCGACCGAGATTCGCATCCAGGTCAACGGCCACGATGTCAACGTCCTCCCGCCGCCATTCAACCGCGAACTGAGCGCGCCGACGGAAGCCGACATGCAATGGCTCGACCAGGAGGTCCTGTCGCCGATCAGTGCCGGAGTGGCGCGATGGATGATGAGGGTCGCGGACAGCAAGGATCTCGGATACATCCCGGTGGGTGGCGGGCTCGAGGATGTCGATGCGAGCCTCGTTGCGCGGCCGGCGACGCAGAGTTCTGCGGCACCCGCTCCGGCACCGCAGAACGACGTTGACGACGCGGCGCTCGACCAAGTCCGGCGCGCGCATTTCCTCTACGGACTCGAGGAGATCCAGGCGGTCGCCGACGCGACCGCGCAGGCGAGCTGACCCTCCGCATCGCGCCTCCACGCCGCTACCCTCGACGCGTGAGCGATCCCCCGCAACCTGACGCCGGCCTTCGCGTGGAGCAGTCCAAGACCCCCGACATCAGCGCGAGCATCATCGAAGAGGTGGCTGCCTGGGGAACGTCGGAAGGGTTTCCGAACTGGATTCCCGGTACCTTCGCCGGTCCGGACAGCCGGGGCGTCTCGCATCTGCTCGGCGACATCGCCGTAGGCGCCCTGTATCTCGTCTGGCGCGGTGATGAGGTGGTGGCGACTATCTCGTTGCTCGAAGTCGATCCCATGTTCTGGCCGGACGCCGGCAACGACGCACTGTACGTGCACCGCTTCGCGGTCCGGCGCGCGGCCGCGGGCGCTGGCCGGAGCGCGCTGCTCTGGTGCATCGACGAGGCGCGGCGGCGCGGACGCTCGTTCGTCCGGCTGGACTGTCTTCAGGACAACCCGGGCATCCGCAGGTACTACGAGCGCTTCGGCTTCGTCACCGTTGACGAGAAGGTCATCAACGGGACGTCGTATGCGCTGTACGAGATTGCTGTCGCGCGCGTCTCATGACCCGGCAGTGTCCGACGCCCGGGCGATGATCGCTTCCACCACCTCGGTCTTGGCGTCCGCGTACTCCTGCACGTAGTTCCAGTGCCGGGAAGCGAGCTCACGCTTGGTTTCCGCATACAGCGCACGGTCGGAATCGCTGGAACGCAGGTGATCGCGGAATCCCGGCATCCGCTCGATCTCGACGCAGCCGGTCGAGAAGACGTGCAGGTTGATGTTCGTATCCGGGCCTTTGAAGAGCCGGTGTTGGTACCAGTCCGGCTCGCGGATGCGCAGCACATATCCGGCGGCCTCCATCGGCGGCACATACGCATCCTCGCGCCCGGAGTCGGCGACAACCAGCAGCATGTCGATGATCGGTTTGGCCGGAAGTCCTGGTACCGACGTTGATCCGACGTGCTCGAGACGGAGCACCTGGTGGCCGAGCGCGGCGTTGACGCGCTGCGCTTCGCGATCGTAGAGGCTCGGCCATGACACGTCGTACGCGCAGAGCTCGATCTGCCCGTCGAGGCGTTGCGGCTCACCGATTGTGGCCGCACGAATGCGGATCTCCCCGGCGCTCGGAGTGTGTGCTTGCGCACTCCCCGAGTCAGAATCGGACATTGTCGGCCCAAACCTGCAGCAGGCTTTCGTCACCGGTGACCGTGAGGCGTTCTGTCCCCTGCCGGTTCATCGACCAGAGAAAGAGATCGGACGCCGCCCCGCGGAGTTCGCACTGTGCGTTCCCTCGCATATCGGTGACGACCTCGACCTTCTCCCCCAGCCTCACGTTCCACGTGGTTGCGTTGTTGGTGGCCGCGAGCCGGATGATCCGTCCATCGCCGTCAGGCGCCTTCGCACGCCGGACGGCCAGACCGAACCACTCGTCGATTGCATCGGCCGCCTCCACAGTCGCGAGCGGCGTGATCGCGCCGCGTGCGGACTCGGCGTCGCAACGGTGCACCGCTGTCTCGTTGGCCTGACGTCGCGCCCAGAAGGCCAGCGCGTTGGGCGCGGGTCCCCAGAACCAGAAGGCGTCATCGGGCGAGGCAGCCTCGAGCGCCTCGATGAGAGCGCTGCAGCCCTGGCGGTACCACTCGAGCAGCGCGTCTCGTCCGGCCGGTCCCTCGGAGTCGAGGCGCAGGCGTTCCTGAACACGATCCCGCACGACGGCCGCCGCCCAGCGATGCACGTCGCCGATGTGGCGCACCAGTGCCTCGACGTCCCAGTCCGGGCAACCTGGCACACGCGCGTCGAGCGGCACGGCCTCGGCCGCCAGAGCGAGCGCTTCGCCATCCTGTCGGATCCGCACGATCTGTTCCTCGATGTCCATCAGCGATGGGAGTTTGGCATCACCGGCCCGAGTGTCTGCGTCAAATTGACTCCATTCCGGAGCCGCAGGAAGATTGCTTCCCGGACGCTCGCGCCTCGGCGCCGTGGGACCGGCACTCGTCGTCACGGAGGAATGGAGCCATGGATGGTGACGTGATCCGAGAGGTCATCCCTGAGCAGGTGACGCCGGGCAAACGGCTCGGCCGGCACATCGTCCACGACCCTCGCTCGCGAGACTTCCCCGCAGACGGCGCAGCCGCCATCACCAGCGTCGTGCACCAGGCGTTCGGGCTGCCGCTCAACCAGGGCGACATCGGCTCGTGCACCGCCAATGCCCTCTGCGGTGCACTGAACTCGTCTCCCGACTTCACCGGCGGCTCGCCGCGCACCGAGGCGAACGCGATCACCCTTTACGAGTTGGAGACCAAGCTGGAAGGCGATCCGTATCCGCCGAACGATCCCGGCGGCAGCGGACTGGAAGTCTGCAAGGCGGCGAAGCAGCTTGGCTGGATCGCGTCGTACACGCATGCCTTCGGCATCGAGAAAGCGCTGCTCGCGCTCGTGCTCCGGCCGGTGATCACCGGGATCAGCTGGTACACCAGCTTCGACACGCCGTCGACAGACGGGCTCGTCGTGATCGCGCCCGGGGCAACGGTGCGTGGCGGACACGAGGTGGTGGCAGACCAGATCGACGCGCCCAACAAGCTGGTGTGGTTCTGGAACAGCTGGGGCACGGTGTTCGGCGTCGGCGGCAGGTTCTGCATGTCGTTCGACACATGGGACCAGCTCCTTCAGCAGAACGGCGACGTCACGGTGCCGCTGCCCTAGGTATCCCCGACGTTTCCACACCCTCCTGTGGATAACTCACGAGATCATTCGCCCGTCCAGAGACGTCCGGGAGCAGCCCGGGTGTGGAAAACCCCCGACCGTCGGCGTCAGGGAATCAGGTCTCGACGCGCGCCTGCGACGTGCAATGGATCGATGAGCTCCGAATCCTCACGGGCGAGGCCGCGGCGCCGTGCCTCACCGCTCACCGCAGCAGCGACGGCCGGTGCAACCTCCCTGTTGAAGACGGATGGAATGATGTATTCGGGGTGGAGGTCGGCGCCGACGACACCGGCGATCGCGTGCGCCGCGGCGAGTTTCATGCCGTCGGTGATCTGCCCTGCGCCGCAGTCGAGCAGGCCCCGGAAGAAGCCGGGGAAGCAGAGGACGTTGTTGATCTGGTTGGGGTAGTCACTGCGCCCGGTGGCGATGACCGCGGCGAGGCCCTCGATCGCCTCGGGCTGCACCTCGGGCTCCGGATTGGCAAGCGCGAACACGACGGAACCGGGTGCCATCAGGCTGACGAGTTCCGGGTCGAGCGCTCCGCCGACGCTGGTACCGATGAAGACGTCAGCCCCGATGAGCGCCTCGCGCAAGCCGCCGGTCAGGTGTTCGCGGTTGGTGATCGCCGCGTAGTCCCGTTGTGCCGCGCTGAGATCGGGCATGTCCTCGCTGAGGATCCCGATGCGGTCGACACCCATGATGTTGCCGACCCCTGCTGCCAGGAGCAGCTTCGAGACGGCGGTTCCCGCGGCACCGACGCCGAGCGAGACCACGCGCACGTCCTCGAGACGCTTGCCGACGATCGCGAGCGCGTTGATGAGCGCGGCCGTGACCACGATGGCCGTGCCGTGCTGGTCGTCGTGGAACACCGGAATGTCGAGCAGTTGGGTGAGGCGGCGCTCGATCTCGAAGCACCGCGGCGCGGCGATGTCCTCGAGGTTGATGCCACCGAAGATCGGCGCGATGTTGACCACGGTCTCGACGATCGCGTCGACGTCCTGCGTGGCGAGGCAGATCGGAAACGCGTCCACGTTGCCGAACTCCTTGAAGAGCATCGACTTGCCTTCCATCACTGGAATCGCGGCATCGGGCCCGATGTTGCCGAGGCCGAGCACGGCGCTGCCGTCGCTGACAATCGCGACCGAGTTCCGCTTGATCGTGAGGTTGCGCACGCGCCGCGGATCCTCGGCGATCGCGAGGCAGATCCTCGCGACTCCCGGCGTGTACACCATGGACAGGTCATCGCGCGTGCGGATCGCATGGCGCGGGGTCACCTCGATCTTGCCGCCGAGATGGGCGAGGAAGGTGCGATCCGAGTACTCGAGCACCTCGACACCCGGCACCGACGACATCCCCTTGATCAGCCGCTGCGCGTGATCCGCGTCTGCCGCAAGGACGGTGATGTCGCGGACGATCCCGCTCCCCTCCACGCGGACGATGTCGAGGGCGCGGATGTCGCCGCCGATGCTCCCGATCGCCGACGTGAGCTGCCCGAGCATTCCGGGCCGGTTGACGATGCGGCAGCGAGCGGTGAACGCGAAGCTCGCGGAGGGATGCTGGATCACGGCGCCGCCAATGGTGACGGGAACGACGGCGCGACGAGACGGCGCCGCTGCGCGCGTCTCATCTGCCGCTTGTGATCAGCTGCCTTTGGTCAAGCCGAAAACGTTGCCGTCCGGGTCCGTGAAGAGCGCGAGCCACGTCACACCGGGGATCTCCGTCGGCGGCATAACAACTGCGCCGCCAAGCGCAACCACTTTGTCGAGCGTTGCCTGGAGATCGGGCACCTGCGCGTACACCGTCACGCGCGGCTTGTCGTCGGACTGCCCGACGCCGCCGGCGAGACCACTCGACGCGCCGTCGATGAGCCCGTAGTTGCCCATATCCGGCATCAGTTCACCAATCTCCCAGCCGAACAACTCGGTGTAGAACTCCCTGAGCCCGGCGGCATCCTTGCCGATGACCTCGAAATGAACGATGGGGCTACCCATGATGTGCTCCCTCCGGTACCGGCTCGTCGACCGTGTCATCCAAGCCGCCTGGTCTGTCCCGCGACTTATACCCGATCGTCGCGACACCCCGTGACCGGCGAGCGCGTCAGCGGGCGTCGCATCATCCGCGGTCATGATCGACGCTGAAGCAACCGCCCGAGACCTGGGCCTACGTCGACGACCTCGCCGGCCATGCCGCCGGATCACTCCTCATCAAGTACCCGGAGCTCGGGTAGCGCATCGACGCGTGGGCGGTGCACGCGAACTTCTGGATTCGTCGCTCCGCGTTGCTCGCGCAGCTGTTACCGCTGGGTGCTCCCTCGCGCGGGCCGCGCCTCGGGAGTGACGCTGCGCGAGGCGGTCAAGTACCTGGAGCCCGCACAGCGCGAGGCCATCCTCGCCGCTGCCGGAAGGGCGAACCGCTGACCGCTTGCGATAAATACTTCATGTGATGTATTATGTGCGACATGAAGGACCGCGCGGTACTCCTCGAACGCCTGATGACCGCTCAGGGCGAGCTTCGACGCCGGTTCATTGACGCCTCGTCGCCGAGCCTCCAGGCGGAGTTGGCCGAGGTGGGCGGCACGACGATCCACCAGATGGAGGTGGTCCGGCGGCTCCTCAGCGGTGACGTCATGAGCATGCGTGAGGTCGCGGAATCGCAGGGAATCGGGCTGAGCGGCGCCACACAGCTCGTCGACCGTCTCGAGCGCAGCGGTCTGGTGACTCGGGTGCGTGACGCTCGAGATCGCCGAGTGCAACACGTTGTCCCAACCGAGCGCGCAAAGGATCTCGCCACCCGCTTCAAAGCGGGGATGCGCAGAGCATCGATGGAAGTGTTCATGAGCCTGACTGACGAAGAATTGCTGACCTATGTCGACCTGACCGAGCGCATCGCCGCGACAACGCATGGCGGCGGTGCGGGAGAGCACCTACGGAGGGCAACCGCATGACGCAGCGCCAGATCTATGCAGTCCTCGGCGCCCTCATGCTGGGCATGCTGCTCGCAGCTCTCGACCAGACGATCGTCGCCACGTCGCTGCCGACCATCGTCGGCGATTTGGGCGGTCTCAACCAGCTCTCCTGGGTCGTGACCTCGTACCTGCTGGCATCGACGGTCTCCACACCGCTCTACGGCAAGCTCGGAGATCTGTACGGCCGGAAGTTCCTGTTCCAGGCCGCGATCGTCATCTTCATCGTCGGCTCGATGCTCGCCGGCCTGTCGCAGAACATGCTCGAGCTCATCGGCTTCCGCGCCGTCCAGGGCATCGGCGCCGGTGGTCTGATGGTGGGAGCCCAGGCGATCATCGGCGACGTCGTTCCACCCCGCGAGCGCGGGAAGTACCAGGGGTGGATGGGCGGCGTCTTCGCGCTCGCGAGCGTGGCCGGGCCGCTCATCGGCGGGTTCCTCACCGACGACGTGTCCTGGCGCTGGATCTTTTACATCAACGTGCCGATCGCCGCCGTGGCGCTGTTCGTCACCGCGACCGTCCTGAAGACCTCGACGCGGCGCATCTCCCACAGCATCGACTGGCTCGGCGCCTTCTTCCTTGCCGCCGGCGCCTCGTCGCTGATCCTTTTGACCACGTGGGGCGGCACGCAATACGCGTGGGCGTCGTTCCCGATCATCGGGCTCGCCGTGCTCGGCGCGGCCATGCTTGCGTGCTTCGTCGTGACCGAGCGGCGCGTCACCGAGCCGATCCTGCCGTTCCGGCTCTTCCGGATCCAGGTCTTCAACGTCGCGAGCAGCGTCGGTTTCGTGATCGGCTTCGCGATGTTCGGCGCGATCACGTTCCTCCCGGTCTTCCTGCAGCTGGTCGACGGCGCGAGTGCGACGAGCTCCGGGCTCAACATCCTGCCGCTCATGGCGGGTCTGCTCGTCGCGTCGATCTCGAGCGGGCAGATCATCAGCCGCCGCGGGCGATACAAGATCTTCCCGGTCATCGGCACAGCCCTCGCGGCACTTGGTGTCTTCCTGCTGTCGACCATCGACCCGACGACCCCACGCGTCTTCCTCTCGCTGTACATGGTCGTGCTCGGCCTCGGACTCGGCTGCGTCATGCAGGTGCTGGTCATCGCCGTCCAGAACGCTGTGGAGCAGCGGGACCTCGGCGTGGGAACGAGTTCAGCCACCTTCCTTCGTTCGATGGGCGCGTCGTTCGGTGTTGCGATCTTCGGTGCGATCTTCAGCAATCAACTCGCCTCCAACCTCAAGAAGAACCTGCCGGCAAGTGCACTCCACTCCGGGATCAATCCAGCATCGCTCGAGGGCAACCCGGCGCAACTGGCACATCTCCCACCGGCGATTCACACGGGCCTCGTCTACGCGGTCTCGGAGTCGCTGCATGTCGTGTTCCTCACGGCGGTGCCGATCCTCGTGATCGCGTTCGTGCTGACGCTGTTCATCAAGGAGGTCCCGCTCCGGACCAAGGCGCGCGGCATTCCCGCGCAGGACGAGCCCGTCGGCTCGGAAGTGGCCACGGACCTCGGCGGTCCCACACCGGTCGAGGTGGAGGTCGGATCCGGGCTCCTCTGAGCCTGGACTATCCGCCGAACAGTCGCGGCCAGGCAAGGCCGAACGCGACACCCGCGACGAACAGGGCATACCGCAGCACCCACGTCAAGAGGCCGCCATCGCGCTCGGCAACCTGGCGCGGCGCGTACACGAGCATCGCGTAGAACACCGCGGAGAACGCGAGCAGAAACGCGATTGCCTCGACGGCGGTTTGCGGATCCGACACCACAGCCGCCGGCGTTGCGGATCCGGGCTCGCCGGAGAGCGCGGCGATGAAGGTCCAGAAGAGGCCGCCCGAAACCATCACGAACGGCGTGACCAGTGCTCGGCGGTACGGGGCGCCGAGCGGTGGCACGGCCTCGTGCACCACAACCATCACGACGATAAAAACGGCGATGACGGCGACACCACCTGCCGAGTTGGCGTCGAGGGCAGTGAAGCCACTGATCGCAACGAGGAGCATGCCGCCACAGAGCGGGCCCACGGCGCCGCTGTTGGTGAGTGACCGGCCGCGCGGCGCCGCACTGGCCGGATCCTGGCGCGCGGCGATGCAGATGAGGGCACCGAGCACCGCAGCGAGGCGAAGCACACCGAGCAGTGGTGCACCGCCGTCGAACGGCCCTTCCCCTCCCTGAGCGCGAAAGAGCAATGGGGTCACAACCGCTACCCACGCGGCGAGGAGCCAGTCCTCCGCCACGAGCAGCCGCGTGTGCAGCGGCGAGGAAGCCGGCGCGCGCGTCTCGCTCATCGCGCCCGGATCGGTCGTCATGGTCGCGGATTCTCGCTGAACGCACGACCACGCGCAGGCAGCCCAGCGCCGGAGCGCCGCGCGCCGTCCCCGCTTAGACTGGGCGCATGCCAGAGATTCGACCCAAACGCGTGGTGCTGGTCGTGGGCTTCGCCGTCATCGCCGCGACGGCGGTCGCGCGGGTGATCGCGATGCGCCGGGAGTTCGCGGCGGATGACGAGGAATGGGATGACGTCGCGGGGTCGCTCAAGACCCGTTCGAGCGTGGCTGTCGCAGGGAGCGTGTACACGGTCGACAGCGCGGCAGTCGCGGGCAGCGTGGCCACGCGCCGTTCGTCCGCCGTCGCCGGATCCGCGGTGACCCTCGATTCAGCCGCCGTTGCGGGCTCGGCGTTGACGAGTTCGTCGGCCGCCGTCGCCGGAAGCGCCGCGACGAGTCTCAGTGTCGCCGTCGCCGGGAGCAGCCTGACCGCCGGCAGCATTGCCGTGAGCGGCAGTGTCGCCACGTTGTTCAGCGCTGCGATCCGTCGCTCGGTGCTGATCGCCGCGTGCGTGCGCTGCACCCGTTGCATCGCGTGTATCGGGTGTTCCGACTGCGTCGGCTGTATCGGGTGCATCGGCTGCACCGGCCTGCGCGGGGCTGTCGGGAAGTTCGGGGTCAGCGCCCGGTAACGGCTCCGAAGCTCGCGGACGAGACGGTGGCGGCATATTTCGCGAACACACCGGTCGCCCAGCGCGGGGTGGGGGGCTTCCAGTCGATGAGCCTGTTCGCGATTTCCTCGTCATCCAGCTCGACATCGATCCGGTGCTTGGTGACGTCGATGTTCACGATGTCGCCGTCGCGCACCACTGCGAGCGCGCCGCCGAGGGCGGCCTCCGGCGCGATGTGAGCAACCATGAACCCGTGCGTCGCGCCTGAGAAACGTCCGTCAGTGATGAGCGCCACCTCGTCGCCGAGGCCCGCGCCGACAATCGCGCTCGTCACGCCGAGCATCTCGCGCATGCCGGGTCCGCCAACCGGCCCCTCATAACGGATCACGACGACATCGCCGGCGTGCACGCCGCCGTCGCGAACGGACGCGAAGGCGTCCTCTTCCGAGTCGAAGACACGCGCGGGGCCGCGGTGGGTCTCGCGATCGTTGCCGGCGAGCTTGACCACGCACCCGTCGGCTGCGAGGTTGCCCCGCAGCACGGCGATCCCACCGTGGTGGCGAAGCGGCGCATCGGCAGGGCGGATCACCTGCTGCCCCGGCGTCTCCGTCGCGGCGGCCGCAACCTCGGCGATCGTCCGGCCGTCGACGGTCATCGCGTCGCCGTGGAGCAGCCCGAGCTCGAGCATTCGCTGCATCAGGACGGCGAGCCCTCCCGCCGCGAAGACGTCCGTCGCGACAAAGCGACCCGCCGGGCGGATGTCGACGAGGATCGGCGTCCGCGCGCAGATGGCGTCGAAGTCGTCGATCTCGAGCTTGACGCCGGCTTCCGCTGCGATGGCGAGGAGGTGGAGCACCGCGTTGGTCGAGCCACCCGACGCCGAGAACGAGGCGACAGCATTCTCAAAAGCATCGCGAGTGGCGATCGAGCGAGCGTTGGTCCCCTCCTCCACGAGGCGTACCGCCAGGCGCCCTGCAGCTTCGGCCACCGCTGCCTTGTCCGGGTGGGTTGCCGGGACGGCGTTGCTCCCGGCCGGCGAGAGGCCGAGAAACTCGAGCGC